>JADZCJ010000032.1 GCA_020851635.1 Anaerolineae bacterium
ACGCTAGCATCACGACCAAGACCAAACTCACCAAGCGTTCGTCTTTATGCAGCCACAGCGGATGAATTTGGAGCGGGCCTTTGACGATCGCAAAGCGTTTCTCGGCCAGGTCTTGTTGCTTGAAGCGTTGCAAGACTTCAACGGCACTCAAGTCCCAGCGATTGGTCACGAGCGGATAGCGTCCGTCGCGTTGTTGCGCTTGGGCCAGCGCGACGGCATTCACTTGAAACGTCAGGGTGAGGGCACCGTCCTCGCCCGTTAACGCCACCTCGACCAGCGTTTTCGCCGCATTGCCGCGCTGCGCCAGATGAATCTGTTCGAGCGTATACGTGCGCTGTTTGTATTTGCGCTGATTCAGGTGTTTCTGAATGGTGGTGAGGCGTTGGCACAACTGGTCCATCTGGGCTTGGCGCTTTTCCGCATCGAGTTTTGCTTTCGTGCGGCTATACACCACCAACACCCGCAGCCGCAGTGCGCGACTTTCATAGGTCAGGGTGTGTTCCCGCCAAACGGCCGCATACAGCGGGACACTGTTCGCCGCCGCCCGTTGCGGCACGTAGTCCAAGGTGGCGGCGTGCAACTCGTCCGCAGACACCGCATCAATTAGGGTTTGCAAAGCCGCATCTGCGGTCATCGGGCTGATAAAGCGTTGCTGGTGCGCCGCATACCAGTCCAGCGTTTCCGGCGTTGCCATCGCACGATCATGCACGACGGTCGTTTCGGTCGGCGGGAGTTCTTTGAGCAAGGCGTGGACCGCCGTCATATTATCACGCGGCGTGGTCGCCTCCGCGGTATTGCCGACGAGCACCCGAAATGCGAGGGGTAAGCCCTCGCCCGTCACGTTCAAGCCCAGATTGAGTTGCTTGCTATCGGGACGTTGATCCCGACTGTAACCGAACTTGACCCATTCGCTCTCGGTGTACAGGCCTTCAAAATAGGTCGAGGTGATGTCGTAATGCAACCATGCCAAGGGCAGTTGATAGTGTTGGATGGCTTGGCGAAGCACGTCCTGCCAAATCGCCTGATGTTTTGGAAAGAGCGTATCGAGGGTTTCCCCCAAGCGGGTGTCATGCGCCTGTTCGGGTTGCACCGCTAGGGGTGTGGCGAGGGCCGTCTGTTCTAACCAGTCGGCCACTTTGTAGAGTGGGCGCGGGGCTTGCAGCCGATTGCAGACCAACAGTTGCGTGATCTGCCCATGGCTTACCGTGTGCGCGCTGGGACATTGCCGATTCACCGCCGCCACCACCCCCAGTTCACGCAAGAGCGGCAAGGTCAGCAGTGCCGCACCGGGATTCCGAGCGACTTGGGATTGAAACGAGCGCGCAAAGAGTTCGGCTTGGGTTGAGTTCAAGGCACACCTTCACCAGCAAAGATGGAGGGTACGCTACGCCGATGTTATTTGGTTGTCAAGGTGCCATTAGATTCTCCCAACCCTTGAATACAGGCTCAGATGGACTTGAGCATATACAGGTCTTCCAGTTCAAAGCCCAATTTCCGATAATACTCGCGCGTGCCCAGCGCGGAAATGACCGCCAGCCGCTTGAACCCCGCCTCTCGCGCAATTTCTATCGCGCGTTCTGCAAGACGTCGCCCCAACCCCGAGTGCTGCACCTTGCCCGCATCGTTCGTCCCCAACTCGATTGCCGGTCCAAAAATATGGAGCTCGCGCACCATCGCGTTGCCGCGCAGTTCCGGCAGAATCTCGTCGCTCGGCACGTCTGCGTGCGGCAGACTCAGACGTAAAAAGCCCGCGAGTTTTCCGGTCGGTGTCAGATACTGCAAGAAATGTTCGGTCGTTGCATCGGTCTCGTACCGATAATCCTGCATTTCCAACGTCGCTCGGTCAACGCGCTCATTCCGCACTTCTCTGCATCGGATGCACTGACACTGCCATCCGCGCCGTTTCATTTCTGACTGGACGACCACGCGCAAATTTGATTGCGTGCTGCCCGCCGCAATATACTGTGCAGGGATGTCACGAATCACGCGGTTGATGCGACAATAGGGTGGCGTAAAGCGTTTTGCCTGCGCCAGCGTCTCGATCAATTCCTCATCCGTGTACGGGCGATATTTGCCAGCTTGCCACAAGCGATACAGTTCCGTGTCCTCGATCAACATGCACGGATATATCTTGAGCTCATCCGGGCGCAGCGCCGTATCCGTCCACAAATTCTCGTAATCGCGCACATCGCCTTCGGGCGTCGCGCCATACAGATTTGGCATCCAATGCAGGTGCAGTTTGAATCCGGCAAGCCGCAGCAGCCGCACCGCGCGCCGCGTGTCCTCGATCGTGTGATCGCGCCGGTTCAGTTTCAGAATTTCGTTGTTCGTGCTTTGTGCGCCCAACTGGATCTTGGTCATGCCCAGCCAGCGCAGACGCCGTACCTCTGCCATGTCCACATAATCGGGACGGGTCTCGATCACCAGCCCCACATTGCGATGCGCGGCCGTCTCATTCCGCACCTGCGCCTCTTCCAGCGTTTTCGCAGGGTCGCCGCCGTTCATCGCATCCAGACAGCGCCGCACATACCATTCCTGGTATTTCTTGGGGTACGCTGACCACGTCGCGCCGATGATCAATAGTTCGATTTTGTCGGTGGGGTGCCCCATTGATGCGAGCGTATCCATCCGCACCTTGACGGACTTGAATGGGTCAAAACGCTCCCGCATCGCGCGCTGGACGGCAGGTTCATCGGGCAAATAACTGCGCGGCACGCCTTTGGCGTCGGGGCAAAAGATGCAATCGGCAGGGCACGGATACGGACCGGTCAACACCGCCACGGGCGCAACGCCCGAAATCGTGCGCGTCGGCTTTTGACGCAAGCGTTCAAACAATTCCCGCTCGAACGGGATGACGCCCTGCGCCGTCAATTCCTTGTATGCCTCGACGACCAGAGTTTGCGGCGCCGAATTTCCGTCCGCCCCATGCACATGCTTGACCATCAGCGCATTCAACTGTGTCGCCGAGAGCTTGCCCGCCGCGCGTACAGCATCAAAAAACGCCAGTAGTTCCTCTTGCCTGACGTTCACCCAAGCTGTAGATTCGGGTTCGTGAATCAGCATGTCTCTTTGATGTGGACCTGTAGCGACGCCGAGAACCACGCTGCTGCAGATTCCCGCCGTGCTATAATCTTACTTGTGGAAGAGGAAACCGTCAATAAACTTTTAGAAATCAATCGCATTTTTTACTCGCAATTCAGCGATGATTTTTCGGATTCCCGCTCCGGCGACCGTTTGGACCTCGACCCCTTTCGACACTACCTCTCGGATGGTATCCGCCTGCTGGATATCGGCTGCGGCAACGGACGCCTTGCAGTCGCTCTCGAAAAGGCGGGTTTTGCGCTCGATTACTTTGGAATTGACGGTTCGGCGGAACTTGTCGCCTTTGCAAATTCACAAGCCGACTCGTTTCAGAGCGTTCGCGCTGAATTTCATGTCGCAAATCTGGTCCCTTTTTCATGGCGCGACGCAATCAGTCACCATGCCCCCTTCGACGTGATTCTCTCACTTGCCGTCCTGCATCACATCCCGAGTTTTGATCTCCGCTCTCAAATCATCACCGAAATCCGTTCGCTGCTGAAACCCGGGGGCATTTTTGTCATGTCCAACTGGCAGTTCACCCACAGCGACCGCCTCCGCAAAAAAATCCGAGACTGGTCACAGGTTGGGCTGGATCCGACCCAACTCGACCCCGACGACTATCTCCTCGATTGGAAGCGCGGCGGCACAGGTTATCGCTATGTGCATCTTGTCACAGAATCCGAAGTTGTCGCCCTTGCGCAATCCGCGCATATGAACGTTTTAACCCAGTTCTATGCCGACAACGACTTGAACCTCTACAGCATCTTTCGACGTTAGCATCCTTCGACGCGAATGAGCTCTCACTTGCGCCCATAGTCCGCCGGATTCTCTCCCCAATCTCTCGTTCGCCATTTTAATATCCGATTGGGATACCGGTTCGTCCTCAGCCATTCCTGTGCGCGGTCAATGCGTTCAAACAATTCCGCATTCCGCGCATTTCTCTCCAATTGCGTCTTGCACCGTTTTGCCGCCACCCACGCGATCGCGTTGCGCGAATCCGAATACACGGGCGCGCGGTCGTTCTGGCGCTTTAATATCTCGAGCGTTTCGACAATTGCCAAAAACTCGCCAATATTGCTCGTTCCTTCGGGAAAAGGACCTCTTGCAAAAAGCGGTTCTCTCGATTCCGTCTTGACCGCCCGATACTCTATCACGCCAGGGTTCCCACGGCACGCCGTATCCGCACAATAACTCGGCACAATTGGCAGATTGATACCCGACAGCCGCGTCTCTTCCCGGCGCGCGCTCGGTGTTGCACGATAGTTCGCATGTGTCCGCCTGACGTTCCGCCCTTGCGCCAGAGCCGCTTTTGCCTCCGCACGTGTTCCAAAGGACTTGAATTGCGCTCCTGCGAATCCGTTCACCTGCGCCGACGCCTCATCCCACGTCTCAAAGATCCCCGTCTTGCGACCCTGCCACACCACATAAAATTTCTGTTTTTTGTTTGCCATAACCCCCATCCAAATAACGCGAAATCGGATACAATTCCAATGTATCATATCACACGGCACTTCGCGTACCGCCGAGTGCCAATCGCTCGAATCAATTCCCAATCAAAAATCGAAATTCGAAAATCGAAATTCGCAATTCGTCATTCCAAACCAGCGCCGCACTTTATCGTCGCAATCAGCAATCAGCAATCAGCAATCCAAAATCAAAAATCCCCCGAGGTCTCTATGTTCCGTCCGCGCGTCCAATTTCTCGATCCCGCCCTCATTCCGAACCTGCTTGACGAGGTCTTTGCCATTCTCGAAAATCCCGGAGTCATTTTTCAATGGACGCCCGCGCTCGAGCTGCTCGCCGACCACGGCGCCGACGTCAATTTCGAAACCAACACCGCGCGCCTGCCGCGTTCCCTGGTCGAGGGCGCGCTGAAAACCGCGCCGCACGAATTTTTTCTCCATGACGCGCCGGGAAATCGGCGCGTGCGCTATGGCGGCGACGCGATTCACTATGACCCCGGCTCTTCGGCGCTCTGGATGTATGACAGCGCCACACACGCCTACCGCGCTCCCGTCACGAGCGATTTTGTCCAATATGCCCGCATCGCCGACCGTTTGCCCGCGTTCGACGCCCTCGCTACCGCCTTTATCCCCGAAGATGTGCCGGGCGACATGGGCGATTTGTACCGCCTCTATCTATGTCTCTGCTGTTCCGACAAACCCATAGTCACGGGCGCATTTGCCGTCGAGACGATGCAGGTGATGCGCGAATTGCTGTCGGTCATGGCAGGCGGCGATGCTGCGCTCAAGGAAAAACCTCGCGCTGTCTTTGACGTCTGTCCCACCCCGCCCCTTCAGTGGAGTGACAACACCAGCTCCAATATCATCGAAGGGGCGTGGCACTTTATCCCAATCGAACTTGTCGCCGTTCCGCTTGCCGGAGCAGCAGCCCCTATCACCCTGATCGGTTCTGTTGCTCAGCACATTGCCGAAAATCTCTCCGGTCTCGTCCTGCACCAGTGCGCCCAGCCCGGCGCGCCCGTTGTCTTTGGCGGCGCGCCCTCTATCTTTGATATGCGTATGGGCGTCACGCCCCTGGGCGCTATCGAGAGCTCCATGATGTCGTGTGCCACCGCGCAGGTCGCCAAGTATCTCGGGTTGCCCACTCATGGGTATCTCGGTCTTGCGGACACCAAATTGCCCGACATGCAGGCGGGTTGGGAAACGGGCATGAGCGCGCTGCTCGGCGCGCTCGCGGGTGTCAACATGATGAGTGGGGCAGGGCTGCTCGACAGCGCAGCCGCGTTCAGCATTGAAAAAATGATCGCCGACGCCGAGGTCATTTCAATGGCGCGCAAGACGGTAGAGGGCATCGCGCGTGTCGAACCCGGCACATTTGCGCTTGAAATGCTCCAGCGCGTTGGACCCGGCGGCACATTCCTCGATTCAGAAGAAACCCTTGCGCGATTTCGGCTCGACCAGATCCAACACACTCCCGTTGTTGACCGCGTCACCCGCCGCACGTGGGTAAATGCGGGAATGCCTGATACCATTGCCCGCGCGCGTCTGCAGCGCGAAAAAATCGAGCGCGAGCTGAAACCTCGCGCCATGGACACAAACCTTGCAAACGAACTGCGCGCAATCGTCGCGCATCGAGCAAAGTTGGACGGCATGGACGAATTGCCCAAACTTTCTATTGACGGCTAATGGAAACAACCACCGCGCTTGTTCACCTGCTCATCCCCCCAATCCTCATCCTGGTTGTATTGTTTGCAAGCGCCCGCACATCCCTCGCGACCAGGCGCGCGTCGTCTTTTGATTGGGAAGGTTCGTCGGCGTTCGACACATCGGGCGCCGGGTCCTCATTCCTCTCATTGATCAGGGCGTAGGGACCGGTTTGTTTCTCTCCTTTATTCGCCAATAACTCCCGCGCCGCGCAGCTCTTCCACTTGTTCCCGCGAGACCCCCAATTGTTCCAGTACCGCTTCCGTGTCCTGCCCCAGGCGCGGCGTCCTTCCGTCCAGGTTGATCGGATTTCGCGCGCCTGCCAGCGGCTGTTCCAACGCCTCGCTTACACTCAACAGCGGTTCCAGACAGCAGTCCACCCGTTTCGAAAACTCGGTCCACTCGGCGCGCGAGCGCTCTCGAAACACCTCTGCCACGCGCGGAATCGCCTCGTCGTCGAACTGCCCGTCAATCAACTCCGAGCGTCCTGCCTCGATGCAAAACGCCTTCCAAAAGATCGGCTCCAGCGCGCCCAGCGCCATAAATTCACCGTCGGACGTTTCATACACGTTGTAACAGGGGTATGCGCCCGCCAACGGCATCATCCCGCGCTGCGGATTCTCGCCTTCGGCGCGATACACTGCTCCGTTGACCGTTTGCATCCAATCCAGCGCGGCGCCATAAAGCGAAACATCCAAAAAGGAGCCAACGCCCGTCCGTTCGCGCTCCACCAGCGCCGCCGCGATACGCAGAGCAGCTTCCATGCCGCCCGCCAGGTCCGCCATCTGAATCGGCAGGGGCATCGGCTTTTTCTCGCGTTCGCCGTTCAGCTTTAGTATCCCCGCCAGCGCCATATAATTCAAATCATGCCCCGCGCGCGCCGCATACTCGCCGGTCTGCCCGTACCCGCTCAGCGAACAATAGATTATGCGCGGGTTGCGCTCTCGCACACTCGCATAATCCAGCCCGCGCCGCGCCAGCATGTTCGGGCGAAATGACTCGACAAATACATCCGCACCTTCAGACATGCTCAGCACCAACTCGCGCCCGCGCGCCGTGTCAAAATCTATTGCCACGCTCTTTTTGTGGCGGTTGTTTTGCGCAAACACCGCTCCCTCGAACTGGTCTTGCCCGAGAGCTATAAATGGCGGCATCCCCCGCGCATAATCCCCCAGGGGCGTCCGCTCGATCTTGATCACCTCCGCCCCCATCTGCGCCAACAATTGCGTCGCATGCGGTCCCGGCAGCAGCCGCGACAGGTCCAATACCCGTACCCCGCTCAATGCATTACTCTGCATAGTCTCCCTTTGCAAAAAGAAATTCAGTCTTTATCAAATCTTTACTTGATCGTAACACAAAAGCATTGACTCGTGACTGGATGGATGATAAGGTTATCTCGAAATATCTCGTTGGTTCTCTGGGGGGAAACCAACGAACTTGGTCTAGTTGGGTTGGGTGTTCGGGAACTATACCGCATATTGCTGCCGAACAACATTCCATCATCGGTGTATTCCCTGGGGGGATGTCAAAAAACAGACGCCGCTGCACGTGCAGCGGCGTCTGTTTTTTGGTCACCTTTGGTAAAATATCCCCATGCAAAAACCCTCTCCGCTCGACGCGCTCTTTACCCCACACAGTGTAGCTGTCATCGGCGCCTCGGACAAGCCCCGGAGTGTCGGACGGACGATCCTAAGCAACCTGCTCGCTGCCGTTGCTCGCGAACCCTCTGCCCCTTTTCTCAACGCAGTCTACCCCGTTCACCCCACCCAACCGGATGTGCTCGGCGTCAAAGCGTTTCCCAAAATCTCTGATGTCCCCATCGCTGTTGATCTTGCTGTCATTGCTACGCCCGCGTCCACGATGCGAGAGGTCATTCGAGAATGTGCCGCCGCCCATGTCAAATGCGCCATTGTCATTGCCGCGGGCTTTCGCGAAATTGGCGTCGAGGGCATGCAGCTCGAGCAAGAGATTCTCGAAATCGCCAAAACGGCTGGGATGCGTCTCCTCGGTCCCAACTGTCTCGGCGTCATTCGCCCGCAATTCGGTCTCAATGCCACTTTTGCGGCGACCATGCCGCGCGCCGGAGAAATCGCCTTTGTCAGCCAGAGCGGCGCGTTGGGCACAGCCGTTCTCGATTGGAGCATCCGTGAAAATTTCGGGTTCAGCGCGTTTGTCTCTGTCGGCTCCATGCTTGATATCGGCTGGGACGAATTGATTGATTTTCTGGGCAAGGATGCCAGGACCGAAAGCATCGTCCTCTATATGGAATCTCTGGACAAGGCGCATGCCTTTCTCTCGGCTGCGCGCCAGGTGGCGTTGGACAAGCCCATGGTCGTTCTCAAGGCAGGGCGCTCGCCGCAGGGCGCACAGGTCGCCCATTTGCACACCGGCGCGATCATGGAATGTGATGCGGTCCTCGACGCGGCATTTCGCCGCGCCGGCGTCCTCCGCGTTGACAGTGTCTCGGACCTCTTTGAGATGGCTCAGGTGCTTGCCAAACAACCCCGCCCGCGCGGTCCCCGTCTTGCCATTCTCACCAATGCGGGTGGTCCGGCGGTGCTTGCGACCGATGCCCTCGTCTCAAATGGCGGCGCGCTGGCGGAACTCTCTGCCGAATCCCTCGCGCAGCTCGACGAGATTTTGCCGCTTCATTGGAGTCACACCAACCCCATAGATATGCTCGGTGACGCCGGACCAGCCGAATACGCTCGCGCCCTCGACATTGTTTCTCATGATGCGAACGCGGACGGCATTCTCGTCATCCTTACCCCTCAAGCCATGACCGACCCGACCGCGTCGGCGGAAGCGCTAAAGCCATTTGCCCAGATTCGCACGAAACCCCTGCTTGCCTCGTGGATGGGCGGCGCCGAAGTTGAAATCGGCGCCAACATTCTGCGTGCCGCAGCCATCCCCGTTTTTCCGTATCCCGATCGCGCGGTGCGGATGTTTAACAATCTGGTGCGCTACGCCGAGAACTTGCGCGCTCTGTATGAAACACCCGTCTCGCCGCTGCTGGAGAACATTGATCGGGCGCGTGTGCGTGAGCTCATTGACGCGGCGCGGCGCGACGGGCGCACGATCCTCACCGAAGAAGAATCGCGCCAAATCCTCATCGCATACAACATCCCATTTATCGAAACCCGTCTCGCGATGAGCGCCGCCCAGTCCTCGAAATTCTCGGACGAGTTTGGCTATCCCGTCGTCATGAAAATCAACACCGACAAGTTGATTCGCAAAACTGAATATGGCGGCGTTCTGCTCAATCTTACCAGCGCCAATAATGTCAGGACAACGTTTCGCGCCGTCAAGAACACCGTCACCAAATTGTTGGGCGCCGACAAATTTCATGGCGTCCAGATTCAACCCATGCTGGATATGGAGCATGCTCATCCGTTGCATCTCGGCAGTGTCCTCGACCCTCAATTCGGTCCGGTGCTCCTTTTGGATGCCGAGAAACGCCCCCTGCCGGCGGATGCGCGCGGCATCCCAGTCCTCCTCGATGCGACCGCAGCGCTTGAACAGGACTCGCGCTATCGTGACGACGCCCTGGCGCTGCCGCCGCTCACCACCACTCTGGCGCGGCGCATGATCGAACGCACCCGCGTTTTCCGCGTCTTGCGCGAGGCAAAACTGGATCTGTCGTTCCTCGAACAGGTCCTCGCGCGCTTTAGCGCGCTCGTTTCCGAACAGCTGTGGATCAAAGCTGTCGAAATTCATCCCCTGATGGTCCTGCCTCCGTCGAGCGAAAACGGACCGGCGAACGTTCTTGCCCTCGACGCTCGCATTTTGCTTCACGACCCTGCCATGTCGGAACAATCCTTGCCGCGCCCCGCCATCCGCCCATATCCGCTGCAGTACGAGACCACAATCACCCTGCGCGATGGCGCGACCGCGCTTTTGCGCCCCATTCGCCCCGATGACGAGCTCTTGCTGGTCAGCTTTCACGAAAAACTTTCGGAACAAAGCATCTATCTGCGTTATTTCCACGCGCTCAATCTATCCCAGCGCATCTCCCACGAACGTCTGGCGCGCGTCGCTTCGATTGACTATGCGCGCGAAATCACGCTCGTTGTCGAACATCGCGCGCCTTCCGACCCGGCACAAACCAACGCAAGCTCCCCCGAACTTTTCGCTGTCGCGCGTTTCACTCGCCGCAGTGGGACGGGGGATGCTGAATTTGCCGTCCTGATTCGTGATGATGTTCAAAGACAGGGGTTGGGCACTATCCTCTTGACCAAATTGATCGAGATAGCGCGCACCGAAGGCATCGCGCGCCTCTTGGGGGAAATTCTGCCCGAAAATATCGGCATGAAACGTCTCGCCGAAAAAATGGGTTTTACGCTTGCTTATGATATCGAGCAAGCTATAACGAGGGTGGAACTGTCACTTTGACAAGAATAAAAAAGGGGCGCGCCAATTCAGGCGCGCCCCTTTTTTCACTCACTCAAATTGAAACGCCGGGATCTTCTGTCACGATCATTACCGGACACGGCGCTCGCTGCAAAATCTCGCTCGTCAGGTCTATGCTGCCGAGGCGCGCTGTGCCCCCCTCCAGATGACGCCCGATCACGATCAGATCGTGTTCGCCTTTTTCTGCTTCCTTTAGAATCTCGTCAACCACGACCCCCGAGCGTTCTTGTATCTCTGCGCTAATCCCCTGATTTCGCAGCGTCAGCGTGCCCTCTGCCAGATGTTTGGCGATCCACGGCGGTGTGGGGCGGGCGAGATTCGGCGCGGGACGATTCGGTCCGCCGCCGCCGAATGTTGGAGCGCTTGCCGGGTCCACATACAACAATGTCGTCCCCGCGCCGGTGCGCCGCGCTAGACGCCCGCCAAAAATGATGTTGCGTTTGCCCGGTTCGCCGCCCGCGGTGCAAAACAATATTCGTCGGATCGTCGTTTGTTCTCCCTTGACTATGAGCAGCGGCAGGGGCGACCTTCGCACCAGCTCGCGAAATGTCGTTTCGGCGCGCGGGCTGTCTTTTCTTGGCTCGGCAAGCAGCAATAGATCATACTCGCCCGCTTTGGCTTGCCCCAAAATCTCGTCCGTCGCGCGCCCTACGCGCGCGTGAAATTCCATCAAGGGCGACTGTGTCCCCACCGTCTCGCGCGCCAAAATAGCCAACTGCTCTGCGGTCGCCTTGTCTTCTGCCATTGTCACCACGGTCACAAGACCGCCGGTCGCGCGCGCCAACATCTCGCCATAGGTTAACAATTTTTCTGCGTTGGCGCTTTCATCAATTCCCACCAGCACGCGCATTGGGATTCGAGGCAAAATATGGAAATTGTTAATCCCCACCCACACCTGTTGTCCCGCCTGAAAATCCAAATGTCCGTCGCTGCGCGGCACCCGCGCCACCTGGATCGGCAGTCCTGTTTCCCCGAATTCAGCCGGCAGCCGCCAGGTGTTTGGCAGCGGATGCAGACGCAGGCGCAAGCGTTGGAGCGTTCCCAAAAACAAGACCTGCTCGATCACTCCTTGCCCCAATACAGGAATCGTCAGCTCCTCGCGCGCCGTTGCCAACGTCAGGTCTTCGGGGCGAAACAACACCTCTAAACGTCCTTCAGGGTCAACTGTCGTATACGAAACCGCGTCCGACAATTCCAGCGAACCCAGATTGACGCGTCCCTCCTTGACCTGTCCCGCCATCAAATTCGCGCCGCCCAAAAAGGTTGCCACAAACTCCTGCTGCGGGCTGCGATACAGCGCGGTCGGCGACCCGACCTCCAACAATCTGCCGCGGTCAATGACGCCGATGCGGTCGCCCAGTTCGAATGCTTCCTCCTGGTCGTGCGTCACCAGGATGGTAGTCACCTTGACGCGCTGTTGGATCTCTTTGAGCGCCAGCCGCAGTTGGGCGCGAATCTTGACATCCAGCGCGCCAAACGGTTCATCGAGCAGCAGCACCGACGGCTCGAACGCGAGCGCACGCGCGACTGCCACACGCTGCTGCTGTCCGCCCGACAATTGCTTGGGATAGCGTCCCCCCAAACCGCCCAATCCCACCAACGCCAGTAATTCGTTACTCTTGGCAGTGCGTTGTGCTTTTGGCACGTGGCGCGCCTCCAGCCCAAACTCGATATTTTCAGCAACCGTCATGTGACGGAACAGCGAATAATTTTGAAACACAAATCCCGTGTTTCGCTGTTGGGGCGTCAGATGTGTCACGTCACGGCCGTGCAAAAACACGCGCCCCCCATCCGCCGGGATCAGCCCCGCGATGATTCGCAGGATTGTGCTCTTGCCGCTTCCGCTCGGGCCCAGCAGCACCAGCAATTCGCCGTCGTGGATTTCTAGCGACACATGGTCTACCACCGCGTGCGCGCCAAAGTGCTTGACCAGGTCTTGGATAACAATGCTCATTGTGTGATTTCGGTTCGCTTTCGCAGGATTTCCATCCCAATCAATACCGTGAATGAAAACAGTGCCAGCACCACCGCCACCGCATACGCGCTGATGTATTGTCTCTCATCCAATGCGGCAAAGATATACAGCGTCGCGGTCTCGGTCTTGCCGGTCACCGCGCCGCCCGCGACCAGCACCCCGCCAAACTCACCCAGCGCGCGTGCCAGCGTCAGACTGATGCCGTACAACAGCCCCCATCGAATCCCGGGCATGGTCACGCGCACGAACGTGCGCCAACTGCTTGCCCCCAGCGTGTGCGCGGCTTGTTCCGGTTCATGTCCGATTTCGCGCAGCACGGGCATTACCTCGCGGATTACGAACGGCAGAGACACAAAGACAGTCACCAGCAGCATTCCGGGCACGGCAAAAGCGATCTGCGTGTCCGTTGCTTTCACCAGCGGCGCAAACCACCCCTGCCGCCCAAACAGCAAAATCACCATATAACCGGTGATGACCGGCGAAACGACAAACGGCAAGTCCACCAGCGCGTTGAAAAAAGCTCTGCCAAAAAATTCCTGCCGCACCAGCACCCACGCCACTGTCGTTCCAAAAATCGTGTTGATGACTACTGCGGCGATTGCCAGCTGTATGCTCAGCCAAAAAGCGGCGATTACCTGTGGGTCGTTGAGCGATTCAAAAAAAACGGCAGCGCCTTGCGCGAATGCGCCTTGAAAAATCGCAAGCACGGGCAGTAGGATCAGGACCGCAAGATACAACACCGCGATGCCGATCAAAAGTTTGGGTACCCACCCCTTTGGCTCACGCATTGCGCCGCTCCTGCCGCCGTTGAATAAAATCCACCACAAACACCAGCGTAAATGCCATCGCTAAAAGGACCACCGACATTGCGCTTGCGCCGCGTTGATTGTCCGATTCGATTTGGCTCAGCACATACACCGCCGCGGTTTGTGAGCGCAGCGGAAAATTGCCCGCCACCACAATGATCGAGCCAAATTCGCCCAATGCGCGCGCAAAACTCAACAACGCACCGCTGATCACGGCGGGCGCAAGCGCGGGGAGCAACACGCGCCGAAACGTGGTCCAGCTCGACGCGCCCAGCGTTGCCGCCGCATCCTCCTGATCCAGGTCAATCTCTGTCAGAACGGGTTGCACCGTCCGGACCACAAAAGGAAAACTCACAAAAAGCAGCGCCAGGATGATGCCCGGCGGCGCAAAGATGATATCTATACCCAACCGGCGGTCCAGGAAACCTCCGATAGCCGTCTGCGGGCCATACAGCACCACAAGCATCAGACCTGTCACAAGCGTCGGAATCGCAAACGGCACATCAATCAGCGCATTCAAAAATGCCTTGCCGGGAAAACGATATCGAACGAGGACATACGCGGCAAGAACGCCCATCACCGTATTAATGCCCGTCATGACGGCAGCGGTCCACAGCGAGAGCCGCAGCGCCGCCATCGCTGCGGGGCGGCTGATGTCTTGCCACAACCCTTGAATCCCGCCGCTCAGCCCGTCGCTCACTACGGCGGCAAGTGGCAGCAGCAACATCGCCGACAAATAAATTAGGGCAACGGCGCGCAAGCTCCATTGCCCCCACGGACGTGACGCTTGACGCTTTTTGATGGACGCGTCAAACATGGTTGATCCCGCTCTATTCATTGACGATTATTTTTCTGCCTGGACTTGTTCAAGCAGCTTGGTGAATATGCCATCGGGTCCAAAAAACGTTGACGTGACCGTCTTCCAACCGCCTACATCCTCAATCAAGAACAGGTCTTGGACCGGCGGGTATTGTGCTTGGGTTCTTTTGGCGACGGTGGTGTCAATTGAGCGCAGCCCGTATTCGGCAAAAACCGTCTGTGCTTCGGGCGTCAAGAGAAAATCGCGAAACGCTTCCGCGACCTCGCGTGTGCCATGCCGGTCAACATTCGAGTCCACGACGGCGATGGGGTTTTCAATCAAAATTGTCGAACGCGGTATGACGTAATCATACTTTTGCCCGGCTCGATGTGCAACCAGCACCTCATTTTCATACGTAATTGCCACATCGCCTACGCCCATTTCGAAATTGATGATGCTTTCGCGCGCCCCCTTGTCCAGCACGGTCACATTCTTGAAAACGTCCTTGAGAAATTGGCGCGCCGCATTATCATCTTCTGGGGCATAGCCGTCAACAAAACCGCGTTTTGCCGCACCCCACGCCGCCATGACATTCCACTGCGCCCCGCCGCTGCTCGCAGGGTCCGGAGTGAGGATTTCCAGCCCTTGGCGCGTCAGGTCTTTCCAATCCTTTATATTTTTGGGATTGCCCTCGCGCACGGCAAAAACCACGATGGAATTGCTGACCATGCCCCCTGCGCCCTTGCTTTTCCAATCATGCGTGATCAGCCCCGCATCGCCGATGCGGTTCACATCCGCTTCCAGCGAAAGCGCAACCAGATCTGCTTCAAATCCCCCGACCACCGCCCGCGATTGTGCGCCCGAACCGAGATATGATTCTTGAAATTCTACGTCCTGACCCGTCTTGTCCTTCCACTGGTGTTGAAACAGCGGGATAAGCTTGCCATACGCCTCGCGCGGTGTCGTGTATGCGCCCAAAATAATCGTCGTCTTGTTCGCCATTCCCGTTGGCGGGGTCGTGGGGCTTGACGCTTGGGGTCCGCAGGCAAATAATACGATGGCTGTCACGAGGAGGAAAATCGCGGCTGCGCCCTCTTTGAGCCGGCTTCTCGATTCGCCGGGTCCTTTCGAATCTGCCGGTGAAAGCTTGCACATGTTCTTGCTCACGAACGAATCTCCATAATCCCTAGTGGAATAGTAGGATATGCAATGCCGAGTATAACGCGAACATCGCTCGTGTCAAACTTGCGCGCCCTCCCCAATAAAAAGGCGTGCGTCACGATTCCGGACAGTAAGGAACGAACGCCGTTTCGTTCCGCGCGCGGCACGCTGCGGCGAGCATGCCCTACTCGGCAGCGTAAGGAACGAACGCCGTTTCGTTCCCCGCGCGGCACGCTGCGGCAAGTGTGCCCTACTCGGCAGCGTAAGGAACGAACGCCGTTTCGTTCCCCGCGCGACACGCTGCGGCGAGCTTGCCCTCCTCTCACCCCAAAATATGACCCACACCTCGAAAAAAATCGGCATTGACGCAAACCCTCTCGTTTGTTAAAATCGCGTTCAAACCGCGTCACCGCCGGTCTCTGAACACCCTCTCGGCTGATCAGAGTCCTCTTTGGAATCGCGACGAGCGACGCTGCCATTACTTGTTCTCCCGTCAGTACTGCTTTATTCCGAGCTGCAGCGCGGCATGGGTGACGCCTCTGCAAGTTCCCTGTGAGGAGGAGAAATGAAGCGCTATCCGCTTTTCGTACTGGTTGCAGTTGCACTTGTTGCATTTGCTGTCGGTTCCTGTGCCGGCGCCACCGTCACTCCGCCGACTATTGCAGCGCCCACCAGCGCGCCGCAAGCGACCGCGGTGCCGCAGCCAACGGCTGCCCCAACCCAAGTCGCACAAGCCACCACCGCGCCGCAGCCAACCGCCGCGCCCGGTGGACCCACCGCACCTCCGCCTACTTCGGTCGGGTCCGAAGTGCGCGGGCGTCTCAAGACCGTTCTGGATCGCGGCACGCTCATCTGTGGCGTCAGCGGTCAAACCCCCGGCTTTAGCGCGCTCGAAGCGGACGGCAGTTATCAAGGCATTGACGCGGAATTCTGCCGCGCGGTTGCCGCCGCACTGTTCAATGATGTCAGCAAAGTCGAATATCGCCCGCTGAGCGCCGCCGCGCGTTTCGCCGCCGTGCAAAGCGGTGAAGTGGATGTGCTGATACGCAATACCACCTTCACCACCAATCGTGACACCGCGGTCGGACTCGAGTTCTTGCCCACCACATTCTATGACGGTGGGGGTATCCTTGTCGAAAAAGCGCTCAACGCTGCTTCGCTCGCCGATCTCGCGGGCGCAACCATCTGCGTCCTCGCCGGCACCACCAACGAACAAGTCCTCACAGACACCTTTAATTCACAAAATATCGCGTTTACGCCGCTCACTTTTCCCGAAGCCAATGCGCTCTATGCGGCTTTGAATGAGGGACGCTGTGACGCCGCCACCAGCGACAAATCCCAGCTTGCCGGTCAACGCGCTGCCCAATTGACCAACCCGGACGATTGGGTCATCATGGATGCCACGCTCTCCAAAGAGCCGCTCGCGCCCGCGGTGCTGCAAAATGACGCGCAGTGGGCGGATGTCATTCGTTGGGTTATCTATGCCACGTTTTACGCCGAAGAATTGGGCGTCAATTCTTCGAACGTGGACGACAAGCTCGCCAATGGCGATACCAACACCAAGCGCCTTCTCGGCGGCACCGGTTCGCTCGGACCCGACATGGGTCTCAGCGCGGATGCATTCTATCGCGTCATCAAACTGGTCGGCAACTATGCCGATATCTATGACAAGACGCTTGGTCCCAACACCAAATTCAACGTCCCGCGCGGTTTGAACCTCCCATACACACAGGGCGGTCTCCAATACTCGCCCCCGTTCCGGTAGAGCAATACACCTCAACCCGCCTCCGCAATAGCTTGCGGAGGCGGGTTCTCCAAATGAATTCATCTTTGCCTGCCCCGTCCGCCGCCCGCGTCCCCTTTTATCGTGACATACGCGTTCTACGCATCCTCGCGCAAATTGCGTTTGTCGCCGGGGTCCTCCTTGTTGGCTGGTTTTTATGGAACAATATGGTGAGCGGCTTGGCGCGAATCGGCGGCACGTTCAGCTTTGACTTTCTCGACAATGCCGCCTCGTTTGCTCTCTCCGAAACCTCACTCCCCTACGACCCTGCCACCGATTCATACCTCTATGCGTTTTTCATCGGGATTCTGAACACGCTGCGCGTGATCATCGTTGGCATTGTTTTTGCGTCGCTCCTCGGATTGCTGGCTGGCATCGCGCGTCTCTCTACCAATTGGCTCATTTCAAAAATCGCGCAGGTCTATGTCGAGATTTTTCGCAATACGCCTCTGCTCATTCAACTCTTTTTTTGGTATTTTGTCGGCATCTTGAAATTGCCGCGCGTGCGTGACAGCATTGAACTGCCCGGCTCGATTTATCTCAGCAATCGCGGTCTCGCGCTGCCGTGGTTCACGCCGACCGACACGTTTGTGCTCTGGCTTGTCATCGCAGGCGTAAGCATCCCTTTTGCCTATCTCGTGTATCGCCTTTTGGGGCGTGTCCGAGCTCCGCTCATTTACGAATGGCGCGGCGGCTGGGCTTTTCTGGTCTGGCTTGCCCTCGCGCTCGTCGCCGCGGTCGTGCTCGATCCGTTTCTGCCATCCATTCCTGAAATTCGCGGCTTTAATTTTGGCGGCGGCATCACCCTCTCGCCCGAATATGCGGCGCTGCTGCTTGGCTTGGTGGTCTACACAGGCGCGTTTATCGCCGAAATTGTCCGCGCGGGCATTCAGGCGGTCCCCCGCGGCGTGGTAGAGGCGGCGCGTGCCCTCGGTCTTTCGTATATTCAGACCCTGCGGCTCGTCGTTCTGCCCCTCGCGTTGCGCGTCATTATTCCGCCGCTCACCAACCAATATCTCAACCTCGCCAAGAACTCGTCTCTTGCCATCGCCGTTGGCTATGCTGATCTCTTTTATATCAGCAACACCATTTTCAATCAGACCGGGCAAACGCTTCAGGTCATTCTCATGATCATGGCGGCGTATCTCGTTATTTCGCTTGTCCTCTCCGCCATCATGAATTTAGTCAACTCTCGCCTGAAACTGGTGGAACGCTGAACGCCATTCGCCTGTCGTCTGTCGCAAATCACAAAATCAGAACTCGGAAAACAATCGCCGGACTCTAATCTCGGCAAACCGCCTTTCGACAAATCTCCAATCCCATGTCTTTTGCTCCCGAAACTCTCAAGCCACCCGCTGCCTCTGTAGGTGTGGTCGGCTGGCTGCGCCAGAATCTGTTCAGCACCTGGTACAACAGTTTGCTTACGGTCATCGCGCTCCTCGTCATCTATGTTTTGGTCAGCGGTCTTTGGAATTTTGTCACGACGGCGGATTGGAGCATCGTCACCGCCAACATGCGCCTGTTTATGGTGGGTCCCTATCCCGTCGAACAAACGTGGCGCGTAGAAACGAGCGTGTTGGTCTTTTCGTTTCTCGTCGGGGCGAGTTGGGGCGTCTGGCAGGGTGTGGCGCGCTCTGCCGCGCTTTTGCTGGCATCGATCCTCATCGCGGCAGCTGTCCTTCCGGTTAGCGAGAGTGAACGTTTCTGGTTCATTGGCGCGCTGGTTCTCTTGTTTGCAGGATTTGCCGTCGGACATTTCACCAAACCGCGCCGACTTTTGGTCTGGCTCTGGCTGCTCTCTCTGCCGGTCGTCGGTCTCTTGTTATACGGAGTTGGAGGCATCCCGCGCGTGCCCACCGATCAGTGGGGTGGTTTGTTGCTCACGCTCACCCTTGCCATTGTTGGCATTGCGGCATCGTTTCCACTTGGCGTCCTCCTTGCAGTCGGTCGTCAGAGCGCCTATCCCGCCATTCGCGCCTTTTGTATCGGCTATATCGAATTGGTGCGCGGTGTGCCGTTGATCACCGTCCTCTTTATGCTCCAAATCATCATGCCGCTTTTTCTGCCGCAGGAAATCACCGTCGAACGCGCGGTCCGCGCGATGGTCGCCTTTGCCCTCTTTACCGCCGCCTATGTCGCCGAAATCGTTCGCGGCGGCTTGCAGTCCATCCCGCGCGGACAGTCTGAAGCGGCGCAGGCGCTGGGGCTAAATAGCGCGCTAACGCTTTTGCTTGTCATTCTGCCGCAGGCATTGCGCGCCACAATTCCCGCAATGGTCGGACAATTCATCTCGCTCTTCAAGGACACATCACTCGTGGCAATTGTCGGTTTGCTCGAACTCGCGCGCATTGCCAACGCCGCCGCTAACCAACCCGAATTTCTCGGCAACCTGGCGCAGGTCTATGTCTTTATCGCCGCCATCTATTTCATCCTCGCCTATTCCATGTCCTATGGCAGCCGCCGCCTCGAAAAAACTCTCGGCGTGGGTGAAAGGTGACAGAGGGCGATGGACGAAGGACGGAGGACGAGGGGCGAATCGGAAACTCCAATCTCGGTTTCTCAATCAAAAATCGAAAATCGAAAATCCAAATTCAAAAATCAGCAATCAGCAATCACAAATGTCCACTCCCCCTCAACCCATCATCATCGCCCGTGATGTCCACAAATGGTACGGTCAATTCCACGCGTTGCGCGGCGTCTCGCTCGACGTCAATCGCGGCGAGGTCGTCGTTGTCTTTGGTCCCTCCGGCTCGGGCAAATCTACCTTTATTCGCACCATCAATCGCCTCGAAGAACACCAAAAAGGACAAATCATCGTTGACGGCATCGAGCTCACCAACGACATTCGCAACATCGAAAAGATCCGCATGGAGGTGGGCATGGTCTTTCAGCAGTTCAACTTGTTTCCCCACCTCACCGTCCTCCAAAACATCATGCTGGCGCCCACCTGGGTCCGCAAAGTCTCGCGCGACGAGGCAGAGGCGCGCGCGTATGAACTGCTCAAGCGCGTCGGTATTGCCGAACAGGCAAAAAAATATCCCGGACAGCTCTCTGGCGGGCAGCAGCAGCGCGTGGCAATCGCGCGCGCGCTGGCAATGCAGCCGAAAATCATGCTCTTTGACGAACCGACTTCGGCGCTTGACCCCGAAATGATCAAAGAAGTCCTCGATGCCATGACCGACCTCGCCGAATCCGGCATGACCATGATCGTCGTCTCGCACGAAATGGGTTTCGCCCGCAGTGTTGCCCACCGTCTTGTCTTTTTCGACTCGGGCACGATTGTCGAGCAGGGCGCCCCCGACGAAATTTTTGAAAATCCCACCGAAGAGCGCACGAAAAAATTCCTCTCCCAAATTCTCCACTGATTCCCACATTACGAACCCCTTACACGGTCTTGTCCGTATAACACGACTTTGCCGCGCATATTGACATTGGAACATCCGGTCTGATATAATCAGAACATATGTTCCAATTGAAACGCCAACTCCATCTCCAGGCAGACCGGATCGAATGGCTGCTCGCCGCGCACAAAGCGCCCGCGCGTGTGACGGGTGGGCGTGTGACCCCGCGCACAATCCAATTTCATCTCACCCCCGCGCCCACCACCAAGATCAGCCGCGTAGCAGGATTGGCACAAGAGGTTGCGCTCATGTTGGATGTCCCCTCCGCGCGCATTCTTCGCGAAAATGGTTCCCTTTACATCGAAATTCCGCGCGACGGCGCCAAACCTCTGCGTTTTTTGGAAATGTGCAAACGAGCCGAACGCGATCCGGAGATGATGCGCGTCTTGCGTGTCCCGGGCACCGCCCTGATTGGCATGGGCGCGGATGGCGTGCCCGTCATGCTGCGTCTCGGCGTCCCTGATGTGCCGCATGTGCTCATCGCGGGCACGACCGGCTCTGGCAAATCCCAGGCGGCGCGCGCCCTGCTTGCCTCTCTTGTGCTCTATCAACCCGCGCGCGAGACCCGGCTTGTTATTATTGACCCCAAGGCGAGCGATTTTGATGTCTTTGCCACAGCGCCGCATCTGCTTTGCCCCATCGTTCAGAACGCCAATGAGGTGCGCGCTCGTCTTGAATGGCTCGCCGACGAGATGGAGCGCCGTCAGCTCGCGCACATCCGACGCCCACGCATCGTCGTTCTTGTTGACGAACTTGCCGATCTGCTCATGCAGGGTGGAAGCTCACTTCAGGACCTGCTCACACGTCTCGTTCAGCGCGGGCGCAGCGCGGGCATTTGTATCGTCGCCTGCACCCAAAAACCGACCGCGAGCATTCTCGGCACGCTGGTCAAGGCAAATTTTCCCGTGCGTCTCGTCGGCAAGGTCACCGGCGCCCATGAATCGCTCGTGGCCGCGGGTGTTTCAAAATCCGGCGCCGAACATCTCGCAGGGCGCGGTGATTTCCTTCTCATTGCGAACGGAGAAAAAATCCGTCTTCAAATTGCCCACCTGCCCGCGACCGACGACGCCGCGCTCCAACATCGGTTCTTTTCATAGGGCAACTACTCAATATGCCCGTTCCGTCGCGCGGTTCATCACGGACAGATCTTGCGCTCGTTCGCAAGCTGTCATTTTAGGAGACCCCTCTCATGTGGCGCACCGGCTTTACCCTTGCGGTCATCATCGCTGCCGCCGTAATGGCATATCAAATCGGCGCCCGTCTCTCGGATGAGGCGATCATGACCATTGTTGGCGTTACTTGCGGAATCGCCGCCAGCATCCCTATTTCTATTGGCTTGCTCATCGCGCTGACGCGCGAACGAGCCGAACCTCTGGTCGAGGAATATATCGAATCCGAACCTGTGTCCGCGTCGGCATCGTACAACATCTATCGCCCGGCAATGCCTCCCCAGCCGCAACCACTATCGCCGCAGCAGCTGACACAACAGCCACAAATAATCGTTGTCGCGCCGCCGCAACAATCACTCGCGCAAAACTCTCCGACATATGGAAACTATCTCTTGACGCCCGGACAGGCGGCTCTGCCCGCGCCCATGCAGGAGCGCACCTTTCGCATTGTCGGCGAAAACGATGATGACGCATAGCATTTCTCGGTCCCCTGGCTCCAATCGCGATCTTGTTGATCGCACCGGTCCCCCGAGCTCCTTCTGCTATAATACGTTGCAATGCCAGCACGTTTCCGCGCGCTTTTGCCGCTCTTGGTCATTGCGCTTGTCCTGCTCCTCTTCCCCGCCGCCGC
Organism: Anaerolineae bacterium; assembly: GCA_020851635.1. Lineage (GTDB taxonomy): Bacteria > Chloroflexota > Anaerolineae > UBA4142 > SHND01 > SHND01. Next base: position 22,384 of record JADZCJ010000032.1, read on the forward strand.
GCCCGCACAATCCGGCAAATCCGTCATCGTCATACAGCGCGACGCCGAAATTACTCTCGAAACCAACGGCGACGCCAAATTTGTCGAGACCTGGGTCGTGGACTTTCGCAACGGCAGATTCACCTTTGCTTTTCGCGAGATTCCCAAAAATCGCTTGCGCGACATTGTCGATTGGAGCGTTACCGAAGGCGACGCCAAGCTCAGCGTTACTTTGGATGAGACTGACGAGAAAATAAGGGCGACTTGGTATTTCCCCGAAACCAATCGCGGCGAAAAATTCTCGTCCGACATTCATACCTTTACCGTGCGCTATACGGTGCAGGGCGCCATGCGGCTCTATCCCGACGGCGACCAGTTCTGGTGGAAATTCGTCGAAGCGGACCGCGCCTACACGATCCAATCTGCCCGCGTCAACTTGTATCTCCCCGGCGCCTTCCCGACCGACCAAATTCTCGCCACCACCTACACCAACGGCGCCGAGTCCGGCGGCGCGCGCGTGTTGGATGGTTCGACCGTACAATTTATGGGCGGTCCCTTTCCCTCCGGCGACGAATGGCAAGTCCGCGCCCAATTTCCCCATGTCATCACTGCCGCCCCCGAAGGATGGCAGGTCTTGGATGACCGCGCCGCACAAATCGTCGCGCAAAACGACCTGTACTCTGTGGTTGCAGGCGTCGTAATTCTCATTGGCGGCGGTTTGCTGCTCCTCGTCCTGTGGTATCTCTATGGTCGCGACAAGCCGACTATATTCAATGCCGAATTTCTCAACGCGCCCCCGGACGATACCCCGCCGGGTGTGGTCGGCGCCCTCCTTGATGAACGCGCCGATTTGCAGGATATTCTTGCCACCGTTGCGGATCTCGCCCGGCGCGGCTACCTGATTATCCGCGAGCATGATGTGTTTGGCACGCCCGATTTTGAGCGCACAGCCAAACCGGACCGCGAGCTTGTCCGCTTTGAGCAAGATACGCTCGATGCGCTCATGCGCGGCATGCCAATGCGCCGTCTGGAGGATGTGCGCGGCTCGTTCTACTATCACATCAAATCACTCGAGACCGCGCTCTATGATGAGGTGGTCGCCCGCGGCTTTTTCCCCCGCAGCCCGCTCGCCACTCGCGACCTTTACTTTAGAATCGGCAAATGGGGCGCTGTCCTTGTCCCGACCATCGGCTTGGTCGCGTATTTCATCACCTTTTCCCTGGCGCCGCTCGCGTTGTTTCCGCTGTTTTCCCTCGAGCTCTTTTTTCTCGCGCTGCTCGGTTTGAGCCGCGTCATGCCCCAACGCACCGCGCAAGGCGCGCTCGCGTGCGCCAAATGGAGCGCGTTCAGGCGCTATCTTGCCAAAATCGAACAATATACCGATCTCGATGCGGCGCACGACCAATTTGCCAAATACCTGGCTTTTGCGGTCGCCTTTGGTCTAGAAAAAAGCTGGATCGAAAAATTTCGGGCGACCTCTGCGCCTGCGCCGACGTGGTATATTCCCCGCGCGCCGACGCCGAACGATTGGTTGTTGTTGCGAGACACGGACAATTCGGGTTCATCACCTGCATCGGAAGAGGTTAGCTCTACATTTCCCGCCTCTCCAACCACTCCCGCCGCGCCGATTTTTTCCGATGCTCCCGAACGCGACCGCGCCCCCGCGCGTCCTTTTGAACGCGCGCCTTCGCTCGATCAACTGGCAAACAGTTCCTTTGTGGCGCTCAATACCGTCAGCGGCAACATGTTCGAGTTTCTCAACACTTCTGCCGACGCCTTTGTCGCCAAACCCGAAACGCGCACCACATCACAGCAAGTCTCTGATAGTGTCGGCGATTTCGCCAATTGGATCGGTTCTTCGTCGAGCAGCAGCAGCGATTCCTCAAGTTGGTCCGGCAGCAGTTCGTCGAGCAGCAGTTCATCCGGTGGCGGAGGGGGTGGTGGCGGCGGTGGCTCTAGTGGTTTTGGCTAATTCCTGATAACTTGCCGGTGAAACATGACTATGAACATGAACATCAATCTCGCCTATGGCAGCGGGCGCCTGCCTATTCAACTCCCCTCTGACCGTACTACGGTCATCGAACCCGGATACGTGACCGGCATTGCGCGTGACCGGGAATTTCAGGCGCTCACCGACGCGCTCTGCAATCCCATCGCGCACGCCCCCTTGCGTGACAGCGTCACCCGGACCGACACGGTCGCCATCCTGATTTGCGACATCACCCGCGCCATCCCGACCGCGCGCATTCTCCCGCCGCTTTTGAGCGAGCTCGAACGCGCGGGCGTGCCCGATCAAAATATCGTCATTCTGAACGCGACGGGCACACATCGTATCAATAGCGACGATGAATTACGCGCGATGGTTGGCGCAGAAATCTTTGCGCGCTTGCGCGTCGAAAATCACGAGTGTCACGATCAGACCGCGCATCAGCTCCTCGGCGTCACGCGCGGCGGGCGCAGCGTGCGTGTGGACTCGCGCCTCCTGGATGCTTCTGTGCGCATCATGACCGGTTTTATCGAACCGCATTTCTTTGCGGGCTTTAGCGGCGGACCCAAGATGATTGTTCCCGGGCTTGCCTCACTCGATACGATCATGCAAATGCACGACGCCGCGCTGATTGGGCAAGCGAACGCGCGCTGGGGCATCACCCACGGCAACCCTCTCTGGCAGGAACTGCGCGACGCCGTGGATCTGGTGTTTGCAGCGCGTCCCGCTGTCAATTTCAATTACAACATTACACTCAATCGCGACCTGGACATTACCGGGATTTTCTGTGGAGAGCTGGATGCCAGTCACGATGCGGGGTGCGCGTTCGCGCGCGAGGTAGCTATGCAGCGCGTGAGCGAACCATTCGATATTGTCGTCACCTCCAACAGCGGCTACCCGCTCGACCTCAACCTCTATCAAACGGTCAAAGGCATGTCCGCTGCCGCGCAGGTGGTCAAACAAGACGGCGCCATCGTCGTCGCGTCCGAATGTCGCGAGGGCTTTCCCGCTCATGGCAAATACCGCGCGCTCCTTGCCAAAGGTTCTACGCCCGACGAATGGCTCCACATGATTCACGCGCACGACTTTGCCCAGCACGACCAGTGGCAGGTGCAGATGCAAGCCCAAATCCAAAAAAAGGCGCAGGTCTACCTGTATACTGACGGTCTCACCGCTGAGGATGTCCGCTCAGCCCAAATCACCCCCATCCGCAGCGTCGAAAACACGGTCATGAATCTGCTCGCCGAACGCGGCAAAAACAGCAGGGTCTGTGTCCTCCCCGAAGGACCCCAGACGATTCCCTATGTGGGGCACTAAAGCGCCAGTTCTTTGCCGTTTGGACACAGCTCTACAGTGTCCAAACGACAAAGAAATACATTGACACTCTTTTCCCAATCGTGCTACACTCGCCATCGTGCTCGCTTCCACCGCCACCGTGTCCTCCAATCTCACTTCCTCTGCCGATTACGCGTTTTGTCCGCTCTGTGGACGCCGCGCGGATGCGGTCCTTCTCGAACTGGCGCGCCAACTGGAACCGCACATTTCCGCCCATCTGCGCGCCAAACATCCCGCTTGGAATCAAGCGCGCGGCGCGTGTCCGCGCTGTGTCCTCGAAGCAGTCGTCGCCACGCGCCAACACCATCACGCCGATTCGATCCAATCCGAAACGCTCTCGCCTTTTCCGATCTATTCGCGCGACGAAACCGCGCTCTTGCCCACGCCCTATCGGGTGCGGGCATATCCGCAATTTACGGGGCGCGGCATCGTCATGGCGTTCCTCGATTCCGGTTTCTACCCGCATCCCGATCTCACCAGTCCGTACAATCGCATCCTCGCCCACATTGATGCAACCGTCCGCGAGCCGTTTGAACGCCCGAATTTTCGCCGTCCTGTTTTGACCAGCTGGCACGGTCTCATGACTACGTCGGTTGCCGCGGGCAACGGTTTTTTGTCGGATGGACAATATCGCGGCATCGCGACCGGCGCGCAGTTGGTTTTGGTCAAGACCGGCAACCGGCGCGGGTATCGCATCCGCGAGGACGACATTTATCGCGCGCTCAACTGGGTCATTTACAATCAGCACCGCTACAACATTCGGGTCGTCAATCTTTCCGTCGGCGGCGATTTTCCCTCCAACGGCGCATTGACTCCCCTTGAAGAGCTGGTTCAAGAAGCGAGCGCGCGCGGGATCGTCGTCGTCTGTGCGGCGGGGAACGACGGCGTGGAGCAGTTGGTCCCGCCCGCCAGCGCCCCTTCTGCCATCACGGTCGGCGGGCTGGATGATCGCAACTCGCTGGAGCGCAATCGCTTTCGGTTGTATCATTCCAATTATGGCCACGGCGGTTTGCTCAAAGCCAAGCCCGATCTGATTGCGCCCGCTATCTGGATTGCCGCGCCCATGCTGCCCCATACATGGGTCTATAACGAAGGTCAATATCTGCACAAGCTGCTTTACGCTTCGGACGAGGAGCTCACCAGACTGCTCCGCACGCGCAAGGCACAAAACAAATTCAAAAAGGAAACGCTCGACTCGCCGCTCGCACATGTCCGTCGCGTGATTCGCGAACGCATGGTCGAACAAAAATACATCCACGCGCATTATCAGCACGTGGATGGCACGTCAATGGCAGCTCCCATTGTCAGTTCGGTGGTCGCCCAAATGCTCGAAGCCAACCCGACCCTTGTGCCGGCGCAAATCGAAAAAATTCTTTGCGACACGGCGCGCCCGCTCGAACATTCTCCGCGCGCCCCCCAGGGTCATGGCGTGCTCGATGCCCCGCGCGCCGTTGGCGCCGCCTTGCGCGCGCCGGGTGGCGCCATGCACGGTCAGCCCTTGTCTCCACATCTGCATGATGGGCTTGTCACCTTTCGTTATTACGACGCCGACGCAAAACGCGTCACCGTCATTGGCGAATGGAACGGTTGGCGTCCCAATGCCCATCGCCTCCGCGAGAGCGCGGGCGTGTGGAGCATCAGCATCCCGCGCCCCGGGCGCGGCGTCTATGCCTACAAATTTCTCGTCGAACGCGAGCCGCGGACTCTATGGGTCGGCGACCCCGAAAATTCCAACGGCATCCCCGACGGCGCGGGCGGCTTGTACTCACAACTCGAAATCACCGTCTAGCCGCCAATCTTGCTGGCCATTCGAAAATCGAAAATCGAAAATCGAAAATCGAAAATAGCGATGCTCTTTATCGCCGCAATCAGCAATCAAAAACAATCATCAACCCGAGGTCTCTTATGAATCGCTTTATTGACGGCTGGCACAGCCCATCGCTCGACAAATGGATGGAAATTGTTACTTATGGGTACTATGGTTTTCCATTGCTCTTGTTTCCCACAGCGGCGGCGGACTTTTTGGAATACGAACGCTTTCAGGTGATTGACGTGCTTGCCCCGTTTATTGACGCCGGCAGGGTCAAGGTCTTTTCCATCAACAGCATCAACCGCGAGGCATGGCTCAATCGCAATCTGCATCCCGGCGCAATGGCATGGCGTCAGGTCCAATACAACAAATATATCTGCGACGAGGTCATCCCCTACATCTGGAACTCTTGTCGGGGTCGCATCGGCGTCGTTACGGCAGGCGCGTCGCTCGGCGCGTATCACGCCGCCAACCAGCTCTTTCGCCGTCCCGACCTGTTTGCGGGCACCATCGCCATGAGCGGTGACTATGACATTCGCCACTATATGCACAGCGATTACTATGACGACAACATCTATTTCAACAATCCTGTCCAATACATCCCGAACCTCGGCGGCGAATACTTGAATGCGCTCTACTACAAACGTGACATCTTTATCGCCACGGGACAGGGCAGTTATGAGAATCCCGGCGCCTCGCGCTATCTTTCAGGTCTCCTCATGGCAAAAAGCATCCCGCACGAACTCTCGATGTGGGGCTACGAATGGCCCCACGACTGGCCCACGTGGCGCGCCATGCTCAAATACTTTGTCGGCGAGCGTATGTAGTGACGGCTTTGGCCGTCCACAGCCAGTCGTCCGCGACCACCTGATTTTCAATCATTACCGAACGTGGTATAACTTGTTCGCTGTCTCATTTTATATGACCCTCTTGTATCCCGACGGCGCAGTCGCCGAGGATTTCACCGCCGGCGGTGGCAGCAAACAAAATGCCACCGAGGACGACCTCATTCATGCCCTCGCCGCCCTCGAACGCGGCGACATCGAGTATGTTGGATTGGAGGACGACACCTCCAAAATGTTTATGCAGACCGCGGGCGATGGCGCGAACGGATACATTCTCGAATGCAATAACGGACAGGACGATTCCATGATGCGCGCGCCGGGCACATTGAGCGGAACACAGATTATCGCCGCCCTGTCATCCTTTTTCAATCACGATGACGCGTGGCGCACAATGTTCCGTTGGGAGCGAATGACGCATTGACCAGCCAAATTCTTTTCCTGTGCAGTGGCAATTACTATCGCAGCCGTTTCGCCGAAATCCTGTTCAATCACCTTGCCGTCGAGAACGACCTGGAATGGCGCGCCGAATCGCGCGGCATCGTCGCGCAGTGGAGCTATAATCCCGGACCGATTTCACCGACTGCGTTGGCAGAGCTCCGGGAGCGAAATATTTACGTGGACACCACGCGCTATCCGATGCAGCTGACCGCGCAAGATTTTGCGAGCGCCTCGCGGACTATTGCCCTGTATGACGTCGAGCATCGCCCCATGCTCGAAACCTTTTTCCCGGACCGGGTGTCGGCGGTTGAATTTTGGCAAGTCCCCGATCTGGATGCAATGACCCCGACCCGGGCGTTTGCCTTGATTGGCGAAAATGTTCGCTCGTTGATCGCCCAACTTGTGCCTGCTCCTGTACGACCTTGACCCTCACGAATTGGATCACCGCACTCAAGGAGAGTTTCGCATGGACAAAAAAATCGGACTGATTGTCGGGCGCGAATGGTCTATGCCGCCCAAATTCATAGAGCAAGTGAACAATCGCAATCAAGGCGTGATTGCCGAATACGCCAAGCTCGGCGGTACGCGCATGGACGAGCCGTGCGAATACGCCGTGCTGGTTGACCGCATCTCGCACGAAGTGCCATACTATCGCTCGTATCTCAAGAACGCTGTCCTCCAGGGCGCCCATGTTGTCAACAATCCGTTCATGTGGACGGCGGACGACAAATTCTTTGGCGCTTCGCTCGTCACCAAACTCGGCATCGCTTCGCCCAAAACGGTTGTCTTGCCAAACAAAGAATATGTCCCCGGCATCGTCCACAATGAATCGCTGCGCAATCTCGAATTTCCCATTCCCTGGGAAAAGCATATCGAGTATCTCGGCGGGTTTCCGATCATCTTGAAAGACGCGCATGGGGGCGGTTGGAAACAGGTATACAAAATCAGCAATATGGAGGAATTGTGGGCGCGTTATGACGAGAGCGGACTGCTCACCATGATTCTACAGGAATTTATTCGCTGGGACGACTATATCCGCTGCATGTGTCTCGATCAGGGCGATATTCTCGTCATGAAGTATGACCCGATCAATCGCAAGTATCTCAAACACGAGCTCGACAAGGAAATGTATGACCGCGTTTATAGTGATTCGGTCAAACTCGTCCGCGCGCTCGGTTATGACATGAATACGGCAGAATGGGCGATTCGCGACGGCGTGCCGTATGCCATTGATTTCATGAATCCTGCGCCCGATATGGACGTTTACTCGCTCGGTCAGGAATTTTATGATTGGTGCATCACCCATCTCGCCGACATGTGCATCAAGCTTGCCCAAGACCCGCGCCCCCAACCCCAGGAATTTCGCTGGAACCAGCTCTTTTAGCGCCAAACGACTAAAGATTAGAGATTGTATGCGAACAGGTGTCAAGAGATGACCAGTCCTTTGACAAGCGACCGCAATCTCCAGTCTCCGGTCTCCAAACTCTCTTTCCCCATGCTCAACCAAGCCATTGACACCTACCACTCGCTCTTGACGCCCGACATCGCGAACGCCAGCTGGGACCAGCTGCAGGACCAGGCGCGGCGCCGCGGGTTGTTTTTTGGCACGCGCGATGTGATCACTGTCTTGCGTCCGCGCCTGCTCACCTTTGACCAGTATCACTTTTTGCAGAACGCGATCTCTTCTGTCATGCCCGCGTTCAGCAAGGCATATCAGGCGGCGCTGGCGGATGATACCATTCGTGCCCGATTTTGTTTGACCGATTGGGAAGAGACGATGGTCCGGGAACCCTTTGGTTTTCAGGAACCCAGTCCCTCGTCGCGCATGGATACCTTTTACCTGCCCGATTGGGGCGTTCTGCAGCTGACAGAATTCAACGCCGAGATTCCTGCGGGGCAGGGCTATACGGATGTCTTGTCAGAAGTGTTTTACGGCATGCCCATCATGGGCGAATTTCAACGCGAGTATAATGTCTTTCCTCTGCCCACCCGCAATCAGATGTTGCGCACCCTTCTCGACTCGTATCGTGAGTGGGGCGGCGCTGAACGTCCGCGCATCGCCATTCTGGATTGGCAAGAGGTGCCGACCTACAGCGAATTTGTGCTTTTCCGCGACTATTTTGAATCGCAGGGTTACGAGGCGCGCATCGTTGACCCGCGCGAATGTGAATTCAAGAACGGCGAGCTCCTCGCGGGCGATTTTCACATCAACCTGATCTACAAACGCGTCCTGATCAGCGAATTGGTCGAACGCGGCGACCTTGGGTTGGAACATCCTGTCATCCGCGCGGTGCGCGCAAACGCCGTTTGCATGGTCAACCCGTTTGCTTGCAAGATTCTGCACAAAAAAGCGTCACTTGCCGTGCTAACGGACGAGCGCAACGAGCATTTGTTCAACACCGATGACCTGCTCGCAATCGCCAATTTCATTCCGTGGACGCGCGTCCTGCAAGAACGCAAGACGGTCTACAATGGCGAAACCGTGGACCTGATGCCCTTTCTTGCCCAAAACAAGGACGAATTTGTAATCAAGCCGAACGATGAGTATGGCGGCAAAGGCGTCGTCCTCGGTTGGACCGTTTCGCAGAGTGAATGGGAAGCATTACTGCAGGAACGGATGCAAGAACCTTCCATCGCCCAGAAAAAAGTGGCTTTGCCTGGGGAACCCTTTCCCAGTTTTGTGGACGGTAATGTCGAAATCTATGACCGCATGTTGGATACCGACCCCTACATTTGGGACGGCAGCTACATGTCCGGCTCGTTGTGTCGTCTTTCCACTGCCGCGCTTCTCAACGTCACCGCCGGCGGCGGCTCGACCGTTCCAACGTTCCTGATCGAAAAAAGATAACGATTCGCCATCTGCCATCTGCCATCTGCTATCTGCTATCTGCTACTCGCCAGGAGACACTCATGCTCACGCCTCCCAGTTTCAATATCGGCATCGAAGAAGAATACCAGATCGTTGATCCCGAAACGCGGGAACTCAGATCTTACATCACCCAGTTGCTTGAAGACGGCAAAATGGTGCTGATGGAGGCGATCAAACCCGAGCTGCACCAGTCCATGGTCGAGGTCGGCACAAATGTCTGCAACACGCCCGCCGAAGCGCGCGCCGAATTGGTGCGTTTGCGTCGCGGCGTCATGCAGCTCGCGGCAAAAAACGGATTGAAAATCGTTGCGGCGGGCACCCATCCTTTTTCGAGTTGGCTTGACCAGGAAATCACCCCGTTCGAGCGCTACATGGGCGTCAAGCAAGACATGGCGGAACTCGCCCAACAACTCCTCATTTTTGGCACGCACGTGCATATCGGAATCGAAGACCTGGAATTTCGCGTGGATGCGATGAATGTGGCGCGTTACATGATGCCCCATGTGCTCGCCCTTTCCACCAGCTCGCCATTCTGGACGGGGCGCCGGACCGGGCTGAAATCGTACCGCAGCATCATCTTTCGCAATTTCCCGCGCAGCGGGTTTCCCCCCTACTTTGGTTCCTGGGCGGAATTTGAGACCTTTGTCAGTGCGCTGATGCGCGTCCATGCCATTCCCGACGGTTCTAAACTGTGGTGGGACGCCCGGCTCAACCCGCGTTATCCCACGCTCGAATTCCGCGTCTGCGATGTGTGTACGCGGGTGGACGAAGCCATCTGTATTGCCGCCATCTTTCAAGCCATCGTCTATAAATTGTGGAAACTGCGCCGCGACAACATGACCTTTCGCATGTATCCGCAGACTTTTTACGAAGAAAACAAATGGCGCGCCGTTCGGTATGGCATTGACGGCAAGCTTATTGACTGGGGCAAACAGCAAGAAGCTCCCGCCCGCGAGCTCATCCGCGAATTGATCGAATGGTTTCTTGGAGATGTGCTGGATGAGCTTGGCACCCGCAAAGAGGTGGAATACGCCTACCGCATCCTCGAAGAAGGCACCAGCGCTGACCGCCAGTTGCGTGTCTATGAAGAAACGGGCAGTCTGAAAGCGGTCGTGGATAATCTGATCCAGGAGAGCGAAGAAGGCGTCTGGTAAGTATCGCGATGCCGGATAGCCGGGAACGGAGTAAACAAGATGAAGGTTTTGGACGAACACATTGAATTAACACCAGAGGTGCGAAATGGTAAGCCGCGTATCGCAGGCACCCGCATCACAGTGGCAGATGTCGTGATCATGCACTGGCGAATGGGTCAGAGTCTGGACGAGATTGCGGGCAAGTACAATCTCCCTCTCGCTGCTGCTCATGCGGCGATGGTTTACTACTACGATCATCGCAAAGAAATTGACGAAAGCATTAACCAAGATCAAGCCTTTGTAGAAGCCCTTCGCCGTGAAAACCCCTCGCTACTCCAAGCCAAGCTAAAGGCCTTGTAGAATGGCTGAAAAGGACCGGTATCATCATACAAGCGCTTAAATGTCAGCTGTTTGGAGGACTATGAAAATACTATTTGACAACAATGCAACAGAGAACAATCCTGTGAAAGAACTGGTACAGGAATTTTTGGATTCTGTTTCCACCCTCGAGAAGCAACATGATATGCCCATCATCATTTTTCAAGATGGTGTCAAAGGTTCCTACTACATAAAGTGCTCACTTTTGGCAACGGATGCCGCGTCCTTAAGCGATTTGGATGCGAAGCTAGATGTCAGTAGCAAGGAAGGATATAGGGCTAACCGCGAGCTTCTTCTTGGCAATGAAACCTATCTGAAGATGGAAGCTGACGCGTTACAAGGTCGAGAATTCAACGATATTATCGTGGAGTACAATACGAGTTATAAGGCCAGCTCATCATTAAAAGTCTGGGGTGGACAACACCGTATTAGCTCTATTTCAAGAGGCGGAAAAAAGCCCAACCGCTATCACGGATTCCGGATTTACTTTGATTTGAGCAAAGAGCAGCGAACCGAGGTCGCGCTCATTTCAAATACTAATATCGCCGTTTCAAATGACATGTTTGATCGTATGGTCGAGGAAACAATTTTTGGGAATGCATTACGTACTTGGTGCCAACAGATTGGTCTCCTTGACCCCGGTGAGGACTTTCCTGATACGGGTGCTCGCTCTGAGAAAATTACGGTCAAAAAGGCCAGAAGTTTTATTGTGAATTTTTACCTCGCTCAGAAGATAGGGCAGAAGTTGAAGGAATCGGAATTGGACAAAACAGTCCATGAGCCATATTTAACTTCGACGGGAGTTTCTATTGACCCCAAATATGAAGAAATTATGAAAAAACAACAAATTCTGGCAGATACTGACTTGGTGAAGGCGGGGGAAAGATTTGCAGCGCTCAATAGCGCACAATATCGGGCTGTAACGGATCCAAATGGATCGGTCGAGAATCGAAAAGCATACCGCAACAAAGCACTTGTTGAATCAGTTCTATGTGGTTGGAGCTATGTTGCGGGTTTGTTGCAGGCGCATCCCGCTAGGCTTGAAAATCACTATCGCATCCCAAAGACGTCTGCCAAGGTGTTTGACCCATTAAACGCAGAAGAAATGTCTAAATTTAAATATGATATGGACCCGCCGACCTATCGTGGGCTTGGTACTCGCTCAGCGCTCAAGGATAGACAGAGAATTGCGCAAGTGTTTCTGGCAAAGAGTCGCGAGAACAATGTCGTAATCGATAAATCATTCATGAACAAAGCTGTAAGTACCGTAGTGGGGCTTCTTTCACTGTCGAAAGGTTACACAAAATAATGTTGGATTTTCGAGACTATCTTCATTTTGCAGAGAGGTATTTGCTTCTGGGCGAGGATGAAGTGGCAAAGGGACTGGATGCACAGTGGGTTCTGGTACCCTCCACAATACTGGCATGGTCAGCTATTGAGTGCTTTGTGAATAACAGGCTAGATGAGCTTGGGGCATTACCTGATGACATGTTCGAGCTTCATGAGCGCGCATTCCTTCTCGAAAGAAGACTAAAGTTTGAGGACAAAGGGGCTTCAATTGGCCAATTTATTCTTGAAGGAACAGAATACAGGAGGATTGAGGACAAGATTTTTTTCCTAATGTCAAAGTTGGGCAAGTCACCACCCCCGAAAATAAAGGGTGATGTACTCTGGCAAGAGTTTTTGGAATTTAAAGAGGTACGAGACGGCCTAATACATCCAAGGAGACATAAGGATTTCGAATTGAATGTTACAAGCGTGAATCGCTACCTCGAAACCTCGAAAAAAATTATCCGATTGATCTCAATAAATATTTGGAAAGAAAAGATCGAGATATGAAATCGCCTTCGCCTAGACTGCAAATGAATGGAGTCTCGAATGTCTATTCACAATACCACCATCCTCGCCCTCGGCAGCTATTTCAAAGGCGCCGCGTTTCTGCAAGAGTGCAAAGCGCTCGGCTGCACCGTCTATCTGCTGACCAAAGAAAAGTACAAAGACTCGGACTGGCCCCGCGAATCCATTGACGAAATGTTCTGGATGCCCGAAACGCACGCCCAGCCCGACCTCACTTATGCGGTCAGCTATATGATGCGAACGCGCAAGATTGACCGCATCGTTCCGCTCGACGATTACGATGTCGAAGTGGCGGCGAACCTGCGCGAACATTTGCGTATTCCCGGCATGGGCGAGACCACGGTGCGTCATTTCCGGGACAAACTCGCCATGCGCGTCCAGGCGCGTGACGAGGGTGTGAACGTCCCTGATTTTTCACCCGTCCTCAACTATGACGATTTGCGCGAGTTTATGGGTCGCGTCCCCGCGCCCTGGGTGCTCAAGCCCCGTTCCGAAGCCGCGTCGTTTGGCATCAAAAAGCTCAATTCGCCTGACGAACTGTGGGAAAAACTGAACGAGCTCGGCGACCGCCAGTCCTATTTCGTCCTCGAACAATTCATCCCCGGCGATGTGTTTCACGTTGATTCTGTCATTTGGGAAGATAAAGTCCTGTTCTCTATCGCCAGCGGATATGCCAAACCACCTCTCACCGTCGTCTCGGGTGGCGGTGTCTTTCGCTCCCGCAACCTCGTCTACGATTCTCTCGATGCCGTTGCCCTGCGCGCGTTCAACCAACAGGTGATGAAAGCGTTACGCATGAAACGCGGCGTCACTCATGCTGAATATATAAAGGACGCCGACGGCAAGCTCTACTTTCTCGAAACAGCCGCGCGCGTGGGCGGCGCAAACCTTGCCGAAATGATCGAAGCCGCCTCGGGTCTGAACCTCTGGCGTGAATGGGCACGCGTCGAAGTTGCCAACGCGCGCAAGCAAGAATACGAATTGCCGCCCATCAAACAGTCCTATGCGGGCATCACCGTTTGTCTCGCCCGACAGGAATGGCCCGACATGTCCGCCTACGACGACCCCGAAATCGTCTGGAAACTGGTCAAGGAACACCATGCCGGTCTGATTGTCCAATCCGACCACTCTGTGCGTGTGCGAGAACTCCTCGACGGGTACGGCGAACGCTTTGCGCAAGATTTCATGGCGTTCATGCCCCAACTCGACAAACCCACGGATTGACCTGCCCGCCAGCTTGTGTTTGAAATAAAAAAATGACGGGCATGCCCGCCATTTTTTTATTTCAAACATTCCATCAACAGCTCTTTCCAGCGCGGCGCATCCAGCGCGTGATGCACCAGCGCGTTGCGCTCACGCACCCCCCATTCGTCCGTAAACCCCGCTTGCGTGCCGACGGTGTGTCGTTCATCCACCACCGTCATCCCTCGCGTCAGTTCTCCGCGCAGCTCCACGTCCACGCGGTAATGTCCGCTGCGTTTTGAAATGCCCGGATCAATCGCAATTGCCATCGCCGTCGGGTCGTGCAGTGTCATGCCGGGATCGCCTTGCCAGTGTTTGGCGAGTTCAACCGCATGTGCGTTACAGTCCATCGCGAATTCCGCATAGGGCGTGTTCAAAGCATACACGGCGGCAATGTCCGCATCGGTCAATGCCGCGTCCCCACGTCCCACTTCCCAGCCCACCATTTCCAAATTCATCCCACTGCGAAACACAATGCGCGCCGCTTCCGGGTCACACCAGATATTGTATTCCGCCGCGGGCGTCACATTTCCAACCACGTTCGCCGCGCCGCCCATCACGACACAGCGCGAAATCTGTTCTGCCATCTCGGGCGCGCGCGCGAGCGCGGCGGCAATGTTGGTCAGCGGTCCCAACGTTACCAGTGTGACCTCGTTCGCATGAGCGCGCGCCAGTTCCACCAGCGCATCAACCGCGCGCGCTTTTTGCGCTTGCAGCCCGGGTTCGGCATAATTCATTCCACCCATGCCGTCGGGACCGTGATACCAATAAGCATGTACCGGCTCGCGCAGCAGCGGGCGGTCACAACCCACATACACCGGCGTTTGCGCTCCGCACAGCTCCACTGTGTACCGCGCGTTCCGCGACCCGTCGCGCACGTGCATATTGCCCGACACGACCGTCACAGCCAACACGTCAATGTCGGGGTGCCGCAGCGCCATCAAAATTGCCACCGCATCATCCGATGCCGTGTCCGTATCAATAATGAATTTCCGTTTCATCTAAAAAAACCTCCCCTCTCCCATTGGGAGAGGGGAGGGCCTGGGAGGGCCTGGGAGCGCCAACTGGGAGCGCCAATCTCCTGATTGGCGTATCTATTGCACCGTCACATCCAGCGTGTAATCCACCCGCGCATTTCCGAACGGCACCACCTGAATCACATAGTCCTGCGTCGCAGGCAGTTGCCCCTCAAAGCTCGTCGCCCCACTCTGCGAACGAATCAGCGGCTGACCGTCGTCCAACCCATAGATTGTAATCCCCGCGCTGTTGGGCGGCGCAGTGAGATTTGCTTTCATAGTCTGCCCGCCGTTCGCCTTGAGCAGATAGGTAACGATTCGCCCCTGGCTGGTTGTTCCTTGAACGCTTGCCGAAATCGCGCCGGGCGCAAACTGGATGCGCACCGGGATCGTCACGTTCAACGAGTAATTTGCCGTTGGTGTTGCATTGCCCGCGAGCACCTGGACGATATACGTGCCTGTCGTCGGCAGATTCCCTTGCCAGTATGTCCCTTCGGGGTTGCCTCGCTGTGGAGGCAGCGGGAATCCGCCGGGCGAAAGCACGGCAACGCGCGCGCTATTGCTGTTGGACGAGAGCGAAAGCTGCATATTCTGGTTCGCCTGTGCGCTCACGCTGTAGGTCGCGATTTGATTCGCCACAAGCTGTCCTTGCACCTCAGCTTCGGTTGCGCCCGGCTCCATCTGAATCACGCCGGTCGGCGGACCGGGTGGCGGAACGGTGGTCGGTGGGGGAACGCTGGTCGGCGGCGGCGCGGCTTGCACACGAATCAGGGCATAAAGCGAGACGTTCGACGCGCCCACCCCAACGAGCGTGCCATCGTCCGCGCGCAATTTCCAGTTACTGCGATACGTCCCCGGCTGGGCGGGTGCCACCATGTTGATCGAAATCTCGCCCTGCGTGCCCGCGGCAATGTTGGCTGCAATCGGCACCATGTTTGGCGCGCCCAATGGGTCGCCGCTGATAAATTGCATATTCTGCAAACCGGTTCCGGGACCCCACGGACACGTGCCGCTGTTCAATACGCGCCAGGTTTTCGTAAACTGCGAGCCGGGCGCCATGACCGTATTGTCCGGAATCGTCACATCCGCCACATAATTCGCTTTATAAACACAAGGGGCAGGTCCCGCCGTCGGCTCGACAAACGCCGTGGGCGTTGGCAAAAGCTGCACGGGGGTCGGCTCGGCTGCGGCGGCTGTCGCTTCCGGCGTTCCTTCCGGCACGGCGGTGACCTGCCCGATAGTTGCGAATGTCCAACCAAAATTTACCGTCGGTTTGGAACGGTTGTTTAGTTTCACCGTGTCGGCGATGACGCCCTGCGCCTGCTGCGGGAACATCCATTGTCCCTGACCCAAAATTCCTGCATTTTGCGCCGTCGTCGCGTCCACCGAGACGCAGAATGCGCCGCCGCTCAAACCCTCGAATTTGTACGAGGGTGTGCTGACGGTGGTTGTCGTTTGCGCCGCGAGC
Source organism: Anaerolineae bacterium (assembly GCA_020851635.1). Taxonomy (GTDB): domain Bacteria; phylum Chloroflexota; class Anaerolineae; order UBA4142; family SHND01; genus SHND01. The sequence continues at coordinate 38,741 of JADZCJ010000032.1, forward strand.
GTGCCGGGACATTCACCCTGCGCGATCTGAACGATCACGCCCGCAATGATCGGCTCGCCCGGGTCCTTGGTGGCGTTCCCGTTCGAATCGTTAAACACATCGCCGCCAATCAGCATCGCTTCCTGCGGCGCCGCCGTTTCAACAGATGCGGGAGTCGCATCCACCACGACGTTTGTGGGAAAGGGCAGGGTGGGAGACGGTCGGGCATTTGCATCCTCGCCGCCTCCGAACATCGAGCAGCCGCTCAACGCCATGACGCCGACGGCAGTTACAATGAGCACAACTAGAGCGAGCACAAAAAATTGTTTTGATTTCATGTTGGATGTGAATTTTGCAATGACACGAGGCGTCGTGCGCCGCGCGTTCATTCCAAAATCAATACCCCCTCTTGATGTTCCAGAATCTTTTCACGCGACCACCACAACGCATGATGCTTGCCTGCCAACCACAGCGGCATTTGATCGTCATAATGCCGACTCGCCGGATGCCCCGACTGACCCGTCGGATGCACCCCGCGTGAATTGTCCCAGTTGCTCAAATCCAGAATTTGCCGCCACGACGCCGAGACGGCGACACTGTCTGCGATGGGCAGTTCGGGGACGAACGCCGCCTGCCAGACGGTGGACGTATCGCCGCCGTACGGAAACGGACCGCGATTAAAAATCAGGTTCAGCGGCTTTACCGCGCCGAGCGCATGTTGAAATCGCGCCCGGTGCAGTTCGCCCCATTGCCATTTTTGCATATCAAACGCCACATTCGTTTCCAACCACTGAATGGTATCGTTCAACGCATTTGCGAGAATATCAACGCTTGTTGCGGGTGCGCCTGATTCGTCTCTCATCCACTCTGATTCTTCGTTTTCCAGAATACGGAGCGCAATCAGGTATGCGCGGTCCACATACGCGCTGTTGATCGGATGAAGCAGGGGATGAAAACCGAGACCGATAAAAGTCGCCGTCAAATCTCCCAGCCACGGCGAGAACAATCGTTTCATTGCGAAATAGAGCGTCGTTTCGTACAACGCCCCGGCCGTCGAATCGGGACTCAGCTGGCGGTCCCACGCATTCAACTCGTCCAGCGCCTCGCGCGCTGTCAGTCCGCGCTTGCCAAGCGCAGGGTGCATCAAAATCGCATAGTAAAATGCGCGCGTGAGTTTTTGAAAGGATTCGGCGGGAATGCAATAGACATCCTTTTGGATGACGGCGAAATCGTCCGCGCTCAACGTATCGCTTTGGCTCAACAGGTCGAGGATGCGTTTCGCGCGAAAACCATTCATGGTATCGAGCGAAAGATGATGTTGATATTCTTTGCCGACCACCGCGTTATTTGCCGTCACGACCAGATGCTCGGGCGGGTTGTAGGTATGCGGCAGTTCATCAAACGGCACGTGCCCCGTCCACGCGTATTCGTCGGTCCAACCCGGCACGGGCGTCGCGCCTTTGCCGTTCTTGCGTATCGGCGTTTTGCCCGCCAGCTGGTATCCGATGTTGCCCGCGCGGTCCGCATACACGAACGACAGCGCCGGTTCGGTCCAATCGTTCAATGCCGCGCGAAACTCTTGCCAGTTGCTCGCGGACATGATCCCTAGACCTGCCTCAATCGTCCGCGAGACATCGTATCCGACCCATTTCAGCGCCAGTTTCAATTCCTCGGCGGGTTGTCCTTGCGTCGGCGGCGCTTTCGCGCCGTGCGAACCCATTCGCTTTGCTGGATTGGACCACCATGCATCCATCACCGGACCATGCCGCGTGATTGTTACATCGAACGGGCGCGGTTTCTTTTCGCCCTTGACGCGGAGCTCTTCATGCGCCACCTGTGCGGACTCCCAGTCATTGCCGACGCGATAGCGGGTTGGTTCTTGCGCGTCGAATTTCTCGATATACAGGTCCTGGGCATCCACAAAGGCGTTTGTAACACCCCACGCGATATCACTATTGTGTCCGATTACGATCAGCGGCACCCCGGGCAGCGTCACGCCCGCCGCTTGCCATGCGGGCGTTATCAAATGCGCCTCATACCATAAAGACGGCATCTGCAAGGGCAGGTGTGGATCGTTCGCGAGCAGCGGCAAACCGGTCGTCGTTTTTGTGCCATCCACAACCCAATTGTTGCTCATGCCAATCGGCGCGCTCACGTTCATAAAGTCCTGCGCTTGGCGCAGCGCTGCCGCCAAGCGCTCCAAGCCGGGAATGCGCGTCTGGTTCATGATCACCGGGTTTGCAGCCGACAGGTCACTGCCCAGCAGCTTGGCAGTCCTGTCGGGTCCGAGCCGCTCCAAAATCGCGCTCCGCAGTAATTCGGCATCCCAATTCAGCCCCTGCCCCCACGCCATCATCTTGATCCACACCAGCGAGTCCATCGGATGCCATGGCTCGGGTGTAAAGCGGAGCAGGGTGAATTCAAGCGGCAGTTTTTTTGGATTCATCTCCAGAAACGCATTCACGCCCCGCGCGTACGCGTTCAGGACGTTTGCCACCCGTTCGGACGCATTTTCCCAATCGTTTTTCGCCGCGCGCCGCAGCCCGATAATACGCATCAGTTGGTCTGTGCCCACCGCAATGTCGCCCACGATCTCGCTCACGCGCCCCGAAGCCAGTCGGCGGTTCAATTCCATGTGCCACAGACGTTCCTGGGCATGAACAAAACCTTGCGCGCAAAACACATCCGTTTCATTGCGCGCATAAATGTGCGGCACCCCCCATTTGTCGCGGATCACCTGTACGCGGTCGTTCAACCCGGGCAGTTCGAGCCGTCCGCTGATGATGGGCAGAGGTCGCCGCCACAAATACGCCAATCCCGCGATGGGCGCGGCGATCGCGGCAGTGAGCAATCCGGCAACGGCAAGCTTTCGATTTCGACTCATCTCAGACATGGATTTCAAATTACTTTTAAATTCCAACTGAAAATCGGCAAAACGCGCATCGGTCGGGATATTTTTGAGATGCGTTGCCGACATGGAGGAAATTAGAAGTGCCCGACAATCCGATAGGAAAAAGCCAATCAACGTTATCACAAACGCGCGCGGGTGTCAACGAAAAATGGGCGTTTCTTGTCTATACGCAATCCGCTGTCGTCGGCGCAGCCCCATTCATTTTGGACGCGTTACACACGAAACTTTGACCCGGTCTGTTCCTCGCTGCAATAGATTGGTATGCGCGGCGCTGCATGGCTCTTGCCACTCGATGAATCCTCGACTATATTTGATATGCAGATGCATCACGCCATTCTTTTTTGATCTACCGCAAGCCCAAGGAGTTATCCCGATGGCACAACCCGCCACCCCCACGTTCGCCGCCTTTGACCGCGCGGGCGACGTCCTCAAGTTCGAACCGAATCCCCTCGACGCGATTTTCGCGCCCAGGAACGTCGCGCTGATTGGCGCATCCGAGACCTCGGGCAGCGTGGGGCGCACCATTCTCTGGAACCTCATCTCGAACCCCTTTGGCGGCACTGTCTTTCCCGTCAACCCCAAGCGCGCATCCATTCTGGGCATAAAAAGTTATCCCAGAATCGCAGAGGTCCCCGCCAAAGTTGACCTTGCCGTAGTTTGTACCGCGGCCCCCAGCGTGCCCGATTTGATTGGTGAATGTGTGGACGCAGGCGTCAAAGGCGCCATTATCATTAGCGCGGGATTCAAAGAAATCGGACCCGAAGGCGTAGAGCTCGAACGCCGCGTTATGGAAAACGCCAAGCGCGGGCGGATGCGTATCATCGGTCCCAACTGTCTTGGGGTCATGAACCCGTTGAATGGCTTGAATGCCACTTTTGCTTCGGCGAGCGCGCGCCCAGGTCAGGTCGCATTTCTTTCGCAAAGCGGCGCGCTGCTCACGGGCGTGCTGGATTGGAGTCTGCGCGAAAACCTGGGGTTCAGCGCGTTTGTCTCGGTCGGCTCGATGATTGATGTGGGATGGGGCGACCTGATTCAGTATTTTGGCGACGACCCGCGCACCGAAGCCATCGTCATGTATATGGAGACCATCGGGGATGCGCGCTCTTTTCTTTCTTCCGCGCGTGAGGTTGCCTACACCAAGCCCATCATCGTGATCAAACCGGGACGCACCGAGGCGGCGGCGCATGCGGCGGCATCGCACACCGGCTCGATGACTGGCAGCGACGATGTCCTTGATGTGGCATTCAAACGCGTCGGCGTCCTGCGTGTTGATTCGATCATGGACCTCTTTTATTCGGCGGAATTGCTCGGCAAACAGCCGCGCCCCAAAGGACGCAACCTTACGATTCTCACCAACGCGGGCGGACCGGGCGTCCTTGCGACGGATGCGCTGGTTGAAGGCGGCGGCAAACTCACCCCGCTTTCGTCCGAAACGATGCAAGCACTCGATCAGCTCTTGCCCGCCGCATGGAGCCACAACAACCCAGTGGACATTCTTGGTGATGCCAGTCCCGAACGCTACGCCAAGACGCTGGAATTGACCGCGCGCGACCCCAACGCGGACGGCTTGCTCGTCATCCTCACGCCTCAGGCAATGACCGACCCGACCATGACGGCGGAAATGCTGAAACCGTATGCGCGCATCCCGAACAAGCCCGTCCTTGCCAGTTGGCTCGGCGGCAGCGAAATCCAGGCGGGCGAAACCATCCTTTCGCGTGCCGGGATTCCGACTTTTGAATACCCCGACATTGCGGCGCGCATGTTCAATTACATGTGGCAGTATACGGAAAACCTGCGGCTGTTGTACGAAACCCCCTCCTTTGCGGAAGCGACCAACCCGAATCGCTCGCACGCGTCCGAGATCGTTGACCGCGCGCGCGCGCAAGGACGCACGATACTCAACGAATATGAATCCAAACAACTCCTGTCCGCATACGACATTCCCACCGTCGAAACGCGGGTGGCGCTGACCAAAGACCAAGCCGCCGCGGCCGCGGATGAAATCGGATATCCGGTAGTCCTGAAACTCTACTCGGACACGATTACGCACAAGACCGATGTGGGCGGCGTCAAACTCAATTTGCCCGACACCCGTGCGGTGCGCGACGCCTTTATTGCAATCAAGTCCTCTGTGACCGACAAGGCGGGCGCCCAACATTTTGGCGGCGTCACTGTCCAGCCCATGGTCAAACTCGACGGCTATGAATTGATTATCGGCAGCTCGCTCGACGCGCAGTTCGGACCCGTGCTCTTGTTTGGGTTGGGCGGACAACTGGTCGAAGTTTTCAAGGACCGCGCGCTCGGTCTGCCCCCCCTCAACACCACGCTCGCGCGCCGCATGATGGAGCGCACCAAGATTTACACGGCGCTGCAAGGCGTGCGCGGACGCGCCCCGGTGGACATTGAAGCGCTCGCTCAACTGATGGTCCGCTTTAGCGAAATCGTCGTGGAACAGCGTTGGGTCAAGGAAATTGACATCAATCCGCTGCTCGCCTCACCGGAGCAATTGATCGCCCTTGATGCGCGCGTCATTCTCTACGAACCGAATGTCACGCCCGAACAGCTCCCGCGCCCTGCGATCCGCCCATATCCGCTCAAATATGTCGAGACCTGGGTCGCAGAGGACGGCACCCGGCTGACCATTCGTCCCATCCGTCCCGAAGACGAACCGCTGATGGTCGAATATCACAAACAGGTGTCGGAACGCAGCGTCTATTTGCGCTATCTTCATCCGATGGCGCTCGACACGCGCATCGCGCATGACCGCCTTTCGCGCATTGTCTTTATAGATTATGACCGCGAGATGGCATTGGCGGCGGAATATCAAAACCCCGAAACGGGCAAACGCGAGATCGTCGGCATCGGTCGCCTGTCCAAAATCTATGGCACCTCCGACGCCGAATTTTCTCTGCTCATCGTGGATCGCTTTCACGGCAAGGGACTTGGCACCGAGTTGCTGAAAATGCTCGTCCAGATCGGACGCGACGAAAATCTCGATCGCATCATTGCCTTTATCTCGCCCGACAATCATGCAATGCAAAAAGTGTCCAGGCACTTGGGCTTTACGCTCCACCGCAGCGCAGATGATCCCACCATTATCGAAGGCGAACTTGTTCTCTGACTAGCAGGTTGTCGGAGTGAAATCAAACTATAACTATTTTTGAGATGCTACGACGCGCGTCCATAGTTACAATTGAGGTCTCTCCGACAACCTGCTAGTGCAACAACATGATGAAATTGCCAAGTCAAGTGACGGCACGCGAGTTTTAAGACCCAATACTCCACTCCGCAATCTCATGTTGTTGCGCTACTGGTTCCCATAAAGCAAGCCCTCGACCAATATCCCAAGACGACGCGACATCTCTCAGGAACAAAATGTATGAATCAAGTCCCGTTCGCAAATACCGGCGTTCAGCTCTCTCAAATGTGTCTTGGCGCCATGATGTTTGGCTCGCGCTGTGACGAGGCAGAAGCCGACAGGATTCTGGGCGCTGCGCTCGACGGCGGCATCAACTTTATTGACACTGCCGCCATGTATGCGAATGGCGGGACCGAGGAAATCCTTGGGCGTATTCTCCCCGGGCGCCGCGAGAAACTATTCATCACGACCAAGGTTCATGCCGGAGTTGACGGAGAGACCATCCGCGCGAGCATTGACGGCAGTCTCAAGCGAATGCAAACCGATCACGTTGAACTGTACATGATTCACTGGCCCCAGCCGCAGATGGACCTGCATGAAATAATGCATGCCCTGAATGATGTGGTCGTCGCGGGCAAAGCGCGATTCGTCGGCTTTTGCAATTGTCCCGCATGGGTTTTTGCGCGCTGCAACCGCATCGCAGAGGCAAACGGTTGGGCGCCCCTCGTCTGCAATCAAGTGCCGTACAATTTGATCGAACGCGGCATCGAGGTCGAAATCCTGCCGCAGGCGCTTGCCGAAAAAATCGCCATCACCACGTATCGCGCGCTCGTGATCGGGCTGTTGGCAGGCAAATACACGGCGGGACAGCCCTTGCCCGCCAACTCGCGCGGCGAGACCGACCCGCGCGTTCCCGTATGGCTCTCGAAATACGGTGATGGCATCGAACGCCTCAAAAAATTCGCCGCCGGGCACGGGGTGCCACCCGCGCACGTTGCGACGGCATGGGTTTGTGCCAGACCCGGCGTCACCGCTCCGATCGTCGGCGTCAGCACACTTGCCCAGACCCTCGCCGCCATTGAGGGGTTTTCCTTTGAACTCTCTCGGGCACAAGCGGACGAGCTCGCCTCTTTTTTCGATACCGAGGTCAAAGAAGAAGCGGGCGGCAAATTCCCCGAACTCCGTCGCGCGCTTGACTTGGGCGTGTGACACACATCCCCGACAATCGAGTCCCGAATCTATTCGTTTTTGCTATTCCTGTGTTAGAATGAGCTTACTTCGATCAATTGGTCGTATGTTTTGCATACGGCGAGTTCGGGCATCCCCGCTCGAAAAGTGCCATTGATTGGTTTCCCGGGATCCTTTCATTCGGGCAAACCCCGCATGATGGTTCCAATTCCCTTTTTGTAAACATACAAGGTCGCTCACCATGAAAGTTTTTGACAACTATCATTTGCCCACAACGGTTGTCCAAGCCCTCGAGCTGCTGGCACAGTATGAGGGACGCGCGCGTGTTGTTGCTGGGGGCACGGATCTGCTTGTGGATACACAGGCCGAGTATTACGAGGGGCGCCGCCCTCATTTCGACGCGTTGATTGACGTGACCGGGATCGCGGGCGCGGGCGAAATTCGCGCGCGTGATGAATACATCGAGATCGGTTGTGGCGTCACACATACACAAATCGTCGCTTCGCCGCTGATTCAAAAACACGCAGCCGCGCTCGCCGAAGCATGTTCTGTCGTCGGCGGTCCCCAGGTCCGCAATGTGGCAACGCTGTGCGGCAATGTGGCGCATGCGCTGCCGGCTGCGGACGGCACGGTGGCGCTGATGATTCTGGATGCCGAAGCGGCGGTCGCGCGCCAATCTCGGAGTGGGACCGACTCACCCGACTGGGTCCCGCTCGCCGCGTTGTTTCAGGGACCCGGCAAGAGCGCGGTGGATTCGACGCGCGAGCTGATCACGGCGCTCCGCTTTCGCGCGTTGGGGGCGCGCGAGGCAAGCGCGTTTTCGCGCGTCATGCGCCCGCAGGGCGTTGCGCTTCCGATTCTTGGCATGGCAACCCGTGTCCGCCTCAGCGCTTTGGATATCCATGCGCGGATCGAGGATGTGGCAATCAGCGCGGGTCCCGTCGCCCCCGTGCCGTATCGCGCGTCGGCGGTCGAAGAATTTTTGCGCGGCAAAACGGCGGATCAACCTGTGCTGCAAGAGGCAGCAGAGTTGCTGGTGGCGAACGCCCACCCGCGCACCTCGGCGCACCGCGCGACCAAAGAATATCGGTTCGAGCTTTTGCCGATGTTGCTGCAACAAACGCTGCGCGCAGCTCTCGAACGCGCGGCGCAGTCCGCATGAGTTTGTCGTCTGATCGCTCGCGCTCTCCACTGCGGTTTCTGGCATACAACATACTCGGCGGCGGACGTGGGCGCGAGCAGGCGTTGCGCGAAATCATTGCGGCGCAAACTGCCGATGTTATTTTGCTGCAAGAGGTTGCGAGACCGGATTTTGTCAGAGCCCTGGCGGAACAGCTCGGACATGCTTGCCTTGTCGCCGCAAGCAACAGCCATCTCACGTTGGCGCTGCTCACGCGGCTGCCCATTATCAGCGCGTCCGACTTGCATCCGCGCGTTTTGCGACACACTTGTTTGCGCGCAACGCTGGAACACGCGCCCGGAGAATCGCTGACCGTTTTTGGTGTCCATCTTGGCGCTCCGGCGTTTACGCTTCCGATTGAATTGTATCGCCTGCGCGAATTGAATTTGATCTTGAATCACGTTCGTCAGAGTGGGGGACAGCAAGTGGTCATCAGCGGCGATTTCAATTCCATTGCTCCCGGCGACCATCCTGATTTTAGCGGGCTGCCGTTCAAACCGCGGGTCTCGATCTTTTTGCAGGGTGGAGCTGTGGCGCGACAGGTGATCGGGATGATGCGCTCACGCGGGTTCACTGATGCGTTTCGGGCATTGAATCCCAACCGGGACGGATTCACTTTGCCTGCTTTTGACCCCAAGACCCGGCTCGATTACTTTTTTGTAAACGCTGCCCTGCGTCCGTTTCTGAGACATTGCGCCGTTGTGACGTCGCCGGTGAGCGTCCTGACGGCTTCCGATCATTTACCCGTGTATTTGGAACTCGCCCTATAGCCACTTTTGGGGGCGTCGAATGGAGGACTCGTGTCAATTCTGAATTTTACCGTCAACGGCAATCCCGTTTCTGTAGAGATCGAACCAAACGAATATCTTGCCTATGTGCTGCGCTACAAACTTGGTCTGACGGGCACAAAAATCGCGTGTGACGAAGCCGAGTGCGGCGCGTGCACGGTGCTTGTGAACGGTACCTCGGTGGATTCGTGCATCTACCCCGCGCTCAAAGCACAGGGCGCCGAGGTGATGACGATCGAAGGATTGGCGCGTCCCGATGGTCTCCATCCGCTGCAGGCGCAATTTATTCAACAGGGCGCTGTCCAATGCGGCTTTTGCACACCGGGCGTCCTCATGCAGTCCAAAAACCTGCTCGATCAAAACCCGGACCCCGACGACCACGACATCAAGGTCGCGCTCAAAGACACCTTTTGCCGCTGTGGCTGCTATGTTTCGATGATGAATGCCATCAAGAATGCGGCGCAGGAACTGCGAGAGCCGGAAACCGAACATCTCTTTAACATACCCAACTTGCCGCAGGTAAAAGCGCCGCTCAACGTCATTGGCAAACCTATAACCCGTCCGGACGCCGTCGCCAAAGTGACCGGCGCCGCGCGGTATACAGATGACTATAATTTTCCCGACATGCTTCACGGCGCAACTCTGCGCGCCAAATTCCCGCATGCCAGGATCTTGAGCATTGATACCTCGAAAGCCAAAGCGTTGGATGGTGTGCGCGCGGTCTTGACCCACAAAGATGTTCCCGGCTCTAAACATCACGGTCTTATTTACAACGATTGGCCCGTGCTCTGTTATGACAAGGTGCGCTATATGGGTGATGCCGTCGCCATTGTCGCGGCGGACACGCGCGAAATCGCGCAGCGCGCGCTGGAACTGATCGAGGTCGAATATGAGGAACTGCCCGTTGTAGACAACCCTGTTGACGCGCTCAAACCCGAGACCATCATTGTCAACGACGGCACGGGCCACGGCAATCTGCTCAAGCATATTCATGTCGAAAAAGGCGATATCGAAAAGGGGTTTGCAAAAGCCGAGGTGATTATCGAGAACGAATATCGTTCACCTTTTTACGAACATGCTTTTATGGAGCCCGAGTGCGCCATTGGGCAGGCGCTCGACAATGGGCGCATCGAGGTCATTGTCGGCTCGCAGATTCCGTACGAAGACCGTCGCCAGATTGCAGCTGCCCTCGACCTCCCCGAGTCCAAGGTCCGCGTGCGCGGCGCGTTGATCGGCGGCGGTTTTGGCGGCAAAGAAGATATTGCCGCGCAAATTCATGTCGCGCTGCTCGCGCGTGCGATCGGGCGTCCCGTGAAAATGTTGTATTCGCGTCACGAGAGTCTGGTCTTTCATCCCAAACGGCACGCGACCGTCATTCGACTCAGAACGGGGGCGAAAAAGGATGGCACTCTGGTTGCCTCGCACGCTACCATCTATGGCGACAGCGGCGCATATGCCTCTCTGGGTGACAAGGTCATGACCCGCGCGGCGACCCATGCCGCGGGTCCCTACCATGTGCCAAACGTCCTGATTGACTGCTACGCCATGTATACTAACAATCCGCCTGCAGGCGCGTTCCGCGGGTTTGGCGTCACACAGTCCGCGTTTGCCGTCGAATCCAATATGGATGAACTCGCGCACAAGCTCGGACTGGACCCCTTTGAACTGCGCCGCAAAAACGGTCTTGCGGTCGGCGATACCACCAGCACGGGCCAGCTCGTCCGCGAGAGCGCCGGACTTTTGGAATGTATCAGGTTGGTCGAGCAAGTGGTCAAAGCGCAGCCGGAAATCGAGAATCAAACATCAAAAATCCGCGCCTGGGGTCTCGCCTGCGCTTTCAAAAACACGGGTCTTGGTGGCGGCTCGCCCGACAAGAGCGCCGCCGAAGTCGAAGTCTTTGAAGACGGCACCGCCGAAGTGCGCACGAGCGCGGCTGAAATTGGACAGGGACTGCCGACGATTCTTGCCATGATTACGGCAGAAGAATTGGGCTTGCCCTACGAACGGGTGCGCGTCCTCTTGAGCGACACCGACCTGACGCCCGATGGCGGACCGACCACCGCCTCGCGCCAGACTTTTGTTTCGGGTAACGCCGCTCGCTATGCGGCAAAAGGCATGCGCGAGATTCTGGCAGAAACGGCGAGCGAACAGCTCGACGCCGCCCCCGACACCTTGACGTTCAAAGATGGCTACATAAGACAGAATGGGCACAAAATGCCGTTCGAAGAAGTGGTCAAGCGCGCCCGCGAGGAAAATCGCCCGACGCGTTATTTACACGAGTATCATGCGCCCGCCACCACTCCTCTCGGGTCTGAAGGGGATATGCACTTTGGTTTTTCGTATGCCGCGCAGGCAGCCCTCATCGAACTCGACAGCGATACGGGTGAGGTGCATGTGCTCAAGGTCGTCACTGCAACGGATATCGGGCGCGCGTTGAATCCGCTCGCTTTGCAGGGACAGGTCGAGGGCGGCATCATGATGTGTCTGGGGAATGCGCTCACCGAAGAATACATTATCGAAAAGGGCAAGGTATGGACAGACTTGCTCGCCAAATACAAGATGCCGAGCATCAAACATACTCCCGAAATTGTTTCCTTTCTGGTCGAAGACGAAATCTCGACGGGACCTTACGGCGCAAAAGGAGTTGGCGAAATCTCGTCCATTCCTACTACCCCTGCCATCACCAACGCCATCTACAACGCCTGTGGCGTCCGCATCCGTCGGCTTCCCGTAGACCAGGACGCTCTACTCTTGGCAATGCGTAGTGGAAAATCTGAAACCAAATGAGTCAAACGCCCATCGAGTATCTCGAATCACACCGCGAGACTTTTCTCGCCGAACTCAAAGCGTTCCTTGCACTTGAAACCATCTCGACCCTCTCCGAGCATCGCCCGGATATTCAGCGGGGCGCGGAATGGGTTTCGGAAAATCTGGAGGTGATGGGTTTCGAGCATGTCGAGATTATGCCTACCGGACAAGGTCGCGGACAGCCGCTTGTCTATGCCGATTGGCTGCATGCCGACGGCGCGCCGACAGTGTTGGTCTATGGGCATTTTGACGTCCAGCCGGTTGACCCGTTGAACGAATGGCTCACGCCGCCGTTCGAGGCGACCATCAAGGGTGACACGATCTATGCGCGCGGCGCGTCCGACATGAAGTCGCAGACTCTCGCCTTTATGAAGGCGCTTGAGGCGCTCTTGAAAACAGGCGCGCTCGCCGTCAACGTCAAACTGATTATCGAGGGTGAAGAAGAGGTTGGTTCGCCTAACATGGCGTCCTTTTTGCGCGAGCACAAGGAAAAATTGAAATGCGATGTCGCGCTCAATGCCGATTCGCAAATGGTGTCCCGGGACCAGCCGAGCATCGTCTATGGCTTGCGCGGCTTGTGTTATTTCGAGCTCTGGGTGCATGGTCCTGCGTCTGATCTACATTCCGGTCTGTTTGGCGGCTCGATTCACAACCCCGCGCAGGTCTTGTGCGATTTGGTTTCGGGCATGCACGACGCGCAGGGGCGCGTGACCCTGCCGAACTTTTATGACGAGGTGCGCACACTGGCCCCCGCCGAACGCGCCGAACTGGCGCGCTCTCCCATCACCGACGCGGACTGGGCGCGGGCGGCAGGCGTCAAAGCATTGTGGGGGGAAGGAGGGTTTTCGACTGTAGAGCGGACGGGCGCGCGCCCGACGCTCGAAGTGAATGGGCTGTATGCAGGGTTCATCGGCGAGGGCAGCAAGACCGTCTTGCCCGCCAAAGCGATGGCAAAAATCTCGACACGCCTTGTGCCAAACCAGCGTCCCGAAAAAATTCTGGGGCAACTCGAGTCCTATCTGGCTGCCCACGCGCCCGAAACCGTGAGTTGGGAGGTCAAACAGTTCGCGGCGGGCGAACCTGTGCTGCTCAATCGCGATTCCAAATCTGTTCGAGCCGCCGCGCGGGCGCTCGAGGAAACGTTTGAGGTTGCGCCCGCGTTTCAGCTGCTCGGTTGGAGCGTGCCTATCACAAATCACCTCAACGACGAGTTGGGCGTGGACGTGATTTGCATGGGTTTTGGGCTTGCCGACGACGGCACGCACGGACCCAACGAACACTTTTATCTGCCGAATTATTATCGCGGCATCGCCAGCTATCTCCGCTTTTTCCAAAACCTCTCGAAAGGAAACGAGACTGATTAGGGTTCCGGCTGCCGACCGTCATTCTTTGGCAATGCTCTAATCCATAATCTGCGACTTTATCCATGCCGAACGTAACTTTTGACCACTATTACCGCTACGACGAACTCTCGCGCATCGTCAACGAATTTGCGCAGGAATACCCAAAGCTTGTCGAGATCACAAGCATTGGCAAGAGTTTCGAGGGACGTGATGTTTGGCTTGTTACGCTGACCAACACGGCGACGGGACCCGACATCGAAAAACCCGCGCTCTGGGTGGACGGCAACATCCACGCCTCCGAAGTTTCACCCGCATCCGCCTGCATCTATTTTATCAACTATTTGCTGACAAACTACGGCAAGGATGCGGAGGTCACACGCGCCCTTGACACGCGCGCTTTTTACATCTGTCCGCGCGTGAATCCTGATGGCGCAGAACTCGCGTTGGCGGACAAACCCAAGATTATCCGCTCGTCCACACGCCCTTATCCGTATGACGAAGACCCGCTGACAGGGCTGCTCGAAGAGGACGTGGATGGCGATGGGCGCATTCTCTCGATGCGAATTGTTGACCCAAATGGTCCGTGGAAGGTGCATCCCGACGACGCGCGCTTGATGGTCCAGCGCGACCCGACGGAAACGGACGGCACATATTATCGTGTCCTGCCCGAAGGTCCTGTCAAAAATTACGACGGGGTGACGCTTACCGTGCCGCGCGACAAACAGGGGCTTGATCTCAATCGCAATTTCCCTTATGGCTGGCGGCAGGAGGGCGAACAAAGCGGCGCGGGACCGTTTCCCGCGAGCGAACCCGAGGTGCGCAACCTCGTCGCTTTTATCGCCGCGCATCCCAACATTACGGGTGGCGTCGCATTCCACACCTTTAGCGGCGTGCTGCTGCGCCCGTTCGACGGCAAGAGCGACGACGAGTTTGCAGCTGAAGATTTGTGGACCTATAAAAAAATTGGCGACAAGGGGACCGCCATCACGGGCTACCCCAACATTTCAGTGTTTCATGATTTCAAATATCACCCCAAGAGCGTCATCACCGGCGCGTTTGACGAATGGATGTTTGAGCATATGGGGATTTTTGCCTGGACGGTCGAAATCTGGAGTCCCCAGATGCGCGCGGGCATTGAAAAATTCAAGTTTATTGATTGGTATCGTGAGCATCCGCTTGAGGATGACCTCAAATTGTTGAAATGGAATGACGAGGCGCTGGGCGGCAAGGGTTATGTGAACTGGTACAAGTTCAATCACCCGCAGCTGGGCGAGGTCGAGCTCGGCGGGTGGGACGTGGCGTACTGCTGGCGCAACCCGCCGCTTGAACAGTTGGAAAAAGAACTGGCGCTCTTTCCCAAGTGGCTGCTGTGGCATTCGCTGATTTCTCCCAAATTAGAGCTGCACGATCTCGACGTCAAAGCGCTTGGGCAGGGGACGTATCGTGTCCGTGTTACTGTGCAAAATAGCGGTTGGCTGCCGACCTATATCACCAAGCGCGCGCTGAATGGCAAGATCGTGCGCGGCGTGATTGCCGAAATCGAACTGCCCACAGGCGCATCCCTGGAAACCGGACAGGCGCGCGTGGACATTGGTCAGTTGGAAGGGCGCGCATACAAAGCGCCCGTCTATGGCGTATGGGACCAGGACCCGACTGACGACCGCGCCAAGGTGGAATGGGTGGTGCGCTTGCCGCAGGGCGGCACGGCGCAAATCGTCGCCCGGCATGAACGGGCGGGGGTAGTGAGAACGCAGGTCACACCGGGTTGAGATTTGGATACATCAGCTCCCGAACCCGCGCACTAATGGAGGGGTCAACAAAATCATGAACAACAACATCAAATCCGAAATTCAGAACCGGGTCGCCGCGCGCCGCGACGACATTATCCAATTCATGCTCGACATTTGCGCGATTCCTTCAATGAACTCGCAGATCGGTCCCGTCGGCGAACGGATCGCGCAAGAACTAAAGCAGCTCGGTTTCGAGGGCGTACGTTTCGACCTGATGGGCAACATCCTCGGACATATCGGGAGCGGTCCCAAAACGATGGTGTATGACTCGCACATTGACACCGTCGGCATTGGCGACCCTGCCTCCTGGGAGTGGGACCCGTTCAAAGGCAAAATCGAAAACGGCATCCTCTTTGCGCGCGGCGCGTGCGATGAAAAGGGTTCGACGCCGGGGATGATTTATGGTCTTGCCATTGCCAAACAGCTGGGCTTGCTCGAAGGTTGGACGTGCTATTATTTCGGCAACATGGAAGAATGGTGTGACGGCATCGCGCCCAATTCGTTTGTCGAGGCAGACCCCAAAATCCGCCCCGATTTTGTCGTCATTGGCGAGCCGACCAGGATGCAGGTCTATCGCGGGCACAAAGGACGCGTCGAGTTGGAAATCACCGCCAAGGGGCGCTCGGCGCATGCCGCGTCAAATTTTCTCGGCGACAATGCGATCTATAAATTGCTGCCCATCATTGCGGGCATCCGTGATCTCGACGCCACACTTCCATCTGACGATTTTCTCGGCAAGGCGGTGGTGACGGTCAGCGACATGAAGGTCAGCACCGTTTCGCTCAATGCGGTTCCCGACCAGGCGACCATCTTTATTGACCGCCGTGTCACCTTTGGCGAGACCAAAGAGAGCGCAATCGCTGCCATTGATGCGCTCATTCCCGACGAACAGCGCGACAAGATCAAACTCGCCGAGCTCTTTTACGACGAGCCGAGCTATACAGGTTTTGTGTTTCCCGTGGACAAATATTATCCTGCGTGGGCGTTGGATGAATCACACCTCCTCGTTATTGCGGGTCAAAAGACCATCGAATCTCTCTGGAATGAGACGCGCCCAACAGGGAAATGGAGTTTCTCGACCAACGGCACCTATTGGGCGGGCAAGGCGGGCATCCCCTCCATCGGTTTTGGTCCCGGCGACGAAATCTATGCCCACAGCACCCTCGACCAAAACAAACTGGATGATGTGGTGGCGGCGACGGAATTTTATGCGTTGTTGCCGAAAATGATCAATGCATGAATCAATCCGACATCAATGATGCCCGCAGCATCATCCGAGACAAACTACATCGCACCCCCACCGTGTCTGCATCGGCGTTGGGCGACATGACGGGCGTGCAGTTGTTTTTGAAATGCGAGCAATTTCAGAAAACGGGCTCGTTCAAACCGCGCGGTGCGTTGAACAAGCTCGCGCACCTGTCGCAGGTGGAATTGGATCGGGGTCTTGTCAGCGCCAGCGCGGGGAATCATGCCCAGGGTTTGGCTTTTGCTGCCCGTGCCTTTGGCGCACGAGCGACCATCGTCATGCCGCACGACGCGCCGCAGGCGAAAATTGATGCCGTGCGCGGTTACGGCGGTGCCATTGTCTTTGCCGAGTCGGTCAACACCATGTTCGACAAAATGCGCGAGCTTGAGCAGGAGCATGGCTATACGGTCGCCCACCCGTTTGACGACCCCTATGTCATTGCGGGGCAGGGGACGGTGGGTATGGAAATTTACGAGGATGTGCCCGATGTCGAATATGTGTTTGTCCCCATTGGGGGCGGGGGCTTGATCAGTGGCATTGCCACTGCGCTAAAACTAAACAATCCGCGAATAAAGATCATTGGCGTTGAATCAACGGCAGGCGGCGCATACTATGCGAGCGTGCGGGCAGGCAAAAACACGCGCGTCATCTGCTCCGAGACCATCGCGGGCGGCATCGTGTGTCCGATGATTGGCGAAAACAACTATCCTCTCATGCAGCAGTATGTGGACGATGTCGTCAAGGTGAACGATGACGAATTGAAACACACTATCCGTCTCTTGCTCGAACGCTGCAAGATGATGGTCGAAGGTGCGGGCGCAGCCGCCACCGCTGCCGTCCTCTCCAACAAATACGCCCTGCCCAAAGACGCTCGCGTCGTCACCCTCCTCAGCGGCGGGAATGTGGACCTGGCGCGCCTTCAAGAATGGATTCAATAACCCGCAATCGGCAACCCAAAATCACAAATCTGCACGGAGATTATTATGCAAACCAACCTACGCGGTCGCGATTTCATTAGCGACCTTGATTTTTCCAAAGAAGAGGTCGAAACCGTCCTCGATGTGGCATGGGACTTGAAACGCAAGCGCGCGTTGAACGAATCGCACGCCTTGCTGCGCGACAAAGTGCTCGCCATGCTCTTTTTTTTCACCTCCACCCGCACGCGCGGCTCGTTCGAAGCGGGCATGGCGCAGCTCGGCGGACACGCCGCATTCATTGATTCCGAGACGACCCAGATTTCGCACGGCGACACCGCCAAGGAAATCGGCGAGATTTTCGGGCGCTATTTCGATGGCATCGCCATTCGTCAGTGCGACTGGCAGTTTGGCAACAAATATGAAAATGAGGTTGCCGCCGCTTCGCGCGTGCCGATTCTCAACATGCAGGACGACGTGTATCACCCGTTCCAGTGTCTCGCTGACCTGATGACGATTTTCGAGAAAAAAGGACGCGACCTGCGACGCAAGAAGATGGTCGTCAGTTGGGCATACGCGGCATCCTACTCTAAACCCATCTCGGTCCCCCAGTCCTTGATTTTGCAAATGACGCGCTTTGGCATGGATGTTGTCCTCGCCCACCCGCCGGAATTCAAACTCATGCCCGATATTGTGCAGCAGGCACAGGACAATGCGAAAAAATACGGCACGGGTTTTGAAATCGTTCACGACATGGATGAGGCGTTCAAGGAAGCCGACATTGTTTATCCCAAATCGTGGGGACCGCTCTTGACCACCACAGGCAAAGAGGATGGCAAGACGCTGATTGACAAATACAAGTCCTGGATCACCGACGCCCGCCGCATGAAACTCGCCAAACCCGATTCGATTTATATGCACTGCCTGCCCGCCGACCGCAACCTCGAAGTGACCGACGAGGTCATAGACGGTCCGCACTCGGTCGTCTATGACGAAGCGGAAAACCGCCTCCACGCGCAAAAAGCCGTGATGGCGCTCACGATGTCGTAATCGTTTCATCCTGATTCTCGAAAGGCACATGACTATGCCCGTCGCTGTCATCGCCGTCGGCGGCAATTCGCTTATCCTTGACGAAAAACACAAGACGGTTGCGGACCAATATGCCGCAACCGTGGAAACCTCAAAACATATTGCGGGCATGCTCCAGGCGGGGTGGAATGTCGTCCTCACGCATGGGAATGGTCCACAGGTGGGCTTTATTCTCCGCCGGTCAGAGTTGGCGCTGCATGAACTTCATCCTGTCCCGCTCGATTACTGCGGCGCGGACACGCAGGGCGCGATCGGATACATGTTTCAACGCGCCCTGCGCAATGAATTTCGCGCGCGCAAGATTACCAGGCAAGCCGCGACGATTGTGACGCAGGTGCTGGTGGACCGGAACGACCCGGCGTTTCAAAACCCGACCAAGCCGATCGGTTCATTCATGAATGCCGAGCTCGCCGCGCGCAAACGCGCCGAAGAGGGCTGGCAGATGGTCGAAGATGCGGGGCGCGGGTGGCGGCGCGTCGTGCCATCTCCCTTGCCCAAGGCGATTGTCGAGCGGGACGCCATCGAGCAATTGATTCGCGCGGGCTTTGTCGTCATCTGCGCGGGGGGCGGCGGCATTCCTGTCTATCAAGCTGAAGATGGGAATCTGGTCGGTCTTGAAGCGGTGATTGACAAGGACTTTGCTGGCTCGCTTCTCGCTTCCAGCGTCAATGCCGACCTGTTTCTGATTTCGACCGCCGTCGAAAAGGTTGCGCTCAATTTCAACAAGCCGAATCAGCAGTGGTTGGACCAACTCACCCTCGCTCAGGCAAAGGAATATCTGGCGCAAGGTCACTTTCACAAAGGTTCAATGGGTCCTAAAATTCAAGCGGTGGTCTCTTTTCTCGAACGCGGCGGCAAGCAGGCGCTCATCACCAATCCGGAGAATTTGGAACGCGCGCTAAACGGCGAAACGGGCACACGCATCACGCCATAACCCGGTCAAACTGTCCTATGTTCGTCTCTCACTTGCAATGCACGATCTGTGGCAAGAGTTATCCGCCCGATGCGCTGAAATATGTTTGTCCCTTGCACGGCGATGAGGGGATTTTGGATGTGGTCTATGACTATGCCGAAATCAATCGTCATCTCTCGCCCGCGCAGATTTCTGCGTCCCGCGACACATCCATTTGGCGGTACTGGGACCTCCTCCCATTGACCGACCGCGCAAACATTCCACCCCTGCAGGTAGGGTGGACTCCCCTCTATCATGCGCGGCATCTTGGCGCGCAGCTGGGTCTGGACAAGCTTTACTTGAAAGACGACGGGCGCAATCCCACCGCCTCGTACAAGGACCGCGCGAGCGCCGTCGTTGTCGCCAAAGCGGGCGAACTCGGCGAAAAAATTATCACGACTGCGTCGAGCGGCAATGCGGGCGCGGCATTGGCGGGCTGCGCCGCAAGCGCGCACCTCCCTTCGGTCATCTTTGTGCCCGAAACCGCGCCCACCGCCAAAGTGGCGCAGCTCCTCATCTTTGGCGCGCGCGTTTTTCTCGTGCGCGGCACCTATGACCAGGCAAGTGATTTGTGTCTCGCCGCCGCCAAGGAATTTGGCTGGTACTGCCGCAACACCGCCTACAACCCATACACCACTGAAGGCAAAAAGACCGGCGCGCTCGAAATCTGCGAACAACTCGCGTCGGCGAATTCCTGGTCTCCGGTCTCTGCCTGGTCCGCCCCTGACCGCATTTTTGTCAGCGTCGGTGACGGCAATATCATCGGCGGGGTATGGAAGGGTCTGCGCGATCTGCACGCGCTCGGCTGGATTGATAAAATGCCAAAACTGATGGGCGTGCAGGCGGAGGGCAGTGCAGCTTGTTACAATGCGTGGAAAGCGGGCGCGGATGAAATCACTCCCATTCATGCGTCCACGATCGCGGATTCGATTGATGTCGGGCTGCCGCGCGACGGACGCCGCGCCGTGCGAGCTGTGCGCGCGACAAATGGCGAATTTCTCACCGTGAGTGATGACGAGATTTTGGAGGCGATGCCGTTGTTGGCGCGCGGCGAGGCGATTTTTGCCGAACCCGCCGCCTCTGCTGCGTATGCGGGATTGCTCAAGGCGGTGCGCGCTCAAAAAATTGACCGTGCGGAAACCGTCGTCGTGCTGTTGACGGGGAACGGGCTAAAGGATATTCGCAGTGCGGTACAAGCGGCGGGCGAGGCGCAGACGATTGATCCGACGCTTGACGCGGTGAAACGCGCAATCTCTGCCGCTTGATTGATGCGTTTTGATTGCCAAATTCGCCGGACTCGGCCCGCTTGCGGTCCTGGGACTGACGCTGGTATGGTACGCGGCGTTGGTCATTCAGTATCCAACGCGCGGCGCGATTGGCAACGATCCCGCGACCTATGTCGGGATGGCGCTCGATCTCGCCGAACGCGGCACAGTGACGCATTCTTTTGCGCTCTTTAACAATCTATCGGATACGGGTTTGAGCTGGGACGCATTTATCACTCCCGGTTATCACACCGTCCGCGAGACCGGTGCGATTGCCCCAAACTTTGCTTTTGGCTTGCCGCTCTTGCTCGCGTTCGGTTACCGGCTCTTGGGTGAATCTGCCCTCTACCGGGCGACGCCGCTGATGGGGCTGCTCGCGCTGCTCGTAACGTTTGCGCTCGCGCTCGAGTTTTGGCGTGACCTTGGACGGGCACGTCGTTATTGGGTTGGCGCGCTCGCCGCCCTGCTGCTTGCAACCTCTCCCAGACAAATCCAACTCGCGTTGGTGCCCATGTCCGATGTCCCGACACAGTTGTTTTGCGCGCTTGCAATCTGGTGCGCTCTCCGCGCCTTTCGACCATCCGACACAACTGTCCGTTGGAACACGATCGTCTTTGCTGCCCTCTGCGGCCTCGCTCTCGGCATCGCCTACCTCATCCGTCATTCGGCGCTTGTCCTGTTCATCCCTATCAGCGTTACCGCATTGTGGAGCATCAGAGAAAAGGGTCTGCCGGTGCGACAAATCGGCATCGCGCTCTTGACCTTTGCGGTCACGATTCTCCCCGATGTCATTTACCGCGCCACAACGCTCGGCAGCCCCTTGGCGGTCGAGAGTCCCGAGAGCGCGCAGCTCGCGTTGTCGGACGCCCCGCGCCAAATTATCCAAACTCTCGCCGCCCTGTTTTCCGTCACGGGTCCCGGTCCGGTCCTTTTGGTGCTTGTCATTGTGCTGGTGCTTTGGCGAGAAAATCAAGAACGGTTCGCCATCGTCGTTTTGACCGCATGGGTCCTCGCATTCATCCTTTTTCACGCGCCTCTGCGGCTGACGGGAGTCTTTGAAAACAGTTTGCGCTATGTATTGCCGGCATATCCTGCAATTGCACTGCTCATCGGGCGCGCGATGGTGGCGCTCTTTGACCGGGGTTGGAGCGCTCTGCGTGAATGGCGCACGGATGGACTTGGACGAAACCAACCCATACAACGGGGTTTGGCTGTGCTCGGTGCGTTGCTCGCTGCGCTCTTGTTTTTGCTCGCCATCCGCGCGGTCGCAGGTCCCGAACGCTTTGTCCTGCGTTCCTATGGCTGGATGAGCGCAGCTGCCCGCTCTGATCTTGATGCGCTCTCGCAAACCTTGCCGCAAAATGCCGTAATCGGAGTTTCCGATCAAATGGCGGGCGCGGTGATGTTGTATGTCAAACGCGATATTTTTCGTCCGGCAGCTTTTCGTAAACCCGAGGACGAATTTCCGCTTTTTCTGATCAAGCTGCGAGCCGAGGACCGCGCGGTATACTTGCTGGGTGATTGGAAATGCTCGCCTCTCGCCAATGCGAGCGAGTCCTTGCCAGAGTGGTTGGCGGAATATCCGATGTCGGATACGGGGCTTGAAATCGAGGATCTGCCGTACGAGTGCGAACAAAGAATCTATGAGATAAAATAAAATGTCAACATAGTATCTCAGCGCTGGCTCTTACGTTCCACAACTCTCCTCCTTTGAGGTCAATATTATTCCGAATAGCTTTAACTGGCTGACACATGGAAACGCGAATCCTCGCGAATTTTTGCGAATAAAGATCGAGATTCGCGCAGATTCGCGTTTCCCTCCGCGTTGTCGAGAC
The DNA here is from genome assembly GCA_020851635.1 of Anaerolineae bacterium. GTDB lineage: Bacteria > Chloroflexota > Anaerolineae > UBA4142 > SHND01 > SHND01. The sequence goes on from JADZCJ010000032.1 coordinate 61,168, forward strand.
GGAATCTATCAGCTCACTCTAGTTGCAGTAGGATTAACGTCCGAACGCTTGATTATTTGATCGAATCCAGAGGTCATACATGCTTGGTCTTGGCACACCGGAGCTCTTGATCATTATAGTGCTCGCCCTGCTCCTCTTTGGCGCGGGCGGAGTGGGCGCTGCCGCGCGCGCGCTGGGCAAAACGCGCAAGGAACTGAGCCAGCTTTCGGACGAGATCCAGGCGCCATTCAAAGAGGTCGTGACAGAGGTCCGAGATGTAACCCTTCTTGATGCGCCTCCGCTGCAAGTTTTTGTCAGTTCCGTGATGGACCCGGAGCGCGAGGGCTTGATTGCCGAACGCGCCGCTGCCAAACAGGCGATTCAGGAAATTCGCATCACGCGTGCCTGGCGCTTTGAAGATAGTCCCGCTTCGCCGGACAGCGCGCGCTGGGTGTATTTAAAAAGGGTTGAAGAATGCGACATCTTCGTCCTTGTCCTGGGTAAAGAAATTACGCGCCCCGTGATGCGCGAATATTGGCGCGCTCGCAGGAACAAGAAACCACGTTTGGTATTTTTGAAAAAAGGGGAGCGTTCACCTGCAGCGCAAGCGTTTCTCAACCTTGTGCGAAACGAGGTGACGTACAAGGAGTTTGAGACCGCAAGGGACTTGAGCATAGAGACCTGGCGCGCGGTCGGCACGCTGCTGATCAACGCATTTCGAAAAAAACTCTCGCAAAACGATGTCGTTATCATCACTTCATTACTCGCGCAACTGCCACCCGAGAGGGTTGCCGAGGAGCGCATTCAAGTGGGAGAAACGAACGCGCCGAACAAAAGAGACAGTACAGAATTACCGTCCGTGAGGACCGGCAGAGACGGCAAGCGCATGCTTCTTGTTCCCGCCGGATGGTTTCTAATGGGCACAAGCGAAACAGATGCTATCAAGCTCCAGGCAAAGTATGGAGTATCGCGCGACTATTTTGGGCGTGAAATGCCGCAGCATCGTGTCTACCTGGACGCGTTTTACATTGGCGAAACGCTCGTGACAAACGCAGAATACAAACGCTTTCTGGATGCCAATTCGCGCGTGGCGATTCCCGATGATTGGGACAAGACCTGGCGCACTTTTCCCGCAGGCAAAGCCGATCACCCGGTCGCATATGTCAGTTGGCAAGATATCGGCGAGTATGCCTCCTGGGTTGGAGGGCGCTTGCCCACTGAAGCAGAATGGGAAAAAGCCGCGCGTGGCACGGATGGACGCTGGTATCCATGGGGGAACACGTTCCCGGACGAGACCCGCTGCAATTTTGATGACCCGAGTCGAGGGACAACCCCGGTTGCAAGATACGCACCGCGCGGTAACAGCCCGTACGGCGTGATGGATATGGCGGGCAATGTGTGGGAGTGGTGTGCCGATTGGTATGAGGGCGGCTATTACAAATACTCCCCCAATGAAAATCCAAAGGGACCTCTCTCCGGGAATTACCGCGTCGTTCGGGGTGGTGCGTTCTCCTTGCTACAGGGTATGTCCGCTGTGCGTCCCGCGACCTTGACGCTCCCGTCTCTCGTTACGGGCCTCTAGGGTTTCGGGTGGTGGTCGCTCCTGTCTGACTCTGAGCTCTGTCCCTCTGAACTCTGTTACTCTGAAGGGGGTCTGGGGGCAGCGCCCCCAGCGCGAAAAATTTACACGTTTTGAACGAGGAATCAAATGTCCATCATTCTCGGTCCCACCTTTCAAGAAATGCTCCACCCGCAGACGATTGCGCCCGACACCCGCGCTCGCGCGCTGCAAATGAAAACGCAAGACCCGCTCGATCCCATTAACCTGTTCAACATCACCTGGCGCGATGCAAATAATGACATCTTTTATTTTGTCATGCCTCGAGCGCTCACGGGCGTTGATGCCAATATTGTGGTCCTCTATGGCAAAGAATTCCCGACGGGCGCGCACAAAGTCGGCGCCGCATACTCGGTCCTTGTCGAAAAGGAACTCTTTGGCGAGGTGGACCCGAGCCAACACACGCTCGTCTGGCCCTCGACGGGCAATTACGGCATCGGCGGCGCGTGGGTCGGCTGTCGCATGGGTTTCGACGCGATCGTCGTTCTTCCCGAAGGCATGAGCGCGGAACGGTTCCAGCGCATCGAGTCGTATGGGGCGCGAGTCATCAAGACGGTCGGTTCCGAGTCCAACGTCAAGGAAATCTATGACAAGACCCACGAACTCGCCCTCCGGCCCAACGTTCGCATCCTCAACCAGTTCAGCGAAATGGGCAACTATCGCTTTCATTATCACGTGACGGGCAATACCATCGTCGAGCTGGCGCAAGAATTGAAAACGCGCGGCATCGGCACGGGGTCGGTTTCGGCATTTTGTTCCGCGATGGGGAGCGCGGGCACGATTGCGGCGGGAGACCGGCTCAAGAAGGTGTTTGGGACAAAGATTATCGGGCTTGAGCCGGTCCAATGCCCCACGTTGTTCAACAACGGCTATGGCACTCACGACATTCAAGGCATCGGCGACAAACACGTCACCTGGATTCATAACGTCATGAATCAGGATGCCATCATGTGCATTGACGACATTGAATGTAAAAAAGGGCTGCAGCTGCTGAGCGAAGAAGCGGGGATGGAAACCTTGCACAAGCGTTTTGGCGTCCCGCAGCCCGACGTGGAAATGATGTCGGATTTGTTTGGCATCAGCGGCATTTGCAACGTGCTAGGAGCGATCAAGACCGCCAAATTTTATGGCATGAACTCTCGCGACACCATTGTGACCATCGCGACCGACGCCCTCGATCGCTATTATTCCGTCATGGCAGAAATGACGCGAACATACGGTCCGATGGACGAAGCGGAATCTGTTGCCCGCGCCCACATCTTTCTCGACCAAAAGACCGATTGGGTCAAAGAAGGCACGGTGGATGCGCGCAAACAGTGGCATAACCTCAAATACTACACCTGGATCGAACAACAGGGCAAGACTGTGGATGAATTGAACGCGCAGCTCGATCCCGAATGGTGGATTGGACATCAGGAACGCGTGAGCGAAATTGATGCAAAACTCGCCGCCGCGCGCAAATAGTTATTCGCGCTGGGTGGGTCCCCTGCTCGCGCTCGGCTATTTCCTGCTCTGCGCTTTGTGGACGCAGCCCGCCCCCCAATCGTGGAATGACATTGCGCGTGTCGCCGCGATTGAATCGCTTGCGGAACGCGGCGTCTGGGCGATTGACCAGTCGCCGTGGTTTGAACTGACGCAGGACAAGGTCTTTTTGAATGGCGAGTTTCACTCTGACAAGATGCCATTGCTGTCATGGCTCGCGTCGGGCGCATATCTCGTCATGCGCCGGACCGTTGGCGCGTCGCTTGCGCCGACGTGCGCGGAAGGGGCGAGGATGTGCGCCTATTATCCGCTGACCTTGCTCTTTATCGGCGTCCCCGCCTCCCTGCTCATCTGGTTGATGTATTCCTTTGCCCGCGCGCAAAATCGCTCTCTCGCCGTCGCGTTGATTGGCACGTTGGCGCTGGCGTTGGCGACAATGATTCTCCCCTACAGTCTGGTCTTGAATCATCATCTGCCTGCCGCCGTCAGTTTGTTTGTGGCATTCTATCTCTTGACCGCGCGCTCCATTTCCGATGGACATCGTATTCCGACCATCGGCTTTTTCTGCGCCCTCGCGGTCTCGCTCGACCCGCTGTCAGGCATTCTTGCGGTGGCGCTCGGCGTTCTCGCCGTGATCCGATTTCGCGCCCGCGCGTTGTATCTCGTCCCCGGCGCGCTTGTGCCGCTGCTTATCACTGCCATGCTCGATTACCAAATCGCCGGCACCGTCATTCCGCCGTATCTGATTCCGAGCGGTTATGCTTACGAAGGTTCAGTGTTCCCGCCGACTATCGGCGGAAACGGCACGCCCGACGATTTGCCCCAGTACGCGTTCAAAATGTTTTTTGGCGCACAGGGCTTGTATTTTTACAATCCGATTTTGTTTTTTGCGCTGGCGGGTCTCGTCATCGTGGCGTTTACCGCCGGACACAATCTGCGGATGGATGCGATCATCATAGGTCTTGGCTTTGTCGCGCTTTCCGTCTATCTCGCCACCCGCACGGGCAATCTCGGCGGAAACGCCTATGGGGAACGTTGGTTTGTGCAAGCGATACCTCTGCTCATGGCATTTGTCTATTTCGCGCCGCCGTTGACGGATTTTCCCTCGCTCAAAATTGTGCGCTGGGTGACGATTCCTCTTTTCGCCATTGCTTTGCTCGCCTCGATATTTTCCACCTATCAGGGCGCCAGGAACCCGTGGCGTTACGTGGCGCCGCCCGGACACCCGACGCGTGATTCGGTCACGGGCGCAATCGGTTGGCGATGGGAGGTCCGTTTTCCGCCGTGGTGAGCCAGCCAGCAATGAAATTCATTCGCCGGCACGCTCTCTTGTGGTTGATCGTGATCGGGTATCTCGGTTTGGGTTTCATCTATGCCAATGTCATCCCGATCTTTGAGGGTCCCGACGAGGTGGCGCATTTTGAGCATGCTCGCTTTATTTCGGACCATGGCGCGTTACCATCCGAAGCGCGCCCCGGTTTTCCGGACCATATCCAGACCGCGGGACATTCGCCGCTCTATTATCTCGTCGGCGCATTGTTGATTTTGCGGGTAGACACCTCTGCCTACCGTTCGTGGCCTCGCAATCCATACTTTAGCTATGGCACGGATACGTTGGGGCAAAACGTCTTTCGGCACACCGCGCAGGAAGATTTCCCGTATCAGGGCGTTTCGCTTGCCGTGCATATTCTGCGGCTCTGGTCTCTGGCGCTCGGCGCGGGCACAATCGTCGCCACCTATTTTCTCGCGCGGGTCGTCTCTCCGCTCGAAACATGGCTCGCGGTCGGAGCAGCCGCGTTTGTCGCATTCTTGCCCCAGTTCATTTTCATGAGCTCGATCGTCAACAGCGACAATCTGGTCAATTTCATGAGCGCGGTTTCCATGATTCAAATTGTGCGCATTGGCGCGGGGCGTGATACCACGACGCGCGGGTTTGTGCTTTTGGGCAGCTTGCTCGGCTTGGCGCAGATTGCCAAAGGGAGCGCGCTCGCGCTGATTCCCGTGACCGCGTTTGCGGTGATTCTCGGCTGCCGCGCGATGGACCGCCGCTCGCTCTTGAAAAATATTGCGCTTGCATCGGTCGCCTTTTTCATCATTTCGGGGTGGTGGTATGCGCGCAATATTCTGCTCTATGGCGACCCGCTTGCGTTGAATTGGCGTCGTATCGCGTATCCCGATGCCCTGCGACACGGTCCGCTGACGTTCGAGCAAGTGGCAGAATTTGCGCGGCAGGTTGGCGGTTCCTTCTGGGCGCGTTTCGGCTGGGCGAATATCTCGCTCGATGAGCGCGTATATCTCGGTTTTGCGATTGCGGCGCTGGTCGCGTTCGTTGGGTTGGGCGTTCGCGTCGCGCGTGAATATCGTCTCCCGAATTTTCCGCGCAGAGAATTATTGCTGCTTGCCGCCGATATTCTCGTTGTGGCTGCCCTCCTTTTTTCGTTGTGGTTCGGCTATCCGGTCGGCGGCGATCAGGGACGCTATCTCTTTACCGCGCTGCCCGCGCTCGCGATTTTTTTTGTTTACGGACTGATGTTTTATTTTCCGCCGGCTTGGCGGTGGGCGCCGTCCGCCGCAGTGGGCGCGGGGATGTTCACGGTTGCGGCGTTGATACCGTTCCTTGTTTTGATTCCCGCGCACAAACCGTATACTCCGCCTCCGCCGATTACCCTCGCCCAAATTCCGCCTGACTCCGGGAGCGCCGAGATCACATTTCAAGATGCCGTGCGCGTCGTTGCGTATCTGGCTCCCGATGTGGCAGAACGCGACACCAATCTGATTGTGCGAGTCTATTGGCAAGTCCTGCATAATGTTGAAACTGACAATAATGTCCGCTTGCGTTTAGTGGCGTCCGATGGTACCGTCTTGTGGGAACGGACGCGCCGTCCCGGGCGCGGGCTTTCGCCGACCGACCAATGGCAAAGCGGAATGATTGTTCCCGACCTGTTCACCATCCGTATTCCACCCGACGCCCCGGTCGGTCCGGCCGCCGTTGTGATCAGCATGTCGGAACGGGACGGTATAGAGTGGAAGACAGCCGAGGGCGAGACCGACGCAGTTCTCACCAACGTCTTGATTCAGTAGAGCGAGCAAATATCATGTTAATTACGAATGGCACTGTCGTCACGCTGGGCGCACGCAATGAAATCCTTTATGACGGCGCGCTCTTGATCGCCGGGGACAAAATTGCCGCCATCGGCAAGACCGCCGCGCTCGTCGCCGAGTATCCCGATGAGAAACGACTCGATGCGCGCGGCAAGCTCGTCATGCCGGGAAACATCTGCGCTCACACGCATTTTTATGGCGCGTTTGCGCGCGGCATGTCCCTGCCGCCGGGGCCGCCGCCAAAGGATTTTCCCGAAATTCTCGCCAAGCTGTGGTGGCGGATTGACCGCGCGCTGACGCTGGAAGATTCGAAATACAGCGCGCTGGTTTGTCTGGTGGACGCGATTCGACACGGCACGACGACCTTGATAGATCATCATGCCAGCCCGAACGCGATTGATGGCTCGCTCGACGCGATTGCCGAGGGTGTCACCGGGTCGGGCTTGCGCGCGTGCCTGTGCTACGAAGTCACCGACCGGAATGGAAAGGAGGGCGCGCATGCAGGGATCCGCGAGAATGTGCGCTTTTTGAAACACGTGAGCGGACTGCGCCGCACTCCGGGCAGCGAACACCTCGCCGCCACCTTTGGATTGCATGCCTCTTTTACCGTCTCGGACGAGACGCTGGACAAGTGCCGCGCCGAACTCGACGGCTTGGATGCCGGATTTCATGTGCACGTGGCGGAGGACCGTTCCGACGAGGATGATTCACTTCAAAATTACGGGACGCGAGTGGTAGAGCGCCTCGACCGCAAAGAGATTCTCGGAGCGAAAACTATCGCCGCACACTGTGTGCATATAGACGTGGGTGAGATTGACCTTCTCAAACGCACCGACACCAGAGTTTCGCACCAACCGCGTTCCAATATGAACAACGCCGTCGGCGTTGCGAATGTCCCCGGCATGTTGCGGCACGGTGTCACGGTGGGGTTGGGCAACGATGGCTTTTCCAACAACATGTTTGCGGAAATGAAAACCGCTTTTCTCGTCCACAAAGATCACGCGCACGACCCGCGCGTCATGGGCGCGGACCGGGTGTTTCAGCTTGCCTACGCCAACAATGCCAAAATCTGCGCCAACTTTTGGGATGCTCCCCTCGGCGAATTGTCCGTTGGCGCGTACGCCGATATTATTCTGCTCGATTACGCGCCCTATACCGAAATGAACGCGGGCAATTTCCCGTGGCACACGGTCTTTGGGATTGATGGCTCACACGTCACGCATACGATCTGCGGCGGCAAAATATTGATGCAGGACCGCCAACTTTTGACGCTTGACGAACAAGCCGTCGCGGCTCAAGCGCGCGAACTGGCGCGCGGCGTTTGGCAGCGGGTTCAACAGCTCGACTGATCAACTCTCGGAGGAATTTAGTGTCTCTCTCACTTGCAATCATTGGCGGCACCGGCATTCAGGGCACTGCCCTTGCAACCCGTTTTGCCAAAGCAGGCGTGCCCATCATCATCGGCTCGCGGGACGCCCAACGCGGCGCGGATGCTGCACGGGCGCTCTGCGCCCAACTGGGTCTCTCAAACATCACCGGCACGTCGAATCGGCAAGCTGCGCGCGAGGGAGACATTGTCTTGTTGTCTGTGCCTTATCAAGGCATGCAGCCGATCCTCGAGGACCTCCATGACGCGGTGGAAAACAAAATCGTCATCAATATTGCTTCATCGCTCAACCCGGAAAAAAGGACGCGCGCCCAGGTGCCGCCCGCCGGTTCCATCACGGCAGAGATACAGAATTTCTTTGGCGAACGCGCGCGCGTGGTGGCTGCCTTTCAGAACATTTCCCCCGAATCACTTTCCAGTCCGGATGCCAAAATTGACTCGGATGTGCTGGTTTGCGGCGGGAACAAAGATGCGCGCGAACGGGTCATAACCATGTGCAAACAAGCGGGGATAGACGCCTTTGACGCGGGCATGCTTCCCAATGCCGTTGCCGTAGAAACGCTCACCGCCGTGTTGATTGCCATCAACGTCAAATACAAAATCGTCGGTGCGGGCATCCGCCTGACTCGAGTCCCGCGCGCATAGCGCCGCCCCATTTCAATGTCTCAGCTGATTCTCACCACCCTCCCCAACGTCCCACTCGTGCAGCCAGGTGACGACCTGGTCCGGCTCGTATTGACCGGGCTTGAGCGAGCGCGTCTCGAGCTCGAGGATAATGATGTCATCGTGATCGCTTCCAAAATTCTGAGCAAAGCACAAGCGCGCATCGTGCGTCTCGCAGATGTCACACCCGGTCAGTATGCGCTGGAGCTTTACGCAGAGACCGGCAAAGACGCGCGCGTGATTGAACTAATGCTCCGGGAATCGTCCGAAATTGTCCGAGCGCGGCGCGGTCTGATCGTCACGCGGCACAATCTCGGTTTTGTGAGCGCCAATGCGGGTATTGATCATTCGAACGTAGAGCAAGGCGCAAGCGATTTTGTCTTGCTGCTCCCGCTCGACCCCGATGCCGACGCGCAGGTCATACGCGAACGCATCCAAGCCGAGACGGGCAAACGGGTCGCGATCGTGATTGCCGATACACACGGGCGCCCCCACCGCATCGGCACGATGGGCATCGCGATTGGCTCGGCGGGCTTGCCCGCCCTGGAAGATTGGCGCGGTCGCAAAGATTTGTTTGGTTACGAATTGAAATCCACCGATATTGCGCTGGCAGACCTGCTCGCCTCGGCGGCGACACTATTGTTGGGTCAAGCCGACGAGGGTACGCCGCTCGTGCATGTGCGCGGCGCAACGTGGTCCGGCCCTGACGGCACGGCGCGTGATTTGGTGCGCCCCAAAGAGATGGACTTGTTTCCATGAAGCTGACAGCTCTGGGCAGCGGAGTTGGCGGCGCCGGACTCGCGGACGGTCTCCAACGGGTCGTTGGCGAAAACCTTGCCGTTATTGTCAATACCGGTGACAATTTTGATTTACACGGTCTGCGGCTTGCGCCCGACCTCGACACGGTCATGTATACGCTCGCGGACATCGCCAACTCTGAAACAGGATCGGGCATTGCGGGCGACACCTTTAATAATCTTGACATGATTTCCCGCTATGGCGGCGAAGACTGGTTTCGGATCGGCGACCGCGAGTTGGCGACCCATCTTTTGCGCACGCAATTGCTGAAAGGCGGAAGCACACTCACCCGGACGACCTTGTCGCTGGCACAGTCGTTGGGCGTGCGCGCCCGCATCCTGCCGATGGCGAATGAACCCGTCGCCACAATCGTCAACACGAACGCGGGCGAACTCGCGTTTCAAGAGTATTTCGTGCATCGCCGCTGGCAGCCGATTTTGAAATCATATCGTTTTTACGGCATTGACAAGGCGCGCGTCACACCGGAAATCACCGCCGCCTTGCAAACCGCACAGGCGATCATCTTTTGTCCCTCCAATCCCTTTGTCGGCGTCGAGCCGATTTTGAGCGTCAAGGGCATGCGTGACCTGATCAAGCAAGCCCGTGTGCCCAGGATTGCAGTTTCGCCGATTATTGGAGGCGAGTCGCTCGATGGGGTGACTGCCAAAATGTTCAAAGAGCTCGGCATGGAACCCTCTGCATTTCAGGTTGCCAGATTACTGCGCGGGGCGATTGACCGTTTTGTGCTCGACAGACTGGACGAGGCGCAGGCGCCGTTGATCAAAGACCTGGGCATGCGCGTCTGGGTGACGGACACGCTCGTGCGCACCCAAGCCGACCGCGAACGCCTCGCCCGCGAAATCGTCGAATGGGTATCGTGACATGCGACGAACAAAGGATAAACGTCAATCGAGAATCAGGATTCGGAACTCATAACTCGGAATTCCGAAATCGAAAATCGAAAATCGAAAATTGAAAATTGAAAATCAAAGATCGGAAATCACCAATCATCAATCCAAGGAGTCCTCATGTCCCGCGTAGCGATTTACCTTCAAGACAAACACGAAATCCGGCAAGGGATGGCATTTGCCCAATATGCGGAACAGCGTGGGTTTGAAGCCGTTTGGCAAGCCGAATCGCGTCTCGTCCGCGATGCCATTGTGCCGATGGCGGCGTTTGCCGCCGTCACCGAGCGGCTCAAGGTGGGCAGCGGTGTCATCAACAACTGGACGCGCAACATCGGATTGCTCGCCGCCACGTTTCTCACGCTCGACGATCTCGCGCCGAACCGCATCATCTGCGGCATTGGCGCATGGTGGGACCCTCTCGCCAAAAATGTGGGCATCGAGCGCAGGCGTCCCCTCCTCGCCATGCGCGAGACGGTCTATGTCATGAAAAAACTCCTCAACATGGAGCGCGTCACGTTTCATGGGGAATTTCATCATGTGGACGGCATTGAACTCGACGTGATCCATGGTCGGCGTGAGCCGCGCAACGTCCCGATTTACATTGGGGCGACGGGCGATGCGATGATGGAACTGACGGGCGAGATTGCCGATGGCTGTGTGCTCAATTACTGCGTGCCGCCCGAATACAATCTCAAAGCGATGGATATGCTCGAACGCGGCGCAAAAAAGGCGGGACGTTCGATTGACAGCATTGACCGCCCGCAGCTGGTGGTTTGCTCGGTGGACCGCGACCATAAAAAGGCGGTGGACGCCGCCAAGGAACTCATCGCGCAGTATCTCGCTCAGCAGCCGCACATTGCGCGGGCGAGCGAGACGCCCGAAGCGACCATCAAAAAAATCCAGAGCATTCTCGGCTGGCCCGCGACCAAAGAACAGATTCACGAGGCGATGCAGTATGTGCCCGACGAACTCATCGAGCGCATCACTGCGAGCGGCACGCCCGGCGAGGTGCGCCAAAAGGTGGATGAATACAACCGCAATGGCTGCACCTGCCCCATTCTCTACCCGTTAGGGGACGATGTGAAACTGATGATTGATACCTTTGCCCAAAACTAGATGGTCGCCCCGCTTCGTTTTGGAATTCTCGGCGCAGCGCGCATCGCCCCCGCCGCCCTCATCCGACCTTCCCGCGTTGTGCCCGAGGTGCATGTTACGACCCTTGCCGCGCGCGACCGCGTCAAAGCCATTCATTTCTCACGGCGTCATCACATCCCGCGCGGGCTCGCCACATACAAAGCGCTCGTCAACGATCCCGAAATTGATGCGGTCTACAACCCGCTGCCCAATTCGCTGCATCACGAGTGGACCATCGAGGCGCTGCGCGCGGGCAAGCACGTCTTGTGCGAAAAACCGATCGCGTCCAATGCGCGCGAGGCGCAGGAGATGGTCGAGGTCGCAGAGGCATCGGGACGTGTTCTCATGGAGGCGTTCCACTATCGCTACCATCCGCTCGCCCGTCGCGTGGACGAGATTCTTGCAAGCGGAGAACTGGGCAAGGTGCGCGCCCTCGAGGCGGATTTTTTCATCCCGCTCTTTCTTCGTCCGCGCGACATTCGCTATGATTATGCGCTGGGGGGGGGGGCGCTGATGGACACGGGGTGTTATTGTGTGAATTTGCTGCGGTGGCTGGGCAAGGGCGAGCCGCAGCCGCTTTCCGTCCGCACACGCCGAATATCGCCGCAGGTGGACCGCTTGCTGCGCGCCGAATTGCGTTTCGAAAACGGCATCACGGCGAAACTCGGCTGCTCGCTTGCCGCGTTTCCGCCTGTAAAAATCTATGCCCGCGTCGTGGGTGAGGCGGGCGAGCTGCGCATCATCAATCCGTTCGTGCCGCATACGTTCAACAGCTTGCGGATCGAAACCAAAGCGGGCGTCCGCCGCGAGCATCTGACGCGCGAACCGGCGTATAATTTCCAACTGCGCGCCTTTCTCGCCGCCACGCGCGGCGCCAATACAAATCTTACCGACGGGCGCGACGGAGTAAAAAACATGCAAGTCATTGACTCGATCTATCAACTCGCAGGTATGCAAGTGAGAGGCGTCTGAATGACGGTCCAAGAATTTTGGCAAGAGTATGTTGATTCGTTGCCGGACGACGAGCCGCGTCCGGAGGATTATCAGGCATGGAGTTTTGGCGATACGCCCGAAATGGCGGACGAGTTGGGCAAGTTGGTGGTCGAGGGCATCAAGACGGGCACTGCATCATTGGCTTGGGAATATGCCCACGATGACGAACCGATTCCCCGCGCGGGTGAGCATTCCATCGTCTTGAACGGCGCGGGCGACCCACTGTGCATTATCGAGACGACGCGGGTGTATATCGAGCCGTATGATCAGGTGGGCGAGGACCAGGCGTTTGCCGAAGGCGAGGGCAATCGTTCGCTCGAGTATTGGCGCAAAGCACACTGGGATTATTTTGCCCGTCGCTGCGAGGTGATTGGACGAACGCCGGGGGATTCGATGCCGATTGTATGCGAACGCTTTCGGGTCGTCTGGTCTTACGACGCATGAATCGCCGCGTATCCTTTCCTGTCAAAATTGAGTATAATCCGCCGCGATCGGGGTGAACGCGGAACAGCATGTCAATTGCGTGTTCTTTTTTCACCATCCGACACCTTTTTCCGGGAGTAAATCATGCCAATCAATATTGATGGCAAAGTGAATGTGCATGCGCCGCGAGAGCAGGTCTGGTCGAGCATATTTGATGTCGAAACAATGAAAGGTGTCATCGGTCGCGTCCCCGGTATTACATTGGAACGGCTCGAGCAAGTGGACGACCTTTCTTATGAATTGACCGCTGTGGTGGGAGTCGCCGCGATCAAAGGCAAATACGACGGCAAAATAACCGTGCTTGAGAAAATACCGCCGTCGCATGTCAGAATCAAGGGGGAAGGCAAGGGCGGAGGCAATTTTACGAGCGGCGAAGTCATCCTGGATTTGCTCGACGGCAAAGGCGTGACGGAAATGGCATACAATGGGGTCGGCAATCTGAATGGTCCCCTTGCGAGTTTGGGACAGCGGCTTGTAGACACCGTCGGCAAGAGTTTTGTTGATCAGGGCGCCAAAATCTTTGCCGGCGAAATCGAGGCGCGCGTCGCCGCGGCCCCTGTGGCGCCCGTGCCGGTCGTGCCCCCACTTCCCTATGGATTTGGCTTTCAGGTATTTTTCCTGATCGTTGTCATGGGTTCCATCATTGCTCTCATTGCCCTTCTTGTCGCGCAAAGTTGGCCCACTCCCTGACGCTGCCCGGATAAAGCAAAAGCGGACGACGGAACCAGCTGCGTCGTCCGCTTTTGTTTTCTGCCTCTTTATCATGCTGCCGGTTGAAACCATCAAATTTTGCGCTCGTTGTGGCTGCACCATGGAACTGGGCGAGGAATCGGGACGTATTCGACCCGTCTGCCCGCGCTGTGGCTGGGTCCATTACTTTGGTCCCCAGGTTGCGGCGGTTGCCATCGTCACGCGCACCGAGAACAATTCTTTTCTACTTGTCCAACGCGGTGAAAATCCCGGCAAAGGATTGTGGGGTCTTCCGGGCGGGTTTGTTGAAATGGGTGAGACGGTGGAGCAAGCCCTCGAACGCGAAATTCTCGAAGAAACGGGCTATGTCATCGTCCCCGGTGCGCTGGTGGGCGTTTGGTCGTTCTTTAACGAGACAAAAAAGATTGCCGGCGTCGCGGTCATTTATCATGCCCGCGTCACCGGCGGCGAACTGCATATAGCCAGTGATTCGACCAACGCCGAATGGGTCACCTATGAGCGGGCGCTGGAATTTCCTCTTGCGTTCGAGACCCACCGCGCCGCGCTCGCAGCGTTCTATAGACCCACTGCTTGACCTGCCCCGCCTCGAATCTCGAACCGCGCGACTCTCCCTTATTTCCGCAGCGCCTCGATTTGCGGCAAATGCGTGATTTCGTGTGCGATGAAATAGCTCACTTGCTGACGCAGCGTCAGGGGTCCAAATTCTTGATGCTGCCCCATGCGCCACCACGCTTTGAGCGGAATGTTTTCCAGGGTCGCGATGCTCTCGTTCCGTGATTTCGAATACGCGTCATAAATCTCGCGCGTGGTCGCGGGTTTCTCTTGTTCTTTGCCCGCCCATTCAAAAATCGCCAGCGATTCGAGCGGAGGGTTGTCCTTGTCGAGGATCAGATTCACCCGAAACGCCATTACATCCTGCGTATCGCGGTAATGGGTGATCGCTTGGTGAATAGACCAGCCGCCATCCGCGGGTTGGCGGGTCATTTGTTCCTCGGTCAGCCCTTCCAGGAGCCCGGCGAGAATGTGCGGAGTGGTGCGCATCCACTCTAGCAGCTCGAACGGGTCCATATCGTCGAACCAATAGTTGGGCATGTACTTGAGAAATGTCCTGGGATGCGCGCCGCAGACCGCGCAAATTGCGGTCGGCGTGCCCAGCACCAGATTCCCACAGGTGCGACAAAGGTAGGGGTTTGGCGTATCCTTAAAGAGCGTGAGCTTGCCCGTCTCCATCGCGGCGCGCCCGCGGCCCAATGCTTCGCGAATCTCTGTCGGGACCTCGAGCGCTGTCATTTCTCTTTCCATCTGTGCCGTATGCTTGACCAGCGTCTCCCGGTCGTTCGCAATACTTGCGTGATATGCCGCGCGCCGCGCCACAGCTTCGGCGGAAGCGCGCGCATATTTCGCCAGACCGTATTGTCCTTCCTCTTCCAGCCCTCGCGCTGTGGCAAGCCAATGTGTGATCGTGTCACTCCAATCCTTTTGCATACGCTCCTTTTATCATCGTCTTTTTCTTTTTCCAAAGATACCATACCACCAGTCCCGCGCCAAGCGCCATCAAAACATATTCGTGCGGCTCGGGCACGGCGGTCACATCAAACGGCGCGGTGGTCTGCCCCACCTCCTCCACTTCACGATCAAAACGGTCGCCCCGCTTTTCCAAAGCATCCAGCGCCTGCTGTTGAAATTCGTTCACCAGCACAATCATGGACGAATACGGCGTCACCACACTGTATTCTTTTGCCAGCGCATGTAGTTCGTCCAGTGTGTTCAATTGTTCCAGAGCTGCCTTTTCTCGCTGCACATTTGTCAAAATCAAACGACGTGCCGCAAACGGCGCAAACCGTTCGTCCGAGTTCACCTCGGCAAATCGAGTCTCTGCCTCGCGGGTCGGCAGGGTGAGCCAGAGATAACCGTCCACATAATCTGCCGCCGCGCTCGCGCCGGTCGCCGCAAAATTATCACCGCGTCGGATGGCAAGCGCCGCCGCATAACGAGTCAGCGCGTCCTGCACGCCCCCCGTCACGCCGCCCCCCGTTGCCTGGATCTCTTGCAGGGTCGGGTCATCATAGCCGAGGGGGAAACTCCCGCCGAGATGCACAAACCATAACGCGCCCGTTGTGCCGACCGGGTTGGCGTCACTCGCGCCCAACGCATAGCCCGTTCCGTCCGTGAGCACAAAAACCGCGTCATACGCGTCCGCGCCGCGCAGCTGTCCAAACTGTTGCAGCAGCTCGGCGGGGTTTTGTCCGCCAGAGAACGCAAGCGCGTTCGTGTCCAGCTCATTCATCGCAACGCGCGACGCCGGTTCGCCGCGCAATTTCGAAGATGTCAAATAGACGTCTACTACGCTCCCTTGCCCGGCAATCATTTTGAACTGCGCGAGCGCGTTCTGGATCTCTTGTCCCAGCGCGCGCATACTGCGCGAACGGTCAACCACCACCGCAAGCCGCAAATCATTTGGCAGCGCCGGAAGCGTGCCGGTATCCACAGGTTGCGCGATTACAGTCTCTCCAATGGGTAAATCAAAGCGATGGGTCGTCCGCGCAATCGGGGTTGCCGCAGGCAGCATCAATGGCAGCCACGTTTCGCCCTTGTCATTGCGCGGTGTGTCTTGTGAAATCGTCCCGCCCGCGTTCGTGGCGGCATCCGTCTGCTCGAGCGCAGGCGCATGGGTTTCGCCGTTTAACGTGCGAATGGTGCCGGCGTCCCAATACACATTCCGTTTTTCCGCAAGATAGGGCATCGTCCAACCGTCCTCATGTGCCATCACGTTCCAGGTCAACCACAAATGCAGTGGTGGTCCTTGGCGGAGCGAGACACTTGTAAGCCCAAAATCGCGCGTTTGATAGTCCATTCCCCTGGGCTCTATCGGAAACACACGAATACGATACTGCCGGGGACCGATTTGCTCTACCAGCGCGGGATCAATATTGCGCCGCACTTCTTGGCGGTATATCTGCTGGGCTGCTCCGCGCGGCGAAACACGATACACCGCCCGCGCATCACGATCGTCCGACTCGCCCAACCAGACGCCCGTGATCACGGCGGACTCGGGCAGCGTGACATAGTACACAACCTCTTGTCGTGTCCCGGATTGATTCTGGTATTCCTCGTGCAGCTCAAATTCTGCCCAATCGCCGTGCTCGACCAGAGTAATGTCTTGCCGGTTCAGATGCACTTCACTATCCGTGGCATCCTGCACCGCCTGTTGTGCGCCCTGCACGTCCCAGGTCGAACCGAGCGCGGTCAGGACCGTGGCGCGTTCGCCGTCATAGACCGTCTCGTCGAAATACGCCTCATACAATTCAGCCGCTTGACGCGAGTCGCGCACCAACGCGCTGTTGTTCCAGTCCGCGTTTTCAATCACCTCGCCGACAGGTTTATACAACAACGGCGAAGCGACGACCTCGTATGCGCGCTCCAATCCGGCAAAATTCGCTTCGGGAAGTTGAAAAACGTTTCCATAGATCTGGCGAATATGCTGCACCTCGCCGACAGAGCTAACATATCGCTGCGGCGCAAGATAGGCGTTTAGCAGCCCCGCGCGGATCGTCTCTTCTTGCGCCGCCAGCTGAGCTGCTTGCGCGGGCGTTGTAACCTCGGTTTCCAGCAATGCAAACGCCGTCGTTTGTGGCTGTTGATTCAACATGAGAAATAACACTACGCAGACAACTGCTGTCGCCGTGGGCACGAGCACTGCGGGCATTTGCCCAAAACGCGCTGCATAGTTTCGCAGGGCATCAAACCACGCGCGCAGCGCCAGGATGGGCACAGCGATCGGCATCAACACAAACAACGTCGCGCTGAATGCGACCGTCAACATGCCGAACACCATAAAGGGAATAAACGCAAGATTGCGCGGAAAATCCATCAACCCTGCCCATAACGTTCGCAGCACATCGCCGAGGTGGAGCAACAGATCAGCGACCCCCCGAACTAACGCGCCCGCCACCGGGATGGCATAAAAAGCGAGCCATATCGCCGCATACAACGCGACCAGCACAAACAACGTCAGCCCCAGCACGCGCAAGCTGGCTGCCACCACCCCGCGCCCGTCAATCTTTTTGTCCAGCAACTGCCAGACAAAGGTGAGCATTCCAAGCGCCGCAACGACAAACACAAACGCCATCAGCGTCGTGATTTCGCGAACGACAAACAGCCGGATTGCGACCAGCAGCATCAGCGGACCCTCGACCGCATAGCCAAGCGCAAACAATTTGCGTGGTTCGCGGCGCAGGACTGTCGCGCCCAGAATCACCGCCACTATTGGAATTACAACCAGCAATATCGCGGTGACAGCGAAACTCACCGGCACGATATTGGCTTGTGTCCCAATCAGCAGACTCGGCAGAAACAAGGGGGCGAACCCGAGCAGGAGGAATGCGAGGAATATCAGGTTCC
Source organism: Anaerolineae bacterium (assembly GCA_020851635.1). Taxonomy (GTDB): domain Bacteria; phylum Chloroflexota; class Anaerolineae; order UBA4142; family SHND01; genus SHND01. The sequence continues at coordinate 78,827 of JADZCJ010000032.1, forward strand.
ATGTCCAAAAAAGCCCGAACCACATAACGCCCGAATCGTTGATCTGATGCAGTAACTTTTTCATGGCTCACTCATGAGCGAACGGGTCACAAGACGTCATCTTGTGACTCGTATACTCTTGCTTACGGCGCCAATTGTGCCGCCACCGCTGTATCGAGCGCGCGATACAGCGCCGTCGCCCGCGCATCATTTGGCTCGATGGGCTGGTCGAACAAGATCGAAACAAGCACCCAGCGCTCTCCGGGCGAGGTCGTATCCGCCCAAATGCGCGTGCCATAGTCATCCGTCTTGTGCGCGGCGGACTGGAACCAATACGCCGCGTCGAGCCGCGCCTCGCCCTTGGGATCACGCAACGTGACCGCGCGAATCGGAAAATCAGGCGCGATCAGCTGCGCGCGCGAGTCGAGCAACCGCAGTCCGAACACTTCGAAACAGCGTTCGGGACGGTGATGGGCGCGCCAGGTGCGACTGGGGACGAGAATCATGGTGCCGCCCAAGCCCTCCCACCCGAACCGGTACCGCGTGGCTGACTCGGCGCCATCGCGTGTGAGCCACGCCTGTTCGTCCGGTTTCAGCGGCAGCGGTTCCGTATGGAGCGCGACGGGAAAATTCCACGCGGGCGCAATCAAACCCAGACCGATCTCGGGTCGCTGCGCATACAACAAACCCATCGCGCACAACCCAATCCCGAGCGCGAGCGAAAACCGGGGGATCGAAAATTCGCGCGGTCCGGCGGTTGAAACTATATTTTCTGTCCGCTGCCTGTTTCCCCAACGCAGCAGCATCAGTGCACCCGCGCACGCGCCGGCAAAGCCCAAAACGCCCAGAGGCACGTGCAGCATCTCGGCGACGAGCGGCGCATTCAACACATCTGCGGTGACTACCAGTGCGCCAACGCGCACCAGGTTTGCCGCAAACAACAGAATTGCAAACAAGCCCGCAATCAGCAGCCAACGGAGATTCAATGCCGCGCGTTCGAGCCACGTCACTGCCAGGAAAAACAGCGCGCCCGTCCACAGACTTTTTACGCCACTGCAAGGCAGGTCAATTTGCGAGACGCCGTTCTCTAGCACCAGAATCGTGTCCACACCCGCGGAGGTTACCCCAAACAACGCCAGCCCATCACGGACCACTTCTGCCGTCAATATCCGCATTGGATAGCCGATGAATGTCTGCATATGTTCGCCAAAAGGCAGCACGCCGATCAACAAGAGCGCGGCGGGCAGCCCCGCGCGCCAACTGTGCGGCGACATCCAAAGACCCACCAATCCATAAGTGGCGATACCAAAAAGAGTTGCCGAGAGCGTATTAATGTCCAGCACGCGTTCACCGACGAGATAACCGAGTGTGCCACCCAGGGCGAGCGCGAGGGGCAGGGGGTACGCGCGCGGCGCGGTCTCAAGTTGAACGCGGAATTGACCCGTGTGGACTTGATAGAGGATGAGCGCCACGATGCCGACGAGCACGAGTTGGTTTGTCCGAAAGTCCTCGCGCAGCGCGATGACGCCCAGATAGTCAAACATCGCCCGATACAAATACAGCCACAACCCGACCAATACGAGGTTTACGGCGAGCTGCGGCGCATGGACGCGGAGACGAGAGGCAAATGTAGAAAGCGAAAAATCGCGTAGAGAAAGCATTTTGCGGAAAATAAAGGGATAATAGCAAGACGCCCCGACGCGTAACCGGGTTCCCGCCCAATTCCTGCACCTAGTATAAACTGTCCTTGCCCATTTTGTCACGCACTCGGGTGCGTGCGGAAAGGAATCTGTTTTTTCTGCGCTTGATACTCTGAAACCGCTTTGCTATAATCGCGTAATGGCAGTTCCTCCCGCCCCGCGTTCCTCCTATCGTCCGTATCTATTGATGTTTATTCTCAATCTGGCGATTGTTGCAGGTATTCTCTACCTGTTGCGGCGCGAAACTCCGCGTCCTGTCATTGTGACCCAACCCTCTCCGCGTTCGGCTGTCACAACAGACGCCCTGCCAGCGTCCCAAATCACCGTGATCGTCGGCGGCGCGGTCAATCAACCCGGCACATTAACCCTCGGCAACAACGCGCGGCTCGCCGATGCCCTGCAAGGCGCGGGCGGTGTCCGCTCCGACGCGGACCTGAGCCGCTTTGACCTCACGCGCGCGCTCAAGCAGGGCGAAACAATCAACATTCCGGCGCGTCCCTCCAACTCGCCTGTTGCAAACAATCTCGTTTCGAACACTCCGGATGTGCCCAATCTCACGCCTGCCCATGTATCCCCGGTAAATCTCAACACTGCATCCCTGGAACAACTCGTTTCGCTCCCCGGCATCGGTCCCGCGCTTGCGCAGCGCATCCTCGATCATCGCGCCGCCAATGGTCCTTTTAAAAGCATCGAAAGCTTGAAGGATGTGCGCGGCATCGGCGATGCGGTCCTGGACGGGCTTAAACAGCTCGTGACGGTCGAATGACGTGGGAAACGAGTATTCGAACGTCCGACGCTACATCTTGCTGATCCCAATCCCCCAATGAACAAACCGCGCGCGAAAGCGTGTTTGAAAAAGCTTCATGAGTGACCCTACTTTGAGCTCTGATGGTCAACCGGCGCCCTACCGTCAACATGCTGCCCGGGTCATTGAATATTTCAAGACCGATGCAGACCGCGGTCTGACCACAACTGAAGCGCAAGCGCGTCTCGCCCGCTATGGCAAGAACGAACTTGCGCACGCGCCACCGCCGCCTGCGTGGCGCAAATTCCTGGCGCAGTTCCAAAACCCTCTCACCGGACTGCTGCTCGCTGCCACCGTAATTTCCTTTGTCGCGTGGTTGATCGAGGACCATGGCGGGCTTCCATACGAGACCATCACCATCCTCGCCATTGTCATTCTCAACGCGGTCCTCGGGTTCATTCAGGAGAATCGCGCCGAGCACGCCGTCGCCGCGCTGCAGGCAATGACCGCGCCCACCGCGCGCGTGATGCGCGATGGCGCACAAAAAACCATCCGCGCCGATGAGGTTGTGCCCGGGGATGTTTTGTTGATCGAAGAGGGCGATACCCTGCCCGCCGATGCGCGTGTGATCGAGTCAATTGCGTTGCGCGTTGCCGAAAGCGCGCTGACGGGCGAAAGCGCCTCGGTCAGCAAGGACAGCGACCCCATTCCCGAGCAAGTCGGCATCGGCGATCAGCACAATATGGTCTTTGGCGGCACGGCAATCACTTCGGGGCGCGGCCGCGCGATCGTCGTTAGCACGGGCGCCGCTACTCAAATCGGAAAAATCGCGGGCAGTTTGCAGGAGCAAAAAGAAGAAGCGACCCCGCTCCAAAAAGAACTGGACAATGTCGGCACCCTGCTCGGAAGGATTGTGATTGTCATTGCCATAAGCATGGGCATCACTTTGCTGATCGTCAATCGTGCCACGCGTTCGCTCGACCAATTTGTGGACATTCTCCTGCTCGCCGTATCCCTCGCCGTCGCCGCCGTGCCCGAAGGACTGACGGCGATTACGACGATTGTCCTTTCGCTCGGCATGTCGCGCATGGCAAAGCGGAATGTCATTGTTCGAAAATTGAGCGCGGTTGAAACGCTCGGCTCGACGACCGTGATATGCACCGACAAGACGGGCACCCTGACCAAAAACGAAATGACCGTGCGCGCGGTCGTCACTCCGCTCGGACGGGTTGACATCACGGGCATCGGCTATGAGCCGGAAGGCGAGATGCAAGAGAACGGCGTAACGCTTTCGGTAGAAACTCCGCTTGGCGAACAAACGCAGCGCACGCTGCGTTTTGCCGCGCTCGCCAACAATGCGAACGTGGTTGAACAGGGAGGACGCTGGGTCATTCAGGGCGATCCCACAGAGGCGGCGCTCGTCGTCGCCGCCTACAAGGTTGGGTTGACCGCGCAACAGCTGCGGGAGCGTTTCCAGCGTGTTGCCGAAATGCCGTTCTCCTCCGAGCGCAAAATGATGAGCGCCGCAGTCCGGGACGCCGAACATCTGGACCGCATCGCCGTCGCGTCCAAGGGCGCGCCCGATGTCCTCTTGTCACGCTGCGCCAACGAGCGGATTGGCAGTGATATTCGTCCGCTCACGCCCGAACGCCGCGTCGAAATTCAGCAAGCCATTCACGAGCTTGCCCTCCAAGCGCTGCGCACGCTCGGCGTGGCGTATCGTTATCTCGACCGTGATCGCATCACGGGCAAAATTACAGAGGAGCACGAGGGCGAGCTAACCTGGCTGGGCGCCGTCGGCATGATTGACCCGCCGCGCCAAGAAGCCAGGGAGGCGGTGCGTATAGCTCAAAGCGCGGGCGTGCGTTCCATCATGATCACGGGCGATCACCCCGCCACCGGGGCGGCGATTGCCCGGGAGCTCGGCATATTGGAGCCGGACGGCCGAGCCGTCACGGGCGCAGAACTCCAAAGGACGGATGAGATTCAATTGCGCGACCTCGTCAAGCGTTTTTCGGTCTTTGCCCGCGTTGCTCCCGAGCACAAACTCCGCATCGTGCGCGCCCTCAAAGCGAACGGCGAGATTGCTGCCATGACCGGGGACGGCGTCAACGACGCGCCCGCGCTCAAAGCGGCGGATATTGGCGTGGCGATGGGAATTACAGGCACCGATGTCTCCAAAGGCGCGTCCGACATGATTCTCACCGACGATAATTTTGCGAGCATCGTCGCGGCAGTCGAAGAAGGACGTTCGATTTTTGCCAATATCCAGAAATTCCTGCGCTATCTCTTGTCTTCCAATATCGGCGAAGTGCTCGTCATGTTTTTTGGTGTTGTCCTCGGCGGAATCATCGGGCTGGCGCCGGAAGAGGGTTCGTCCATTATCGTTCCACTATTGGCAGTCCAAATCCTCTGGATCAATCTGCTGACCGATTCGGGTCCCGCGCTTGCGTTGGGGGTGGATCCGCCCGATCCGAATGTCATGAAGAAAAAGCCGCGTGACCCGCGCAGCCGCGTCATTACGCACGCCATGTGGTTCGATATCGCGTTTGTGGGCGCCATCATGATGGTGGGCACGCTGGCTGTTATGGATGCTTCGCTCCGCGGCGGCATCATTTCCGGAGTGAATGGGGGCATGGAATATGCCCAGACGATGGCATTCACCACGCTGGTCTTTTTTCAACTCTTTAACGCGCTCAATGCGCGGTCCGACGAATTGTCCGCGTTTTCCGGTCTCTTTGCCAATAAATGGTTGTGGGTCGCGCTTGGGGTCTCGGTTGTCCTCCAAATCCTCGTCATCTATCTGCCGTTTTTGCAGCAAGCGTTCAACACCGTCCCGCTCTCGCCGACGGATTGGGTCGTCTGCATTTTGGTAGGCAGCACCGTGTTATGGCTGCGCGAACTCGTCAAATTCTGGGACCGGCGCCGCCGCACTGGTTGAATCTGAATCTAAAAACCAGCGAGGTCGGGCGAACTTGGTTCGCCCG
>JADZCJ010000033.1 GCA_020851635.1 Anaerolineae bacterium
ACGCTAGCATCACGACCAAGACCAAACTCACCAAGCGTTCGTCTTTATGCAGCCACAGCGGATGAATTTGGAGCGGGCCTTTGACGATCGCAAAGCGTTTCTCGGCCAGGTCTTGTTGCTTGAAGCGGTGCAAGACTTCAACGGCACTCAAGTCACAGCGATTGGTCACGAGCGGATAGCGGCCGTCGCGTTGTTGCGCTTGGGTCAGCGCGGCGGCATTCACCTGAAACGTCAGGGTGAGGGCACTGTCCTCGCCCGTTAACGTCACCTCGACCAGCGTTTTCGCCGCCGTGCCGCGCTGCGCCAGATGAATCTGTTCGAGCGTATACGTGCGCTGTTTGTATTTACGCTGATTCAGATGTTTCTGAATGGTGGTGAGGCGTTGGCACAACTTGTCCAGCTGGGCTTGGCGCTTTTCCGCATCGAGTTTTGCTTTCGTGCGGCTATATACCACCAACACCCGCAGCCGCAGCGCGTGACTTTCATCGGTCAGGGTGTGTTCCCGCCAAACGGCCGCATACAGCGGGGCGCTGTTCGCCGCCGCCCGTTGCGGCAAGTAGTCCACAAATGCTGCCTGTAATTCGTCCGCAGGCACCGCATCGATCACGGCTTGCAAGGCCGCATCGGCCGTCATTGGGCTGATAAAGCGTTGCTGGTGCGCCGCATACCAGTGCAACGTTTCCGGCGTTGCCATCGCACGATCATGCACGACGGTCGTTTCGGTCAGCGGGGTCTCTTTGAGCAAGGCTTGGACCGCCGTCATATTGTCACGCGGCGTGGTCACATCCGCAGTATTGCCGACGAGCACCCGAAACGCGAGGGGTAAGCCCTCGCCTGTCACGTTCAAGCCCAAATTGAGTTGCTTGCTATCGGGACGTTGATCCCGACTGTAACCGCTGACCTTCGGACATGAGTTCGGACAAGGAGTGAAATAACAAAGAGCCTCTGAAAGCGGATACAATTGTTTTTCCGAAACAAATCTCGCATCCGAGGAGGCTCCATGCTCCAGTCTACCCAGATTTTCCGCTTTGCCCAAATGTTGTTTGACACCGACGCTGTGGCACGCCAAGTCACACCCATTTTGAAAGCGATTCTCGACGCCCAGTCGGCACGCTTGAGCGAGATTGCACAGAAAATGCGCGGGACCCCCGCCGCCAATTACAAGCACCTGCAACGCTTTATGCAGAACGTGGATGCCAAAGAAACCCTGTTGCGCTTGTTTCAAGCCGACGCCCCTTTTGTACTCGGCGATGTCACCGAGCTGCCGCGCCCGCAAGCCTATCGCACGCCCTATGTCGGCAAACTCAAGGATGGCAAAACGCGCGGCTATTGGCTCTTGCTCTTGGCGACGCCGTATCGCGGGCGTGCCCTGCCGTGTCACTTTGTCACCTACTCGTCGCGCACCATCGCAGAGCAGGCCGACTCACGCAACTTGAATCATCTGCAAGCCTTTCAGCAGGTCAAAGCCCTGCTCGGGGAAAAACCACTGGTCTTGGATCGCGAATTCAGTTATCTGGAACTGCTCGAAAACTTGCGCGCCGCACGCATCAACTTTGTGATCCGCCTGAATTTAGGCTCGCATCCGCCCCAATTTTTCGATGAAACCAAGCAACGGGTCGAATTAAGTATTAGCCCTGGCGAGACCGTGGTGCATCGCCAGCTCTTCTATAAAGGCAAGGTGCAGGTCAATCTGAGCGGCTTTTGGCAGCAAGGCTATGCCGAGCCGCTGTGGGTGATGACCAATCTGCCAGCCGAACTCGGCGGCCAAATCTATTTTGCGCGCATGAAGATCGAGGAGAGTTTCCGCGACCTGAAAAATCTGCTGCATCTCGAGAAAATGATGAACAAGCAGCAAGCCAAGATGGAACAGGTGGTGGCATGGGTCTTGCTCGCCTTCACCCTCGGTTTCTTGGTCGGAGAAGAGTTGCGCGATGTGCTCTACGGACCTGCACCCGATGCAACGCCAGCGCCGCCACGCGGTGCGACGAGGAGCGCGGTGCCCCAAAAACCGGGGCAGAAATGGAAATTGTATTCAGGACTGTTTATCTTGCTCAAACAAAAAATTGACGTAAGTCGCAGGCAAAGTCAACAGATTCTTCGCCGCGCGCTGGACCGATTCAGAGTGCTGGTGCAACATCCTGTCCGAACTTATGTCTGAAGTTCAGTAACCGAACTTGACCCATTCGCTCTCGGTGTACAGGCCTTCAAAATAGGTTGAGGTGATGTCGTAATGCAACCACGCCAAGGGCAGTTGATAGTGTTGGATGGCTTGGCGAAGCACGTCCTGCCAAATCGCCTGATGTTTTGGAAAGAGCGTATCGAGGGTTTCCCCCAAGCGGGTATCATGCACCTGCTCGGGTTGCACCCCCAGAGGTGTGGCAAGCGCCGTCTGGTCTAACCAGTCCGCCACTTTGTAGAGTGGGCGCGGGGCTTGCAGCCGATTGCAGACCAACAGTTGCGTGATCTGCCCATGGCTTACCGTGTGCGCGCTGGGACATTGCCGATTCACCGCCGCCACCACACCCAATTCACGCAAGAGCGGCAAAGTCAGCAGTGCCGCACCGGGATTCCGGGCGACTTGGGATTGAAACGAGCGCGCAAAGAGTTCGGCTTGGGTTGAGTTCAAGGCACACCTCCACAGGCACGGATAGAGGGTACGCTACGCAAATGCTATTTGGTTGTCAAGGTGCAATTAAATTTTCCCAACCCTTGAATACAGGCTCAGAGTAGCATACTATAGTTCTTCAGGTTAGGTTTTGGACTGTCACGCGGTAAACTCGCGTGGCATACCCAATTCGTCACAGTAAAAGCCAAAGAGCGTCAAGACATCGGCGGCGTGTTGAGCGAACTTTGCGAGGGCTTGTTCCACCGATTCAACCAACTCAATGAACTCTGCGAAATACTTGTTGTGGGTTGCCAACTTTTTCGTCTTGCGCCACAAATATTCAATCGGGTTGTAGTCCGGCGAAAACGAAGGCAACTGAAAGACGGTCATACGCTCAGCGTGCTGTGCCACGAATGCCTTGGTCGCTTTGGAGGTGTGATACTTGGCACCGTCTTGAATCAGAAACAGGTGTTCGGTGCTTTGCGCCAACGCGCCCAAGAGAAAGGCTTGATACGCCTCCGAGTGGAACTTGCCTTCGATCCCTTGATAAAACAGGCGCCCAGAAAAGAATTCAACCAAGCCAAAGACTTTGTAGCCCTTGCGTTTACCACTAGTCTGGATCTGAGGGGTTTGCCCAATGCGGGACCAGGTGTAACTCAAACTGCCCCACTGCGGAAAACTGACCTCATCGCCGAATAGGATTAATGCCTGGCGCTGTTGCGCCGCCCGCAAAATAGCAGGCCATTCTTGGGTGCGCCATGTCTGGCGGCGCACTTCGTCGAGATGATCCGAGACGAACTGGGCTTTTTGGAACGAGTAGCCCAAGTTGTGCAACAGTTCGCACACATAATTGCGATTGTAGAGCACGCCAAATTCGCGGCGAATCAATTCTTGAATCAACAAGGCACTCCAACAGGCCGAGGCGAAGCCGACGCGCTGGGGCCCCGCATCCAGCCAGCCACACAGCTGCTTTTTCTGGGTGGCCGTCAAGCGGGCGGGTCGTCCACCCCGATAGTGATAGACTAAACTGGCCAAGTCATGCAACAGAAAATCGGCGAGCCAGGCATAGAAAGTCGAACGGGCAATATCCCACTTGGTGAGAATTGCGGAGAGTGCCAGATTATTCGCACCGAATTCCAACAAAGCACTGCTACGGCGCAGCAGCCGCAGGTCGCCCGCGGCGTATGCCTTGTGCAAGGCGGTTTGCAAGGCGCGCGCCGCCTCATGAGAAAATGTTATCGAAAGCGTATCGTTGCGTCATTTGTAAATGTTACCATTGCGGGGTGGGCTTTAATTCTGCCAACCGACGATTCCATTCTTGTTTCAACACGACCACATCCAACTGGGCATGCTCGCGCCGCACCTTGGCTTTGACTTGCGCACTCATCTCCGGCGCATCCAGCACGCGCTGATACGGCGTCTTGGGTTTGTCATAAATTTTCTTGAGGCGACTGCCGCGCCGTTCGGTCTTGACCAATTTGGTGATCGGAATGCAGTGATTGAAATACAACCGATGCACGGCATAAAACGCATTGAGTTGTGCGACCTGCTTGGGCGTATCGTAGCGCCCATAGCCCACACTGCGCCGAATCGCGGTCCAATTCTTTTCTTCGATAAAGGGATTATCATTCTTGCGCCCGACGCGCCCGCGGGTGAAGGTGATGTGCTCTTGGTCGCAGTAGCGTTTCAAATTCAGGCGTTCGCCATACGAACGCAATAAACTCGGAGCCATTATCCGAATCTAGGCCTAACAGCGGATAGGGCAGCCGAACGCGAATTTTTTTCAAGGCGGCAAAGACATGCACTTGGGCTTTGTTGGGGGCGGCGGCGGGTTCCGTCCAGCCCGTGCAGACATCGGTGACATTCAGGGTTTGGGCGAAATCGCCCCTATTATTGCCGCCATCGTGCTGCACCAGATCCATTTCGCAAAAGCCGGGGCGCTTGTCGTTCCATTCGGCAAAGGTGCGAATCGGAATCTGATGTTTCAATAAAGTACCCGGTTTAGTGCCGCCACGCCGTTTGCGCCCGGGCCGGCGTGCGGCGCGGCGCCAGCGATCCATCGTCGAAGCACTCACCCGGAGCAAGTGCTGATAGCCGCGCCGACTCACCTGGAGATGTCCGTTGCGGCGCAAGTGCGGTAACTCCGTATTCATCGCGGCGCGTAGGCGTTTGGAGCCGATGTCATCAAAGAGGTTTGCTAACCACAACACGACGCGTTGATCTTCTTCTGTATAGAAGCGGCGGCGCGCACGGCGAATGCGGTGCTGCGGGTCGCGCCACTGCCGTTTGCCCGTCAAGAGGGCGCTGGCGTGATTGCGATGGTAGCCACTGGTCGCGACAAATTCATTCAAGATCGTGTGTTTGTTTTTCTTGGATGCTTTGGCATAGCGTTTGCGTAATTGCGTCAAATACTTGGGGCTGGGTTTGCTGGGGTTCACGAGACGACTCCTGTTTTGAGGAGTCATTGTGGTGGTTTTTTCGCTCCAATTTCAGTAACATTTACAAATGACGCAACGTTACGCTTTCAGTAACATTTTTAATGAGGTGGCTCGGAGTCTTGCTTTTTCAAAAAACTGTGTTATGATAAACCTGTCTGACAGGTTAGCAACCAGACAGCATCTTCAAAGCGATATGGTTTTGATATACGAAAAATGCAAAATCTGACTATAAAGCAGGTTAAGCGAGGTCGAATTTCCGATCAAATTGTGGTGCAATTACGGGATCTCATCAAGAAGGACGTCCTCAAGCCCGGTGACAAGATTCCGGGTGAGTATGAGCTTGCACAACGTTTTTCCACCAGTAGACCCTCCATGCGTGAGGCGCTACGCACGCTTGAAACAATGGGATTGGTGGAAATAAAAAGCGGCAGTGGTTCTTATGTGGCAAGTTCTCCGTGGCAATCCAAAAGCCTTACTGAAAACCTGAAGTGGCTGGTTGAACGGCGGAGTGTGGTCTTGAAAGTACTTGAGGTTCGAGAGGTCCTGCAAGGGCTAGCCGCTCGATCGTGTGCCGTGCAAATTACAGATCTGCAACTTGAGGCGCTGGCGGACACACTCAACGAAATGAGTCAAGCCCGGGACCGCAATGACGCTGATGCTGCAACTGAAGCCGATACGCGCTTTCACTATCTTATCGGGGAATACTCGGGAAATGAGATTCTGAATGACATTATCCAAAACGTTGAGCATAGCTATCGTTCCAGCAGCCGGGCATTGATGGATCTGGGCGGTCGGGCAATGACATCTGTGCTAGAGCACACTGCTATTATTAAGGCAATCAAAGCACAAAATGGCGCGCTGGCAGAAGAAAATATGCGCAAGCATATTGCGAGCGTGCGAGCCGACATCGCCGCACTGGGTGAAGAATGACCCGGCGCTGTAGAGTTGGAACCAGAGGCTTCTATGACACGATTGGCTCGCTCCATCTTGATCGTTCCCGCGACGGACTGGGTCCAAATCCAAATGGCATCTGACAGCAAGGCAGACGTAGTGATTCTCGATTTGGACGATTTTGTTGCGCCAGCTCACAAGGTAGAGAGCCGCGCGCAAGCCATTCTTGCGCTAAATCAACTGAACTGGGGGGCCAAGGTACGAGCATTCAGGATGAATGCTCTGGATACGCCTTTTGCCTATCGTGACCTTATAGAAATCGTGGAAGCGGCAGGCACAAATCTCGATCTTGTTATCGTCCCAAAAGTTGACCGACCCCAGGACGTAATTTTTGTCGAGACCCTTTTGAATCAAATTGAAGCTCATTCTGATTTGCCTCACCCGCTCGGACTTGAAGTTCAGATTGAAACTGCAAAAGGCATGATGAACGTGAACGAAATCGCCTTCGCGAGTACGCGTCTTGAAGCGCTTGTATTTGGACCAGGCGATTATTCGGCGAGCGTACGGATCCCGGTCAACAATGTAGGCGAGCGCGACGAATGGGATGATGATTATCCGGGGCACCGCTGGCATTACGCCATGCATCGCATCGTTGTCGCCGCGCATGCCGCACAGTTGCGCGCGATTGATGGACCCTTTGCTAATGCAGAGAATGTCGAAGGGTTTTTTCGGAGCTCCCGCGAGGCGAAAGGACTGGGTTATGACGGCAAGTGGTGTGTTGAGACCCAACAGGTGCAGATTGCCAACGAGGTCTTTATACCAAGTCTTGCCGAAATTGAATATGCGCAAGCAATCGTCGAGTGCTATGAACGCGGCGTCGGGCAAGGATCAAAGGCAATCACATTTAACGGCAGAATTCTTGATGCCGCGCGTGTCAAAATGGCACACTACACTCTACATCAAGCTAGACAAGCCAGTCTCTTGTAAGCAGCTTTGAATCGAGCCAAATTTTTCGGAGTCAACATGAATGCACAACCAACTGTTCAAGAGGTGACACCGGATATCCGGAAGGATATTCAGATTGCCCTGTTACATACGATGCTGCGCGTGCGCAAGTTTGAAGAAAAAGCCCAAGAACTCTTTCTAAACAACAAAATCCCCGGCTTTGCACATGTCTCGATTGGACAAGAAGCCGTCGCTGCGGGCGTTTGTCTGTCGCTGAGCGAGGGCGATTACATCACGAGCACACACCGCGGTCATGGCCACTGTATCGCCAAAGGCATGGAGTTTCCCCGTATGTTTGCAGAACTCATGGGCAAACGTACAGGCTACTGCCGTGGCAAGGGGGGATCGATGCATGTCGCTGATTTCAGCCGCGGGGTGCTTGGGGCGAATGGAATCGTAGGAGGCGGCATCCCTATTGCCACGGGCGCGGCACTCTCGGCACAAATTCAAAAGAATGACAGTGTAGTTGCGTGCTTTTTCGGCGATGGGGCTATGGCGCAAGGCGCGTTCCATGAGAGTTTGAATGTTGCCGCATTGTGGAAGTTGCCCGTGATTTATGTATGTGAAAACAATTTGTACGGGGAATGGACACATTACACGCGCCAACACAGTATTCCAGACCTCTCACAACGCGCTCTAGCATATGGGATACCCGGTCAGCGCGTAGACGGCATGGATGCGCTTGCGATATACCGGGCGGCGACCCAAGCGATTGCGCGCGCGCGTGGCGGTGAAGGTCCAACACTCTTGGAATGTGTAACCTTTCGGTATTTCGGCCACTATATTGGCGATCCACACCCAGGTCGTACCGACCACGAAATTGAAAATGCCAAACTCCGGGATCCAATTGATCACTTACGGCAGGCTCTGCTCGCTTCCGGCGCATTGACCGATAGAGAATTGGCACTGTTCGAGCTAGGGCTTGGAAATGAGATTGCAGACGCAGTCGCATTTGCCGAACAGAGCGACGACCCTGAGCCTGAATCCGCATTTGAAGATCTATTTGTCTGAAGGTGAATTTGATGAAGCGAATCAGTTATACGCAAGCTGTCACCGAAGCATTGCAAGAAGAAATGCGACGAGATCCAAAAGTAGTGATTTGGGGCGAAGATACGGCGGGTGCCGGCGGTGCATTTCACATGACTCCGGGCTTTGCCGATGAATTTGGGACGAACCGCGTGCGCGACACACCCATCGCAGAAAATATCATTGTCGGTCTGGCGGTGGGAGCCGCAATGACAGGGCTGCGCCCCATCGCTGAACTCATGTTTGCCGATTTTTTCGGTTGTGCGATGGACCAGGTGATGAACCAAATGGCCAAAGCCCGCTATATGTTTGGCGGACAAATTACACTGCCCATTACTGTCCGCGCCGCATCAGGGGCAGGTACGCGCGCTGCTGCGCAACACTCACAAAGTCTGCATTCCTGGTTCATGAATTTGCCCGGACTAAAAGTTGTCGTTCCTTCCACACCCGCCGATGTCAAGGGTCTACTCAAATCGAGTATTCGCGACAACAACCCGGTCCTCTTCTTTGAGCACAAAGCTTTGTTCAATATCAAAGACCAGGTCCCCGTAGGAGAGTACAGCATCCCTTTGGGAGTCGCTGACGTCAAACGCCAAGGGACAGACGTGACGATTGTGGCGGTACAACAAATGGTCTATCGCGCGCTCGAAGCCGCCGAAATTTTGGCAGAACGTGGCATCTCCGCAGAAGTGATTGACCCGCGTACGCTTGTACCCCTTGATCGCGAAACCATTGTCAATTCGATTAAAAAGACGCGACGACTTGTCGTCGTGGACGAATGCAATCTCACGAGCGGCGCACAGAATGAAATTATTGCTCTAGCCGTGGAACGCGCCTTTGATTACCTCGACGCACCTCCAAGGCGGCTGGGTGTTCCCGATGTCCCATTCGCACAAAGTCCTGTTCTGGAAGACTACATCTTGCCGAAATCCGGGCAGATTGTTTCCGCCGTTCAAGAAATCATCCGATAGTACTATGTACGATCTCTTGATCAAGGACGGGCTGGTGGTTTCTCCTGTCAGCACTTTGTCAGTTGATGTTGCCATCAAAGATGGCAAGATCGCCGCCCTCGGCGAGTTCAACTCCTTGTCCTCCCACGAAACCATTTCTGCACGCGGGAAACTGGTGCTGCCAGGAATGATTGATCCGCATGTCCATTTGTGGGACAACGATCCCTCGCTCGAACTGAATGCTGCTGATAATCACTTTACGGGTACGGTGGCAGCAGCGTTTGGAGGAAACACCACAGTCCTCGATTTTGCCTACCCAGTGAAGAGTGGTTCAGTGACGGAGGCAGTCACGGCAAGGCGAACCGATGCCGATGACAATGTAGCAGTTGACTATTCACTTCACGTGGTCGTTGACAGTGACAGTACAAAGACAATAGAGACCATTCGAGAACTCCCGAAACACGGCATCAACTCCATTAAGGCCTTCATGACGCGCGGGAGTATGGCGGAGGATTACAGTCTGCTGCGGATTATGTGCGCCGCAGCGGAAAGCAATCTTCTCATGCTCGTTCATCCCGAGAATGCTTCACTAGTGCGAGGTAACCGTCATTCAATGATTGAGGATGGACGCCTTTCGATTACAGAATTTCCAAACAGCCAGCCGGTATTCGCCGAGATCGAAGCCACACAGCGCGCAATTCTGCTTGCCGAATACGCCGGTGTTGTGCTTTATGTTGTACACATCTCAAGCGGGCGGGTAGCAGATATTGTTCGCGAGGCACAACGACGTGGGTTACGAGTGATTGGCGAAACCGTGACACATTATTTAACACTGACCGAGGAAGTCTATGCCCGCGGTGACGGCGCAAATTTTGTCTGCGGACCACCGCTTCGCACCAAGACCGATCAGATTGGTTTGTGGGACGCATTGTGCGATGGGACCATTACAACCCTTGGTTCGGATCACTGTGGCTTCGATGCCGCGCAAAAAGCATTAGGCAAAGGTGACTGGCATCGTACGCCCAAAGGCATCGCAGGAATCGAAACACGCATCAGTGTGATTTTTTCCGAAGGCGTAATCAAAGGACGTCTCACCCTCCCGCAATTCGTCGGACTCTGCGCAGCGAATCCTGCCCAGACCTTTGGGCTGTATCCCCGCAAGGGCGTTATCGCCCCCGGTAGCGATGCGGATATCTGCATTTTCGACCCAACTGTTGAATGGACGATTACCCCCAACTCACTCCATTTTGATTGGGGTTGGTCTCCTCACGATGGACTCTCTGTCACGGGCAAACCTCGCACGACAATCTTGCGGGGCAAGGTAATTGTAGTAGGTGACGAGTATCGCGGCAGTCCCGGCGATGGGCAGTTCATACACCGAAATTCTCCTTGTGCAAGGGATCACACATACGCATGACTACTGAAATTTTGATGCCAAAACTTGGTCTCACCATGACAGAAGGCACGATTCAACGCTGGCTGATCCAGGAAGGACAGGCAGTTCGCGTTGGTACAGTTTTGTTCGAAATCGAGACCGAAAAGGCAACGAACGAAATCGAAGCGCAGGTCGAAGGCATCCTCGCCCGAATCGTGGCACACGAGGGGGAGATTGTGCCCGTTGGCCAAGTCGTTGGTTACATTGTTGCCCCGGGGCACGTTCTGGAGGACGGCCCCGCCTCCCTCTCTGTGCAAGCCCCGATAAGCAGTAACGCTATTAACGCGTCGGTTGACGAACGCCGACGATTGACAACGGTGGAGTCGGAACGTGCCGTTCCGCCCACAGGAGAATTAAAGGCATCCCCTGCCGCGAAACGAGTTGCCAAAGAACTCGATGTCGATCTTGCGAGAGTTCAGGGGAGCGGACCCGGCGGGAGAATTCTTGAAGAGGATGTGCGTCGCCATGCCGAGCGCGCCCGGCCGGAACCTCCCGCAAGCCCATCCGAAACGCGGGTTCCGTTTACCGGCGTGCGTCGCCTAATTGCGGACCGAATGGTCACTTCATTACAGACCAGCGCACAAGTCACTTTGATGCGCCAAGTAGACGCAACTTTATTCGTGCAGTGGCGCAACGACCTGAACGCGGCGCGTTCCGCAAAGGACCAGGT
Organism: Anaerolineae bacterium; assembly: GCA_020851635.1. Lineage (GTDB taxonomy): Bacteria > Chloroflexota > Anaerolineae > UBA4142 > SHND01 > SHND01. The sequence goes on from JADZCJ010000033.1 coordinate 11,021, forward strand.
TTCCTTTAACGACCTACTCGCCCACCTCGTTGCCCGAGCACTCCATGACCATCCCGCCATCAACGGTCGGCTGGAAAATGACACCATTGTCCACTCTACAGATATTCATATTGGCATTGCCGTAGATACAGATCGTGGATTGGTTGTGCCTGTGATCAAGGATGCAGGCACAAAGAACCTCGACGAAATTGTGACAGAACGGAATCGATTGATCGGACAGATCCAGCAGAATCGCATCACCCCTGACGAACTCTCGGGCAGTACCTTCACCATCAGCAATCTCGGCGCGCTGGGTGTGGATGCCTTTACGCCTGTTTTGAATCCACCCGAATGCGGCATCCTCGGCGTAGGGCGCATCATTCCACTACCAGTGGTCATGGGCGAGCCGCGCGGGGTTGTGATTCGTGAACGGATGACATTGAGCCTGACCTTTGATCATCGGCTGGTGGACGGAGCGCCCGCCGCGCGCTTTTTGGCGCGGGTCACGGAGTTGATCGAGCAGGGGAATTAGAATGCCTTTCGGATATCATGGGAAAATTCTGCGCGTTGATCTGACCCACCATGCGTATCACGTGGAGGAACCTTCCGACGCGTTCTATCGGCATTACGGTGGGGGTAGCGCTATTGGGCTTTATTATCTCTTGCGCGAAATGCCTGCCAACGCCGACCCACTGGGTCCGGAGAACCTCCTTGTACTCTCGCTTAGTCCCCTCACCGGCGCGCCAATTAGCGGTCAGTCTCGCATGATGGCAAATGCAAAATCACCACTCACCGGCGCAATTGGCGATTCACAATGCGGCGGTTTTTTTCCGGCCCAGATGAAATTCGCGGGGTTTGATGCGCTGGTCTTGCGCGGTCAATCACCTTCTCCAGTCTATTTGTGGATCAAGGATGGTGAAGTTGAAATTCGCGACGCGCGTCATCTCTGGGGCAAGATTACGGGAGACGCAGAAAAAATCATTCGTCAGGAATTGGGCGACGACAAAATAGAAATCGCCCAGATTGGTCCGGCTGGGGAAAAGTTGGCGCGTTTTGCGGCCATCATGAACATGTCCAACCGTGCGAATGGGCGAACCGGCATGGGCGCGGTAATGGGTTCCAAGAATTTAAAGGCAATCGCGGTGCGGGGAACACGCGGCGCAAACGTTTTGGAATTTGCCGACAAGCCCGGAATTCTTCGTCTCACCCAATATGGCGCCAAGGATATCCCAAACAATCCGTCGGTGGCAGACCTTGGCAAGTTTGGGACTTCTTGCGGTGTGCCGCATCTGAATCTGATTGGCTCGCTGCCCGCGTACAACTTTGACAGTGGTTCGTTCGCCAGTTGGGAAAAGATTTCGGGCGAGACAATGTATGACACGATTTTGCGCGGGGCAGAGGAAGGACGCCAAAACACGCGCGGGCGCGATACCTGCTATTCCTGCGCAGTCCGCTGCAAGCGAGTGGTCGAAACAGAATATCAGGGGCATCCGGTGGACCCCCATTACGGAGGTCCTGAATACGAGACCATCGCCACATTCGGTTCATACTGCGGAATTGATGACCTGAACGCGATCGCGCTCGCAAGCCAGCTCTGTAATCAATATGGCGTAGACACAATCAGCGCTGGTGCAACGATTGCATTCGCCTTTGATTGCTATAAACATGGCATCCTTACGTCACAAGACACGGGCGGGCTTGAACTCAAGTACGGCAATGTTTCGGAGATGCTGGCTTTGACAGAACAAATGCTGACCCGCACAACTCCACTTGGTGATTTATTGGCAGAGGGTTCTGCGCGCGCGGCAAAACAAATTGGGCGCGGCGCAGAGGAGCTCGTTATAACAGTAAAAGGACTGGAACTCCCCGCGCACACACCCCAAGCAAAGCGCTCGCTAGGTTTGATTTACGCTGTGAATCCATATGGCGCTGATCATATGGCACATGAACATGACCCTGCTTACGAGCAAGGGAACACAAACGAAGCGCAGCTGGCGCATCTAGCCGAGTTAGGGTTGAGCGATCCTCAACCTGAATACAGTTTAAATGCCGAAAAAATTCGATATGCCTATTTGACTGAACTCTTTTATTCAGCACTTGATTCGTTCGGCTTGTGTCAATTCGTTTATGGCCCTGCATGGTCGCTCTTTGGGCCGAATCAGACGGTGGAATTTATTCGTGCGGCCACGGGCTGGGAGTACAGCGTGGATGAATTAATGCAGGTCGGCGCACGCCGATTGAACATGATGCGCGCGTTCAATGCGCGTGAAGGCATAGACCGCGCCCAGGATCAACTGCCTAAAAAGATGTTCAAACCGTTCAAAGGCGGGGGATTGGATGGTTACCGGCTAAGCCGTGACGAAATTGAATACGCCAAGGACCTCTATTATGAAATGGCGGGCTGGAACGTTGCCAACGGCACACCCACGCGCCAACGCCTGGCAGAGCTGGGCATTGAATGGGTTGCAGATTTGTTGGAACCGGCAAGTTCCCAACACCAAGTTTTAGAGACACGCGTATGACCATGCTGCAACCGATTGCTTGCCAAATAGCCGCCATCGGTGCGGGCCCCGGCGGAATACGCATGGGAATCCATCTTTTGAATGTCGAGCTCACAGATTTTGTGATTCTGGAAAAGGCATCCAGTGCCCGGGGTGCATCGTCACTCAGGGGCCCAACAACATGATCGCCTAACGAGAGCTCACATTGAAAGACAATTTTGATGTATATGGTGGAGCCAGACCAGTTGCGGGAAATACGTACGTGATTTGAGATGCGAGTGCAGGTGTGTACCATCATTGTCGATTCGAGTGTTGTTTCAAAAGTAAGGAGGTGATCTACCTAATCAAAAGTTTCGAAAATGGGCGGATATGCCCGTCTCTGTAAAATCACAAACCCGATTCCCCCAAAGGAGGAGAGGAATGGAGATCTTACGTAATCTCAGAGCAGGCCTGCGGTCTGGTGGGAACTTTCGCCAGATCCTAGAGCGACGCCAGTGGGGTATATGGGGTGCGCTGCTCGCAATCGCTGTTGTCGCAGACGCGTGCGCACCCGTTTCGGCGCCCGTTCCCGCACCAACGGCCGCTTCTGCGCCAACGGAGGCACCAGCAACAGTTGCCGCACCAACCACGGCGCCACAAGAACAGTCCCGAATTACTTTCGGAGCGGGCGGGGAACCAACAACCCTTGACCCACACATTCAATTGACAGGAGTTGACGAAGCACTGCTGAAGACCGTTTACGATGGGCTTATTGATTGGACCGGCAAGCCGGGCGAGTATGTTCCCGCGCTGGCAACCGAATGGAGCGTGTCACCAGACGGTCTGAAGTGGACTTTCAAGCTGCGCGAAGGCGTCAAGTTTTCCGATGGGACGGATTTTGATGCAGAAGCCGTAAAATTCAATGTTGACCGCGCACTCGCGAGCGAGGGTGCTGCATGGCGCTGGGAACCCTTTGTCAAATCCGTCCGCGTCGTGGACAAATATACGGTTGAGTTTACCTCGCCCAAGCCGCATGCTGGTTTCCTCGATCATATATCGTGGGGTAGCACCGTCTTTCATAGTCCGGCGGCGCTGGAAAAATACGGGGATGACCTCAAGCGAAATCCGGTGGGTACAGGGCCTTTTACCCTGGAAGAATGGAAGCCGGGTGAATTCTTGCGCTTTAAACGGAACCCCAACTATTGGCGAGAAGGCCCAAATATTGATGAACTCATTGTACGACCAATTCCGGACTACAGTGCGCGCGTATTGGCACTTGAGTCAGGCGATGTGGATGTGATTCAGGGGGTAGGTGTCGTTGATGTCGAGCGTCTGAAAAACACCGATGGACTCAAGGTGGAAGTATTTCCCAGTGTACGCAACATGTACCTCATCCCCAATATGTCCAAAGAGTTGATGGCCAAAAAAGAGGTCCGCCAAGCGCTGAACTATGCGGTTGACCGTGAAGCGATTGTCAAGAATATCATGGCAGGAGTCACCCGTCCATCCAACAATTACTTTAGCAGCAACAACTTTGGTTTCATCAACCCAACGCCGTCCTATACATATGATCCTGAGAAGGCCAAAGAATTGCTGCAACAAGCCGGAGTTGCCCCCGGTACCAAGCTGACAATCATGTCCACGGATGGGCGCTACTATGGTGACCGGATAGTTGCGGAAGCGCTGCAAGGCATGTTCAACGCCGTCGGCTTTGATACAGAGATTTGGCAGCTCGAGTGGCCCACCTATGCGCAGTATATGTGGGGCGTTGGCAGCGACGATCCGAATGTGCAGCGCAGAGATATGGCATTAACTGACTATGGGGCGCAGGACCCGGTGTTCGCAACCTTTGCTGAGCTTTTTTCTGACGGCGGCAAGAATTGGCCCCCCAAAGGGGGCAATGCAACCTATAATGATACTCCCGAGTTGGACAAGTTGATCGATGAGGCATGGGCAACGCTGGATCCCGAAGAACGTAAAAAACCGCTGGCGGACATGCAAAATCTCATGGCTGAAGAGGCACTGCGCATCTTTATCATGGAACAGAGTCAAGTTTACGGTTCCAAGGACGGCGTAACGGGCTTTGTTGTGCTTCCAAACAACCAGTGGAGCTGGCGGCTGGCCGGCTGGCAATAAAACAAGCTAGAGCACTTCGAGGAGTACCCCTCGAAGGGCTCACCTCGTGCGTCAGTCCAATCAATGTCGAACTATATCCTCAAACGCATCTCTCAGATTTTTTTGATGGCATTTTTTGCCACTATTGTGATTTTTGCCTTGATCCATCTCGCTCCGGGAGATCCCGTTGCCGCGCTATCCTCACCCGGAATGAGTGAAGAGGACCGCTTGGGGATCGCCCGCAAGTATGGTTTGGATCAACCGCTATATGTGCAGTACGTGCGTTGGCTGGGCACTACCCTGCAGGGTGATTTGGGACGTTCACTTCTCACAAATCAACCGATTAATGAACTGATTTCTACGCGCTTTGGAAACACGCTGCAATTGGTTGCACTCGCAATGGTATTAAATATAGTGGTAGGAATCGTGACGGGTGTAATTGCGGCGACGCGGCGAGGGTCCATTTTTGACCTGAGCAGTATGACCCTTGCTATCCTCAGCTTTTCTATTCCCCCATTTTTTTTGGGCATAATCCTTATACTCGTCTTTGCCGTTGGACTCAAGTGGCTACCTGCCGGCGGTGCCGGGTCGTTTCATCATCTCATTTTACCGGCTATCGCACTAGGATTAGCGACTGCGGCGCTCACTGCACGCATGACGCGTTCGGCGATGCTGGAAGTTTTGGGCTCAGACTATATCCGGAGCGCGCGCGCTAAAGGGTTGTCAGAATCCAGAGTGCTCTTCCGGCATGGACTCAAAAACGCAATGATTCCGGTGCTTACGATTATTGGTCAAACCACCGGTGCTCTTCTCGCCGGGGCAGTGATTACTGAAACGGTATTCGCTTATCCCGGCATGGGCTTTACGCTCGTCAAGTCACTTTCCGAGCGAGATTACCCTGTAATTCAAGCTGCCCTTCTTGTTACAAGCTTCTTGTATCTCACCATCAACTTGCTGATAGATATCGCCTACCTATATGCTGATCCGCGTATTCGCTACGGATAGCGCGGCACACTCCTCCAATTTGAGTGACCGCTCATGTTAACGAGCAGCCCAGTGGCACAAACTATTGCCGCCCGGACAAGTTCACCGCGACCGTATTGGCTCACCATACTGTCCAAATATCCGTTTCTGGCGATTGAGACCGTTCTCCTCACTCTCTTTGTGTTAGTCGCTCTTTTTGGCCCGACCTTGCTGGATGTTAGCCCAACTGAGCAGATTCTCGCCCGGGTTCGTGAAGTGCCAAACCCAAATGCGTTGCTGGGACGCGATGAGCTGGGAAGAGATATCTTGGCGCGTTTAGTTTACGGCGCTCGTTTTACGATTGGTGTCGGTCTCGCCACAGTTCTCTTTGGCCTCATGGTTGGAGGGTTTCTCGGTTTGATCTCCGGCTATTACCAAACCCATTATGATACCGTTATCATGAGGGTAATGGACTTGCTCATGGCTTTTCCCAGTATCCTGAGTGCAATCGTCATGATCGCTATTCTTGGGACGGGCGTCACAAATGTCATTCTGGCGGTTGGAATATTTTTTGTCCCGATCTTTGCGCGCCTCGTGCGTGCTCTGACACTCCGCCTCAGTAACGAACAATTTGTGGACTCGGCGCGGGCGGTTGGCGCAAGCGATATTCGGATTATGAGACGGCACATTCTCCCCAACACCGTGCCCACACTCCTTGTGCAAATTACCTACTCGCTTGGCGAGGCCATCATCATAGTCGCCGGTTTGGGATTTCTGGGCTTGGGCGTTCAACCGCCTACCCCTGAATGGGGTGCCATGTTGAGTCGAGCGCGTGAAGTCATGTTTGTTGCTCCGCATGTCGCCATCATGCCCGGTTTGGCGCTCGTCTTTTTATTGTTACTGGTCAATCTACTAGGTGACGGATTGCGCGATCTCCTAGATCCCCGTCTGAGACGAACGCCCTAACGTACTCACTATGCTTGAACCCATATACGATTACATTGATGCAAATCGAGAGCGATTCGTCCAAGAGCTGGAGGAACTTGTTGCACAGCCAAGCATCAGTTTGACAGGCGATGGAATGGAGGAATGCGCCCAACTGTTGGAACGATGGCTTATAGAATTGGGATTGGATACCGAGATCTTGCGGACAGGCGGCGCGCCGATGGTCTATGGCGAGAAAAAGGTATCAGACTCGAACAAAAAACTGCTGCTCTTTAATCATTATGATGTCGTTCCCCCGGGTCCTCTAGAAAACTGGCGCAATCCTCCCTTCGAGCCGGTGGTTCACACGAACCGAATATGGGGACGCGGCGTTGGCGATGCCAAGGGACAACTGATCACCTATTTCAAGGCAATTGAAGCGTGGCATGCGGTCCGTGGGGAACTGCCCTGTTCCCTTGCCATCGCCTTGAATGGAGATAACGAGATTGGCGCACCCAACTTTGTTCGACTGGCACAACGCTATGCCGACAAACTTAGAGCCGACGCCGTCTTTTTTGCGGATGCGTCAACCCTTGATGTATGGGGGCCTGTGATCTATTTGGGGAATCGAGGAGTGCTTGCCATTGAGCTAGTTGCTCACGGACCAGCAGCATCTGTTCATTCAGGCAGTTACGGCGGTCTCGTCAAAAACCCTGCGATTCGTCTTGCAAATGCCCTGGCATGTCTCCGTGATCAAAACGGGCAAATACTTGTCAAAGGTTTCCACGATGATCTCGAACCGTTGGGTACGGTTCAACATAGACTCCTTGAGTCTCTCAAATTGAATCGCGCAAGCAAACTCCAGAACTTGGGCACAAGTGAATTCTGGGGCGATCCGGGACATGAGTATTTTGAGACCCAGATGTTCCGTCCCACGTTAAATGTGCACGGCTTGACTTGTGGTTATCAAGAAAAGGGTTGGCTTGCAATAGTGCCATCTACTGCCATTGCCAAGATTGATATAAATATTGTTCCTAACCTCGACCATGATGACATCAAGCAAAAAATCCAACGGCAGCTTATTGAACAGGGTTTTGACGATATAGAAATTCGTGAGACGGGGCGCAGTCCGTATGCGACCAGCGCGAGATTGGACGACCCTTTTCTTGCGTTAGCCGCTCGCGCCCTGGAACGCGTTTGGGGCACAGCGCCTGTGCTTTATCCGTCTATCGGCGGGGGTGGGGGATTGGTACGGATCCTTAAAGAACAAATTGGCAATCCGCACTTTTTGATGGTGCCATTTGGTCAACCAGACATGAACGAACACTCGCCAACCGAGAGTCTTGACCTTGATTGGTTTGTGCGCGGTATCAAGGCAGTTGTGACCGTAATGGATGAATTCGCAAAAAGCGATATTGGCAGGTGAGGAGTAGCTAAATGACAGAGATGCTAGTCAAAGCAAAATACATCGTCTCAAACCCGGCTTTGCGCGAAAAAGGACTGCTCACTGACAGAGCAATGTATATCAATGACGCGCATATTACCGAAATTGACGCGTTCCATGTCTTGAGAGCGAAATATCCTGACGCACAAGTGATTGGGTCGGACAATCATATCGCCGTGCCCGGATTTATCGACGCACACAATCATGGGCAGGGCGTGACAACCATTGCTCACGGCACACACGACGACCAATTGGAGGCATGGGTGCATTATTGGCCCGGGCGTTCACCGCGTTCGGCAGAAGAAGTACATTTTGATTCACTCGCCGCAATTACGCGCCAAATTCAAAGCGGCGTAACGACGAGTATGCGGCACGATACGCCCAGTCTTCCGCTCGAGGCCTACAAAACCGAAACTGAAGCGATTACAAAAGCATACGAGCTTTCTGGAATTCGATTTGCGTATGCTCTCGGTACGACCGATCAGTTCCGTCTCGTGTACGAGGACAATGACAAATTTATTGCGCGTCTGCCTCGCGAGATGCAAGCCGTGGCGCAGGAACTCGCCGCGCCGATTGAAAAACTGAGTGTAGACGAGTGTCTAGCATTCGTCCAAGATCTCCATACACGGTACCGACATACCACCCGCATCAACTTTCTTCTCGGCGTGATCGGACCCCAGTGGGACAGCGATGCTATCCTTACCAAGCTCCGCGATAATGCACAAGCCCTTGGCACAGGAATGCACGGTCCGTTGCTGGAAACCCTCTATCAAAAGATGTATCCACTCCGCGAATTTGGGCACTCTGCCGTCGAGCATTTCTACAGACTGGGGATGTTGGGCAGAAATTACTCGGCAGCGCACGGTGTTTGGCTAACCGAAAAGGATATGGATTATTTTGCCGCTTCGGGCGCGACGGTGATTCACTGTCCAAGCTCCAATCTGCGGCTTCACAGCGGAATTGCACCGGTACCGATGATGCTTGCAAAAGGGGTGAATGTTGCATTGGGGGTAGATTCCGAAGGCATTAATGACAATGACGACATGCTTCAAGAAATGCGGCTCGCCTTGATGCTTCATCGACACCCAAGAAACGCATTCCGCAATCTCGACGAATGGGACGTGTTGGCCATGGCAACAATCAACGGAGCCCGTGCGGTCTTGCTGGAAGACCACATTGGAACGTTAGAAGTGGGCAAAGAAGCCGATATCGTTCTGGTGCAGCTGGACCGCATTACCGCATCATACTTGCACCCTACAGTGGGCCCGGTTGCGGCGCTCGTTCACCATGCGCAACCTCGGGATATCGATTTTGTGATGGTCGCAGGCAAAGTGATTGTGCGCCAAGGCGAGCCAACACAGTTTGACCAACGCCAAGTGCGGGCAACATTGAATCACATCATGGTAGAGGTCAACCGCCCCGCCGAACGTCATGCAGATGCACTTCGCGCACAGTTGATTCCGCACATTCGCAAGTATTATGCCGACTGGAATGTCCCCGCACTTTCGCCCATCTACCTCATGAACAGTCGGAGCTAGTGCATGATCCTTGACTTTCATACACACATCTGGCGATTCGAAGAGGAAGGCACAGCGGACACACATCGTCAATCTTCCGCGGAAGAATTGATCAAGGCAATGGACCGCGCTGGTGTGGACAAAGCAGTCACTGTGCCAATTGCATATGTACCTTCGGGGCAGCGACCAAAACGGGTTCTCCTGGACAATGAGTACATGCTCACCTCCTTGCGCAAGTATCCGGAACGTCTTATCGGCTTTGTCGAAGTAGACCCGCGCGTAGGCCAAGCTACAGACAGTGTGAGACACTATTTAAGCGAAGGGCTTGCTGGGTTAAAACTCCTTCCCCGGCGCTACGCTTTCGTGATGAGTGACCATGCCCTCCTCGATCCCATTCTCGCAATTTGTGCTTGGCATCGGGTTCCCGTGTTCGTCCTGGCGCTTGATGACATTTGGAGCACCCCGTTGCAAATTGAAGAAATGGCGCGAGCCTTTCCGGAAATTCCCGCATTCGTGATTGGGCAGATGGGACGTAAATGGTTGATGGATGAGGCATTCATGGTGGCAGCGCGTACAGAGAACGTATTTCTTGAAACGTCCGATACAAACATTGACGAATTGAGCGCAGCTCTTGAAGCAGTGGGTGCGCGTAAAATTCTCTACGCGAGCCACTGGCATCCGGATGTAATGCAATCGCATATCGCCATGCACCGGTCTGCTCTCCGACAGCCGGTCGACCAGGCGCTTGTCCTGGGGGAGAATGCCCAGCGCATTTTTGACGCTCGCAGGTAATCGGTGCCCATCAAGAGAGAGGCAACGTAGAATCGAAAAAGCAAACTTGCTTTTGAACATGACTGAGCGTATAGAGTGGAGCCCGTCACAATGATGCAGCGTTTGACGCGTGATCGCACAATGCAAGATTTCGACAACGCCCTCGCACCAGCAATCGAGATCGAACCGGGCGAGCCGATTGTCGTAGAGACCAATATCAGCGCGAGGCCCGCAACTGGACCAATTGCTGTACGCGGTTCGGAACCTGGTGACACCCTGATAGTCACCATTCATTCGATCGAAATTCAAAAGGCAATTTGGTGGTGGCGCACTCAGAGCCAGGAGTATTGTCGGCAAGGGGTATACAAGGAACTGGAGCAAGTTCTGGACAGGTATCCTCGTGTAGAACATCCGCGGATGGGCACACGCGTTGATTTGGATATCCTTCTTGAGGGCAAAGAAATCGCCTTTAGTGATCGCCTGCGCGTTCCCCTGCTTCCCGTTGTCGGTTGCATCGGCGTCGCGCCCGCCGGAAAGCCACAACCGACGAACTATTCGGGCGCGTTTGGTGGTAACTTTGACTGCCGGGATATTGGTCCGGGGGCACGCGTCTATTTTCCTATCTCGGCGCGCGGAGGACTGCTCGGCTTGTGTGATGTGCACGGCGCCCAAGCGGATGGAGAAGTATTTCCCACGGTCGAATGTCAGGCGAATGTGATTCTTTCCGCCGAGGTGCGAAAAGGATTAACCTTGCCGATGACATTTGTAGAGACCAGCGACACTATCCAGTCTATCGGATGTGGCAAAAATGTGGAAGATGCGATTAACGATGCAATGCGTGGAATGTTGCAGTTTGTGCAGCAACATTTGGGTTTGGGGTATCTGGAGGCCGCGCAAGTGCTCGGGACTTTCGGCGACATTCGAATATGTCAAGTGGTGGATCCGGTGATCAACATGCGCGTCGTTCTACCAAAAGCCATTGTGCCGTCATTGCATTTCTAACAAGAGAAATATCATGCGATTTGAAAACCAAGTAGTGTTAATTACAGGCGGCGGTTCGGGAATTGGACGCGCAGCAGCGCGGCTCTTTGCTGCAGAGGGGGCAAGTGTGGTCGTTGCTGACCTTGACGCAAACGCCGGACAAGCCATCGTCAGCGAATTGTCTGCTCATGGTGGGACTGCCATGGACGTCCAGGTTGATATCACTCGCGCTGACAGTGTTGCGGCAATGGTCCAAAGTAGCATCGGGAGATTTCGGCAGATTGATGCGCTGTTTCACAGCGCGGGTATTTTTGAGACCGGTCTCATTACGGAAGTAGATGAAGCTCATTGGGATCGGGTGATAAATGTCAATCTGAAAGGAACATTCCTAACACTGCAAGCAGTCGTGCCGATGATGTTGCGCCAGAAACGGGGCGCGATCGTTACAATGGGTTCTATCGCCGGATTGGTGGTCTTTCCGAACAATCCCGCCTACATCGCCTCCAAAGCTGGAGTTCTGATGTTAACCAAAGCAATCGCGCGCGACTACGGGGAACAGGGGATTCGGGCAAATGTTATTTGTCCCGGCCCTGTCGAAGGTCCGATGATGGACCGAGTGATAAGCAAGGCGGCAGATCCTAATGCAGAACTGAATTCGCTGACTGAACGGGTCTTGCTTAAACGTTTTGCCTCACCGGAAGAAATTGCGCGTGTAGCCCTCTTTCTTTGTAGCGAAGATTCCTCATACATCACGGGCGAGTCTATTCTCGTCGATGGCGGCAAGTTGACTATGAATAAGTAAGAGGTTGCAATGAAAGTTCCCTTACCCAGTCCCGATGTCGTTTCGCGTTCGCGGGGTGCTGTCACTCCCCTCTATTTCATTATGACACCCGAAAACATGGTGCAGAATACGCTCCCCTTTTTTGCCAAGACCGGTGTCAAAGTATTGGCAACACCCCGCGTTTCTCAAGCGCGGTTTGGAGAGTATCTACTTGAATTGGCACCGGGGGCGTTCACAACGCGCGCCGTTGGGGATGGATTCGAGAATTTCTTGTACCTTTTATCGGGAACGGCGCAGCTTGAAAGCGCAGGCCGAATTCTAGAGATGCGCGAAGGGACATACGCGTATCTGCCGGATTCTGCGGCTTTCATGCTGCAGAATCAATCTTCCGAGCACAGTCGCGTGTTGTGGGTGAAAAAGGTTTACGCGCCTGTGAAGGGCCTTGATGTACCTTCTCCAGTCTATGGGCATTTGGCAGAGGTGCCGCGCATTGAAACATCCGTCCCCAATTCTTGGCGACAGGTTTTACTGCCGATTGAGAATCCTGCATTTGATATGGCAATGAATGTCCTCTCGTTCAAGCCGGGCGTGTTTTTTGACCAGGTCGAAATTCACCATCAAGAACATGGACTCTATATGATTCAAGGGCAAGGCATCTACTATCTCGGGAGTCAATTTCATGAAATTAAACAAGATGATTTCATCTACATGGCTCCGTATTGCCCACAATTATTCTATGCGATTGGAGACAATGAAAGCGCCTATTTGCTCTATAAAGATGTAAATCGAGACGGGTATTGCTGCTAATAGAATAGGTGACTCGAAATCTGGACAATATCTTGTATGGTTACCATTCTCGGTCCCACTTTTGAAGAAATGCTCCACCCGCAGACCATCGCGCCCGCTATCCGCGCCCGCGCACTGGACATGAAAACGCGCGACCCCCTCGACCCGATCAATTTGTTCAACATCACCTGGCGCGACGGCAACAACCAAATTTATTATTTTGTGATGCCCAAAGCATTGACAGGGGTGGACGCGAATATTGTCGTCCTGTATGGTAAACAATTTCCGACGGGCGCGCACAAGGTGGGCGCGGCGTACTCGGTGCTGGTCGAAAAAGAACTCTTTGGCGAGGTTGACCCAAGCCAGCATACGCTCGTCTGGCCCTCCACAGGGAACTATGGCATCGGCGGCGCGTGGGTCGGCTGTCGCATGGGCTTTGATTCGCTCGTTGTGCTTCCCGAAGGGATGAGCGCCGAACGATTCGAGCGCATCGAGTCGTATGGCGCGCGCGTCATCAAGACCGTCGGCTCCGAGTCCAACGTCAAGGAAATCTATGACAAGACGCACGAACTTGCGCGCCAGCCCAAGGTGCGAATTCTCAACCAGTTCAGCGAGATGGGCAATTACCGCTTTCACTATCACGTGACGGGTAATACGATTGTTGAACTGGCAGAGGAGTTAAAAACGCGCGGCATCGGCAGCGGTTCCATTTCCGCGTACTGTTCCGCGATGGGCAGCGCGGGCACGATTGCGGCGGGCGACCGGCTCAAGCAGGTGTTTGGCACCAAAATCATCGGTCTCGAACCGGTGCAGTGTCCCACGCTGTTCAACAACGGCTATGGCACGCATGACATTCAGGGCATCGGCGACAAGCATGTGACCTGGATTCACAATGTCATGAACCAGGACGCCATCATGTGCATTGATGACATTGAATGCAAAAAGGGCTTGCAGTTGTTGAGCGAGGAAGCGGGGATGGAAACGCTGCACAAGCGGTTCAACGTACCGCAGAGCGATGTGGAAATGATGTCCAACATGTTTGGCATCAGCGGCATTTGCAATGTGCTCGGCGCGATTAAGACCGCCAAATATTATGACATGACCGCGCGCGATACGATTGTCACCATCGCTACGGACGCTCTCGACCGTTATTACTCGGTCATGGCGGACATGACGCGGCGGTTCGGCGCAATGGATGAAGCCGAGTCCGTCGCCCGCGCGCACATTTTCCTCGACCAAAAGACGGATTGGGTCGAAGAGGGCACGGTGGATGCGCGCAAGCAGTGGCATAATCTAAAATATTACACCTGGATCGAACAGCAGGGGAAAACGGTGGAGGAACTGAATGCCCAACTCGATCCCGACTGGTGGGTGGAGCACCAGGAACGCGTGAGTGAAATTGATGCAAAACTCGCCGCGGCACGTAAGTAGCCCCCATGGCCAGGGGGCGAATGAGTATTAGATCGAATTCCTAGTTGATATGTGGTGCGAGATAACCGCAGTGTTCGAACCAAGCGCGCGCATCCTCGGGCGTAATGGATTGGAACGCCAGATTGAGTGCTTCAACGAGTTCATCGAAGGTCCGTGCTTTCAGCCGTCGTAACACCGTTTTTACTTTGGCCCAGCATTTTTCAATCGGATTCAAGTCAGGCGAATAGGGCGGCAAAAATTCCAAGCGCGCCCCCTGTGCCTCAATCGCACGCCGCGCCGTCTCGCTTTTATGCACATTCAAATTATCCAGCAAGACCACATCGCCGGCGCGCAAAGTCGGGGCCAAGACTTGGGTGACGTAAACATCAAACGCTTCGCCCGTCATCGCATCTTCCAACACCCAGGCGGCGGTGACTTCGGTGAGCCCTAACGCGGCAATGACGGTGTAATGCTTGCCCGAAAAACCGGGCGTGGCTTCGCAGACGCGTTGCCCCGGTGCCGCACGGCCAAAGAGCCGCGTCAAACCCAAATGCGCACCGCTTTCATCGATGAATTTGAGGTGTGTGGCGATGTGGCGCAGCGTAGTCTCGGTTTTGGCGTGATGGGCGGCGCGGAGGGTTTGAACCCGCGCCGTTTCGCGCTGACTGTCGTGCAGGGACTTTTTTTCGCGGTAAGTTCAGAATTTGGAGTTCGCGACACATCATGCTGGCGCTCGCACGCACGTGCGTTTGCGCCGTCACGTGCGCACATAATTCTGCCAGCGTTGCATCCGGTTGTGCCGCCACCGCTTGGCGAATCGTTGCGGAGTGCGCTTGCTGTCAATCTTCAGCTAAAATGTACCAAGCGTACTCGGCTAAAATGTACCAGTGGAAATCACCACTTGGTGAATGAATCTCAACGTGGAAATTGAAATATTTGGGATGGTCAGTTTTGGATAGTCTG
>JADZCJ010000034.1 GCA_020851635.1 Anaerolineae bacterium
GGGCTTGTTCGTAGGTCTTCCAGTTCCGAATGCGATATAATGACTTTTGGCATGAGCGTGTTTTCTTGTTTTGGTTTGGCATAACCCAAGATTATACGCTTATGCCACTTTCATGCACCAACGCCTTTGCTTTGTACAAAAAACCGCGACGGTCGCCTCAGCCGTCGCGGTCTGCTTGCCGTTTGAATGGGTCTATGTTTCAAAGAATCAAGTGAGGCGAAAGGAAAGTTTGTGGATTGCGCCCGGCGGGGACCACAGCCAAGAGTCGAATTTTTTTAGACGAGCCGCGAGAAAAACCAGACGAGCAGCGTCAACAAAAACAAAGCAACCGGCATGGCGACGCGGGCGAAACGCGGACCCGCGCGGCGGACGGTGGCATAGACGAGCCCGATGGAGAGCGCGGGCATGAGGGCGATGAGCATGAGCAGCATGCCGGTCATGAGACGGACGGTATAGCCGGTGCGGTAACTTGCGCCGAGCATCATCAAGAAATAGAGCGCGCCGGCGGCAAAGAGCGCGAGGAGAAGGATTCCGGTGAGCGCGAGCAGGCGCGATGCCCACGCGCGCCTCAAGACCAGTCCGGGCGCGGCGAGGAGGGCGCAGGGCGCGATCGCCAGGGGGAGCAGGGAGGCGCTCCCGTTCAAGCTCGCCGCGTTCGGAGGGAGTCCGCCCATTTTTATAAAAAAATAGAAAAAGAATGCGCCGACGCCCGCCGAGACAAACGCGCCTGCCCAGATATACCACGGGCGCTTGTCCGCGACGCGGGAGGGTGCGCCGTCCGGGTCGTGGGCTGGAATATTGCGCCGTGATGGGGCGCGGTCTGATGTTTCTGACATGTTCATGATAGTCTCGTAGGTTGACGAGTCAACTGTGCCCAATTTAGCCGGGGGAGACTGCCAATGGTAGAGGTGGGACTGCCAAAGGACGCCACATCGGATGGATCGTCGTCCGGGTGCCAATGACCGGCTTGCGCGGGAGGCGTAACACAGAAACAGGGGGTACGGAGCAAAGAGATTGACAGCGGCGGAAAACGCGCTAGACTCGCATTGGCGTGAATGAACACGCCGGGAGGCAAGATGATCACCACACGCGGCAAGCTGAGGCCAACCTACAAGCAAGTTCTCGAAACGATCCGTGCAATGTCGCCGGCCGATCAGCGGCGTTTGCGCGCCGAATTGACAAAGACGTCGGCGGTTTATGTTCTCCGTCCGACAGGGTCTCAGGCAGCAGTTCGGCGCGGTCGTCGCCTGGTGGCGCAGATTCGCAAGCAGGTTAGCGCGTCCACGACGGGCACGCTTGAGGAAACGATGCAGCGCTTGCGAGGGCGGTCATGGTCGTAATAGATACAGATGTGCTATTGCTCGAATTTGCGTTCCAGAATGATGCGCGTCAAGCGGCGAACACTGCCTCTTTGAAAGCAGTTCAAACCGCAGAACCTGCGATTACCATATACAATTTGATGGAACTGCTGGGACAGCTCTCCTTTAATCTCGCTCCCTCCAAGTTGGACAATTGGCGAACTTGGTTGTTGGAAGTTTACAGGTTGAGTGTAATATCGCCCGTGGATATGAACGATCCGGATGCGGTGATTCGATTCATGCCCGAAATCTTTGAGCAACCGTACACAAGAATGCGCTCTCGCCGCATGGGCTATTTGGACGCGCTCACGCTGAACCTGGCAGAGCGAACTTTGAACGTTTCCAGTTTCGTGACGTGGAATGCGCGACATTTCAAGGGCAAATCATCACTTCAAGTACTGACACCGCAGGAATATCTCGATTTGACGTGAGGTTGGGCAATTTGGGACTGGGTACCCGCAAAAACGGGGACAAGCGTTGCGCTTGTCCCCGTTTTTGTGTCATTTCATTATGGTGTGGACGAGGAGGATGGAGGCGACTACGAACCCGGCACCGAAAATCGGATTGACACGTATCGGGCTTGCTGATAATATCACCTGTAATAACAAGTTTGTGTCCGTGATGGGCACTGCTACACCTATGGTCGTTTCCACGCATCCATTTTCCCTGGAGCTTATTAAATTTGATCGCACGCTGCCGATTCCCTTTTACCAGCAGTTGAAAGACGGTCTGACGGATGCCATCCGTGACCAGGCGCTGGCGAGCGGGGTGCGGCTGCCTTCTGAGCGGGAATTTTGCGAGCATTTTGGCATCAGCCGTCTGACGGTCCGTCGGGCGTTGAATGACCTGACGACGACCGGCTGGCTGGTCTCGCAGCCGGGCAAGGGCACGTTTGTGCGTCAGCCCAAAGTCGAACAGGGCACCCGTCAAATGATGGGATTGAGCGCGGACATGCAAAAGCGGGGACATTCCGTCACGTCGCGCGTGCTCGGTCTCTCGATCGTGCCGGCGACGCGCAAGACGGCGGAGCGGATGAAGCTGGCAGCAGGCGATGAGCTCGTTTTGCTGGAGCGGGTCCGTTATCTGGACGGCGAGCCGCTGGCAATCGAGCGCACGTATTTGAACCGGCAGCTTTGCCCGGGGATCGAGACATATGACCTGACCAAGTCGCTCTATAGCATCTTGCGGCAGAGCTATGGGTTGAAAATCGTCCGCGCGGAACAGACGTATGAGGCGGCGGCGGCGGGCGTGCGTGAAGCAGAGATTCTGGAGACTGCGCGACGCGCGCCGATGCTTTGTTCGGAGAGAACGACGTATTTGGAAAATGACGCGGTGATCGAGCACGGGGTCGCGTGGTATCGGGGCGACCGTTATAAATTTCACACGGTCTTGATAAATCCCGTCATTCCCGGCGGGGAGCTCGGCGAATTTAATCTGGAGATAGAGGGAGAGAAAGGGTAAATGACCAACAAGAGGCGGATTCCCATCGGCGTGATTTCAATGTCATACTGGTACAAAAAGTTGGAGGAAGCGATCCCCATCGCCGCCGCGACGGGATATGATTCGATGGAGGTGTGGACCGAGCACCTGTGGAAATTTCGAGAAGCGCCCGCGCATGTCGGGAGTGTGTTGGCAAGCAACAAGATGATGGCGACGGTGCATTGTCCGGTGATGGACACCAACATCACGTCGCCGAACCCGGGCATCCGCGAGGAATCGGTGCGACAGTTTATGCAGGCGGTGGAGATGTCGCATGACCTGGGCGCGCAGCTGATGGTGATTCATCCGGGACATCGTTTTACGCTGAACGAGACGCTGGAGGATTTCTGGGCGCTTTTGCTGGAATCGTTTGAACGGATCGTCAAGCACGGACAAAAATATGGGGTCGCGCTGGCGGTGGAGAATATGGATGTGCAAAAAGAATTTGAGGTGGTCAAGACGAGCGAGCACATTCAACGCCTCACGCGGCATTTTGCGGCGGAAAAACTGGGGGTGGTGGTGGATACGACGCATCTGAGCAGCGTGCCCCAGATCGTCGAGTTTATCGAGAATACCGATTGTATCGTGCACGCGCATCTGAGCGATGCGCGCATCACCGACCGCGGCACGGTGGACACGCATCTCCCCCTGGGCGAAGGCGACCTGGATTTCAGACAGGTGTTTGATGTGCTGCTGCCAAACTATCAGGGCATCGTTTCGCTCGAAACGTTTGTGCCGCCGGCAAAAGCGCAGACGCTCGTGACCCAGCGCGAGTGGTTGGAAGGAATACTAAATTCCAATTAGCATGTTTTCGCCTTTTACGTTTGCGCAGGTTTCGGACAGCCATGTGCGCGTGCCCAATGGCGAATGGCACCCGCGTGTGATTCAAGTGCGCGACGCGGTCCGGGCGCGTCAGCCCGCCGTGGCATTTGTTTTGCACACGGGCGACCTGATGGATGATCCGCTGCAAGCGTCCGCGGCCGAGTTTCGTTCGATTTTTAGCGCGGGGGCGCAGCCGCTGTATGTGGTGCCCGGCAATCACGACGTTTGGAATGATGTCGTCACGGGAGAGGGGGCGCCGTGGTGGACGCGCGCCACGACCACAGCCGACGAAGAGCAGTTTCGCGTCTGGTTCGGTCCGACGGCATATAGTTTTGTTTACAACGACTGTGCGTTTGTCGCGTTCAACAGCCAACTGCTCAACGGCGCATTGCCGGAAGCGACCGCGCAGTGGGAATGGCTCGAAACTGAACTGGCGCGGCTGGCGGAACTGGCGCTCGCGCACATCATCCTCTTGACGCACATGCCGCTTTTTGTGCGCACGCCGGATGAGCGATTGGACTGGAGCGATTGGCGCAACTCGTATCTGGCGATTGCTCCGCCGGGGCGCGACCGATTGCTGGCGCTGATTCAAAAGCATCGCGTGACGGGATACTTGAACGGGCATCTGCATTACCCGCAAGAACACACGATCCACTGGGCCCGGGAACATTCAACCCATTTTGTCACCTGCGATGCGAGCGGTCCGGCATCCAACATGGCGCGCGAGCATTTTCAATTCAAGCCCCAAGTCCGTTCCCTTTACTGTTTGCATCATGTAAGCCGCACAAAAATCGTCACGGTATTTGTGACCGCCTATTCTGAGTAGTTTTTATTGACTGACACAAGGAAACGCGAATTTCGCCAAACTGCGGCTTGCGCGAATCATTGTTACGCTTTGCGTAACGACGAATAAAGATCAGAATTAGCCCAAATTCGCGCAGATTCGCGTTTTCCTCCGAGTCGTCGAGACAGAATCTGTCAGCCCATTAAAGTTAGTTGGAATAAAGGGAGGTGCGCGGCGAGCGATCCGCATTTGTTTTGCATGGGCATTGCCTTGCCTGCAACAGGTCTTGCGCCATCCAGCAGATGTTCCGAATTTTTCGGAACACGTATGTCATCTCGAGGAGGAGAAATATCATGTTATTCAAGAGCAGTTCTGTTCTGCGCTATATGTGCCTGATAGTGATTGTGTTTGCGCTGTTTGCGTGTGCGCCCGTAGCGCAACCACAACCGGCTGCGCCGGCTGCGCCCAGCCAACCCACCGCCGCGCCTGCGGCAGAAGCAACCACTGCTCCGGCGCCTGCGACCGCCGCGCCTGCGGCAGGACCCCAGGGCACGCTGCGGGTGGGTCTGGTGACAGACGCGCAAAGCATGGACCCCCATCGCGTAACGCAGACAGCGGGCGAAGGGGTTATGAAAGCGATGTTTGACATGCTCATCGAAAGAGATTTCGATGGGAATCTGGTTCCGGGGCTGGCAACATCCTGGACCATTGTGGATGACAAGACGATCGAGTTCAAGCTGCGAGAGGGCGTCAAATTCCACAACGGCGAGGATTTCAACGCGGACTCGGTAAAGTTTTCGCTCGAGCGGATGCAAAAGGAAGAGTTGGCAAGCCCGTTCCGCAACAACTATAGCGCGGTCGAGGAGGTCGAGATCATTGACCCCTACACTGTCCGCTTTAAACTCAGCAAAACGAATGCGCCGCTGCTCGATAATCTGAGCGCGCAGCTGGCGATGCTGCCGCCGAAATATACGGCAGAGGTTGGGGATGCGGAATTTGGTCTGAAACCGGTCGGCACGGGTCCATTCAAGTTTGTCGAGTGGGTCAAGGACGATCACATTACGTTGGAAGCGAATACAGAGTATTGGGATGGTTCGTTCAAGGGCAAGCCGATGGTCGAGACAGTGATCTTTCGCCCGATCCCGGAAGCTTCGACCCGCATTGCCGAATTGACGACCGGCAGTCTGGATTTGATTCAGGATGTCGCAACCGATCAGGCGGAAACCGTCGAAAAGGCAGGGTTCAAGGTTGACAAGATTGATGTGCCGCAAGAGGCGATCGTCTTTTTTGTGACCGATGTGCCCGATACGCCGCTCAACGACGTGCGGGTGCGACAGGCGTTGAACTATGGCGTTGACGTAGACAGTCTCATCCAGAACGTGCTACGCGGTTATGGGACCCGGTTGGCTAATCCGATCGGTCCGCTTTCGCTGGGCTATGACCCCAGCATCAAACCCTATCCGTTCGATCCCGACAAGGCAAAAGCGTTGCTCACCGAAGCGGGGTATCCTGACGGTTTCGAGGTGACGATTGATGCGACGGCGACCGACAAGACATTGACGACGGAAGCGGTGGCGGGCGAATTAGCCAAGATCGGAGTCAAGGCGAATGTGCGCCGCGTCGAACCCGCGCAATTCAACGAAAATTGGGACCACAAAAACACCAGTCCGATGGTGGCGGCACGGTGGAGCGGGATGTTTGACCCGGCAAACTTTGCAAACTTTCTCGTCAAGTCCGACGGGTTCCTGTCGCGCTACAACAACCCAAAGGCGGATGAGCTGGTTGCCAAGGGCGCGGGCGTGATGGACTCGGACGAACGCGCCAAGATCTATGGCGAACTCGGCAAGCTGCTGTATGATGACCCGATGGGCATTTACCTGTGGCTTCCGGAGAACCTGTATGGCGTATCTCCCAAGGTACAGGGTTGGAGACCTCACCCGCGCAGTTATGTGATGGTGAGTAATACGGGCGTCTCGGAATAATCGGATAAAACAATTGCTTGCAAAGGACACGCCGGGCAAGACGGAACGCATGACGGCAAGTGGTTTGTGCGCCCGGTCGCCCGGACGTGTTCTTTGCAGGCATGGCTGCGCGCGTGCTTGTATTTTTGATTCAGCGACTGCTGCTTGGGGTCATCGTTCTGCTCGGGGTGTCGGTGACTGTTTTTGCGCTGACACATCTGGGCGGCGATCCCGCCGCCGCGCTCTTGCCCCTCAACACTCCGCCCGAAGATGTCGAGTTGTTTCGCAAAAAGGCGGGACTCGACCAACCCCTGCCGGTGCAGTATGTTAACTTTTTGTCCCACGCCGTGCGCGGTGACTTTGGGCAGTCGTTCCGTTACCGGCAAGAGGCGATGGGTCTGATTTTGGAACGGCTGCCCGCGACGCTCAAGTTGGCGGGACTGGGGATGTTTTTTGCGCTCTTGTTTGCCCTGCCGTTCGGGATTATCTCGGGGCTGAATCGCGGGACCTATGTGGATGCGCTCTCGCGCGTGATCGTTTTGCTGGGTCAATCTATACCCGGGTTTTGGCTGGCGATTGTTTTGATTTTGGTTTTTGCCGTGCAGCTGCGCTGGCTGCCGGTGTCGGGGTCGGCGGGTTGGCAGAGTCTGATCTTGCCCGCCATTGTGGTTGCCGTTTTTCCGGCGGCGACGATTGCGCGCATCCTGCGGTCGAGTCTGATCAATGTGATGAACCGGGACTATATTCGGACGGCGCGCGCCAAGGGGCTAAGTCCCACGCCCGTAGTGGCGCGGCATGCGCTCAAGAACGCGGCGATTCCGGTGGTGACGGTGATTGGGTTTCAAGTGGGAGTGTTGTTGGGCGGCGCGGTGATCGCCGAAGTGGTGTTTGCTTATCCGGGAATTGGGCGGTTGATGATCCAGTCCATTTCGGCGCGTGATGTGCCGGTGATCCAGGCGTTTGTTGCCATGACCGCGATCATTGTCGTGAGCGTGAATATTTTTTTGGATTTGATTTATGGCTGGCTCGACCCGCGCATTCGTTTCTGATGACTCGACCATGATAGATGCAGGTAACGCGATTCGCCTCAGCAGAGTGACGCCCACCCTTCCTGCGCGCAAGCGCGCACGCATTGATGTAAACAGGATCAAGCACAATCTGCCGGTGCTCATCGGCGCGTTGATTGTCGTGAGCGTAATCGTGTGCGCCATTCTGGCGGATGTGATCAGCCCGCACGACCCGACCGCGCAGGAATTGGGCAAGCGGCTTTTGCCGCCGTCGTTCATGGCGGGCGGCAGTCCGGAATATTTGCTTGGGACGGACCCTCTGGGACGGGACACGCTCAGCCGAATCATTCACGGCGCGCGGGTCTCGTTGACCGTCGGGATTGCGGTTGTTTTGCTGTCGGGGACGATTGGCGTAACCCTGGCGCTGGTTTCAGGGTATCGGGGCGGAAAAGTTGACCTCGTCCTCGCGCGCGTCGCCGACATTCAGCAGGCGATCCCTTTTCTCATTCTCGCCATCGCCGTGGTCGCCGTCCTCGGCGCGAACCTTGTGAACCTGATTCTGGTGCTCGGCATCACCACCTGGGTCTTTTATTTTCGCGTCGTGCGCGGAGAGGTGCTGGCAACACGCCAGGAGGACTATGTGGAGGCGGCGCGGGTGATCGGGTGCGGCGATGGGCGCATTATGCTGCGCCACGTCCTCCCGAATGTGTCGGGTTCAATCATTGTGATTGCCACGCTGCTGGTGGCGAGCACAATCATTTTTGAAGCTTCGCTGAGTTTTCTCGGTTTGGGCGTGCAGCCGCCAACGCCGACGTGGGGTGGGATGGTATCGGATGGGCGCGATTATCTTGTGGATGCGTGGTGGGTTTCGGTTTTTCCGGGGCTTGCGATTCTCTTGACGGTGCTGGGCATCAATTTGTGCGGGGACTGGTTGAGGGACAAGTTGGACCCCAAGTTAAAAGATTAGCAATCCATGCGGCAGAGGCAGGTCACAACATTGTGATCTGCCTCTTTTTTTTGCGCTGTGGTCGTCCAGACCAAGTCCCACTTGGGTTGAGGGGACAGACCTGCGAGTGTCTCTTGACGAATCGAGTTCGCCCGACCTCGCAGGTCTGAAAGGTCTCAATAATCAGCTGATTTTATTCGGTTGGAGGCGGGGCGGCCGGGGGTGGCGCGGCGGGAGGCGGCGCGGCGGGGGGGGGAGTGTCCGTCGTTTTCGCGACCTCTGTGCTTTTGCCGCGATTGAGAAACCCGCCCTGGTAGCCGATACTGCCGCCCGCGAGCACAATGATGGCGATGCCCCTCAGCGTGCCATCCAGCGCGGGCATCAAACCTATCAGTCCGCGTGTCACAAGCAGCGCGCCAATGAACCCTGAAAGGATGATCAAACCCCACTCTCGATAGCGGCGGATGAGCATAAAGCCGACGACACCGCCGACAAACTCGAGCAGAAAACCGAGCCAGCCCAAATCGGGGCTAAAGAGATTGAGAAATGCTGCCACAACTGCCGCGCCCGCGAGCGCGCCAAAGACGAGGAGCACGATTCGGACCATGCCTTTGGCAAAAGCCGCGGCAAAGAAACCAAGAAGCGCAAGCCCGCCGGGAATCAAGAGGGCAACCAGCGGGTTTTCAAGGAGTGTAGGAAAAATACTGAGCAATGCCACGCCGACGATTGCGCCGACTGCCGCGCCGAGGACTGCGACGCGTTTGCCGAGCGCCAGGACGGCGATACCGATTGCGATGATGAGAATGGGGAACATGACTGACATGACTGACCTCCGTTAACTTGCTTGTGATATTTGAATCACGTCAGACGGTTCTGCCGTGACAATGCTTGAATTTCTTGCCGCTGCCGCAAGGGCACGGGTCATTCCGACCCGCACGAGTCAGGCGATCCTTTTCCTCCTGATTCAGAATCTCCATCACCTCATCCGCATAACGGTTCTGCTTGAGCAGGTCTGTCATCACCTTCATGGGATGATCAATGTGGGTGAAAAACTTTTTATAGCCCGCGCACAAATAGTTCAAGCCGGGTTCGCCGTCCGGACTAGAGATAAAGCGGTTGCGCGGGCACTCGCCGTGACAGGCGAATCTGACCACACATTCACGGCAATATTTGGGCAAGGTGTCGCGCTTGGCATTGCCAAAGGCGCGCTGTTGGTCGGACGCGACGAGCTCGATCATCAAGTCCTGCCGGATGTTGCCCAACTTGAAGCGGGGCTCGACAAAGTGGTCGCACGAATAGAGGTCGCCGTTGTGTTCCAGGGCGAGCGCGTTGCCGCAGGTCTCGCCAAAGATGCACAGCGACGGTGGGACGCCGACCCACGAGGCGAGCGCGGCATCAAACATTTGGACAAAGACCGTGCCCACATCGCGGCGCACCCATTCGTCGAAAATTGCCGAGAGAAAATCGCCCCACTGTTCGGGTTTCACCGAGCGGTCGGTGACGAGCGAGCCGTCCAGCGTATAGAGCGCCCGCGTGTGATGCGAATCGCCCCAGCCCTCATTTGCCACCTCCAAGAGTTCGGGGGTGACGCGCTCGACAATCGGGATGAACTGGATGTAATTGGTTTTTAATTCGTCGCGAAAAAAACGATAGACCTCGAGCGGGTGGTCGGCGTTGGCGGCGTGGATGGTGCAGAGGATGTTGAAATCCACATTGTGCGTCTGCAAGAGGTGCGCGGCGCGCATGACCTTGTCGAAAGTGGGCGCGCCGCCCTTGTCCACGCGGTAGGCATCGTGCATTGCGCGGGGCCCGTCGAGGGAAAGACCGACGAGAAAATTGTGCGCGCGGAAAAATTCACACCATTCGTCGTCGAGCAGAGTGCCGTTGGTCTGGATGGTGTTGAGAATGGTTTTGCCGGGTGGGAGATATTTTTTTTCATACGCGATAGAGCGTTCAAAAAAATCAAGCCCCATCATGGTCGGTTCGCCGCCCTGCCAGGCGACGACGATTTCGGGAACGCGCTGACCCTCGATCACCTGCTTGATGTATTGCTCGAGCAGATCGTCCGCCATGCGAAAGCGGCTGCCCGGATACAGCATTTCTTTGGAGAGAAAGAAACAATATTTGCAGTCGAGGTTGCAGGTCGCGCCCGTCGGTTTGGCGAGGACGTGAAACGACGCGGGCGGCGCGTTCGCGCGCAGCGTCGTGGGTACGGCGGCAAAGAGATTCGAATTCATGTGAGACAAGCCGACACCGGGATGTCACGGCGCGGGTAACAATCCGGCCGGGAACACGGTGAGGTAGGATGCCGTAATATTATCACCGAATGGGCAGGAAGGGGATTCAGGTCTCGCCGTTCGCAACGATGCCGGAACCGTGTAAAGCGTGCAGGGCTTGGTGGCGGATCCATGTAAAGCCGTTCTCGGGTTCAATGACTGCCACATCAATGGCTCCGCCGCAGTTGGCGGACATGCCCGGCGCCATGCGCACCCCATCGGAGAAGCGCTGCATTTGCACGGTGGTATGCACGAGAAAACTGGCGAGGTCGATCGCGTCCTGCAGGGTCATGGACCAGTAATCAATCAAATAATCGAGGGGCGCGTTTTCCAATGCCTTTGCCAAGCTCTCGTCAAATCCTTGCAGTTCACGCAAACGCGGGTCATAGCCCTTGAGCAGACGTCCGATTACGAGGGTGTGCCCGCGCCACGCCGCGCCGACGCGCTGGTCGGTGGTCTGGACGAGGCGCGCCTCGTCGCCGGGGACATAGATTTCGTATACTTTGCCCTCTTTGTCGCCGGTGTCGTAGCCGCCGACGAGGAGCGCGAGCGCGTAATTTTTTTCATCAACGGGGGCATCGTATTCTTTTTCGATGTGAGCGTTGTATTGGACGGTGAGATGTTTGGCGAGGGCGATTGCCAAATCCTCGGTCTTGCCGTCGGGGGCAGCGGTGAGCTTGAAATCGTTGACGTGGCTGTGGATATTGCGATTGCAGAGGAATGCCCAGCCGTAAGTGACGGCGGCATGGCGCGGACCGAGCTGAAAGAGTTTGCGGGCATTGTCAGAGCTGACGCGCACGTCGCTGCGCGCGTTGGTGTAGGTTTGGCGGCTGTCCGCCGCAAAGACCAGTCCTTCGGGGACAGCGATGTTGACAGCAATCGTCATTGATTTCTCCGTACGGGCAGAGTAGAGGGATTTTACCGCAGTTTGAAACGCTGGATTTTTCCGGTGGCGGTTTTTGGGAGTTCGGGGACAAATTCCAGCCAACGGGGGCGTTTGTATTCCGCCATTTTTTCTTTGCAGTAGCCGATAATGTTTTCGCTCAAACCCACGCTTGCGACATAGCCCTGTTTGAGCACGACGAATGCTTTGGGTTTGACAAGTCCTGCCGCATCGGGCACGCCGATGACGGCACATTCGAGGACCGCGGGATGGCTCATGAGCGTGCTTTCGACCTCGACGGGCGAAACAAAAATGCCGCCGACTTTGAGCATGTCGTCGGTACGCCCGGCATGCCAATAATACCCGTCGGCGTCCTGAACATATTTGTCGCCCGTAAACATCCATTCGCCGATAAAAGTCTGACGGCTTTTTTCGGTTTGATGGAGATAAAAGAGCGCGGTGGTCTCGCTCTTGACCATCAAGCTGCCAATCTCGCCCGGCGGCACGGTGACGAAATGTCCGTCAACGAGATTTTCGTCCACCAGTTTGACCTCCATGCCGGGCACGGGTTTGCCGCTGCTGCCGGGGCGAATGTCGTCGGGGCGGTTGGAGATGAAAATGTGCCAGACTTCGGTGCAGCCGATGCCGTCAATAATGTCGAGACCAGTCGCATCCTTCCATGCTTGCCACACAGGCGCGGGCAGAGCTTCGCCCGCCGAGACACAAAGACGGAGAGAGGCAAGGTCGTATTTCTCGGCAAAATCTTGCATCCCGAGAATGGCGGCATAGCCCGTGGGGGCGTTAAAGTGGATGGTGGGCTTGAACGTTTGGATGGTTTCGAGAACGTTGGTCGCGAGGCGCGGGGGCGCTGACATCAAGACACAGCTCGCGCCAACATACCAGGGGAACACGAGATTGCCGCCCGTGCCAAAGGTAAAGAAAAGTTTTGCGGTGGCAAAGGTGCGGTCGGTCTCGCGCAAGCCCAGCACATTGACCGCCCACATGTCAGAGATCAGCGGAAGGTCCTTGTGCGCGTGGAGAATGCCTTTGGGCTCGCCCGTGGTGCCGCTGGAATAATTGAGCGCGCAAAAATCGTCACGGTGAGTGAGCGCGGTTTCGAGTGTGGCGGGTTGATGGGCAATCCAGTCGCTATAGGATTGGTCGCCGGGCTGTGTGCCGGCGTCGCCGATGACAATGATATGTTTGACAAAAGCAAGCCGGTCGAGCACGGCGTCAATGGCGGGGAACAATGAGGCGTGGACGAGGAGGACACGGGCGCGGCAGTCGTTCAGGATAAAGGCGTGCTCGTGCGGCATGAGGAGGGTATTCATGCCGACGGCGATCGCGCCAATTTTGAGACAGGCGAAATAACTGATCGCCCATTCGGCGTTGTCGAGATTCAAGATCGCGACGGTGTCGCCCATGCGGACGTCTAGCCCTATGAGCGCGTTGCCGACGCGATTGACCTCGTCGCTGACCTGTTGAAAGGTGAGGGTGCGCTCGGGGGAAAACAATGCCGCCTTGTCAGCGCGTTCTGCAAGATTGTGTTCGAGGATGCGGACGGCGTTGTAGTGGAGGGGAAGGTCGGAAGTTTTCATCTTGGAGGAGGGGGGGGGAGTGTTGATTGAAAAATTACGCAGTA
>JADZCJ010000035.1 GCA_020851635.1 Anaerolineae bacterium
CAACGCCTTTAAAATCTGCTCGACGCTGGCATTGATTGGCGCGGTGGTTGGCGAATTTTTCGGCGGCACACGCGAGTCGTTAGGCGTGTATATCACACAGGAAGCGGCCCTGTTTCGCTTTGAGAATTCGTGGGCAGCTATTGTCATTGCGTGCTTGCTGGGCATCGGCTTTTATCTGCTGATCGTGGCAATCGAGCGGCTGGTAATTCCCTGGCACGCTTCCGTTCGCAAGCTCGAAGAATGATTTGTTCGGTCCGATTTTTTCCGAGCTGCATTTTTGACACAAGCGCTCGAGGGTTCAAGGAGGTGGCAGACCAAAAGACGGAAACATACTTGTGCCCAAAGTGAAAATTCATGCCCCGCGATTCGCTCAAGACGAGTCGCGCATTTCGGAGGAGGAGAACGAATGAAAAAGTTTGTGATGATTTTGGGGATAGTGGCGATGTTTGCGGTGATTGCGGCATGTGCCCCCGTCGCACAGCCCGCCCCCGCGCCACAACCCACCGCGGCGCCTGCCGCGACGACTGCGCCGGCAGCCACGAGCGCCCCCGCCGCGACAACCGCGCCCGCAGCTGCATTGGTTCCCGTCAGTCTCCAACTGCAATGGGTGCCGCAATCGCAATTCTGCGGCTATTATGCAGCTCTCGACAAGGGTTTCTGGAAAGAAGAAGGGCTTGACGTGACCATCAAACCGGGCGCTGTCGAAATTGTGCCCCAGCAGGTCGTCGAGACCGGCGGCGCGGAATTTGGCGTCGCGTGGGTGCCAAAAGTGCTGGCTTCGATTGAAGGCGGAGCGAATCTCGTCAACGTTGCTCAGCCGTTCCAGCGCAGCGCCACTACCGAAGTGTCGTGGAAAGACAGCAATATCACCAAGCCCGAGGATTGGAAGGGCAAAAAGGTCGGCACATGGGGCTTTGGCAACGAATTCGAGCTGTTTGCCGCCATGCGTAAAGTCGGGATTGACCCGAACAACACGGCCGATGTGACCATCATCCAGCAGCCGTTCGACATGTCGCTCTTGCTCAACAAAGAGTTGGATGCAGCGCAAGCCATGACGTATAACGAATACGCGCAAGTTCTGGAAGCGGTTAATCCCGCGACAGGTGAATTGTATAAACCCGAAGACTTGAACGTCATCAGCTTTGAGGATGTTGGCACCGCCATGCTGCAGGACGGAATTTTCGTCCGCGGGGATTGGATTGCAGATGCGGCGAATCAAGAGACTGCCGTCAAATTCTTGAAAGGCGCGTTCCGCGGTTGGATGTATTGCCGCGACAATTTCGACGATTCGGTGGACATCGTCCTCAAATACGGGACAACCCTGGGACGGGGTCATCAGGCGTGGATGTTGAATGAAATCAACAAACTCATCTGGCCCTCGCCGTTGGGCATCGGGGTCATGGACGCCGCCGCGTTCGATCGGACGGCAGAGATTGCGCAAGAGTTCGAGGTGATCAAGGCAGCGCCCAAGGATGGGGTGTATGTGACCACCTATGCCCAAGCCGCGGTTGACGCCTTGAAAGGCATGGGTCAGGACGTGACCGGCGAAAACTACAAGCCCCAAACCGTCGAGATCACCAAGGGCGGCGAATAGCAAGTCCAGAACCATCACCGCGCCCTGTGGACGGGGCGGTGAATCACGATCGGTAATCCGCAGGCGGCGGATGGCGCATGAAAATGCCTCCGCCGCCTGCCAATCTCAAGCACAGCACGACACAAGCAAAAGCGGGAGACAACGATGTCCAAGATGGATTTCGGCATTACATTCAAGAGCGATATGGACGTTCGGCGTGAAGTGAAATTGGCACAGCAGGCAGAAGCTGCCGGTTTCGCTTATTTGTGGACTTTTGATTCGCACGTATTGTGGCAGGAATGTTATACCCGCATGGCATTGTGGGCATACAATACGAAGAGGGTCCACATCGGCACGCTTGTAACCAACCCCATCGTCCGCGATATCACAGTGACTGCCAGCGGGTTTGCGACTCTACAGAGGATTTCGCATGGACGGATGGACCTGGGCATCGGGCGCGGCGACTCGTCACGGCGCGTGCTCGGCAAGCGACCGACGACCAACGAAAACCTCATGCATTTCGTGGAAGAATTTCGCGCGCTCACGGCAGGTCAACCGGTAGAATATGATGGATATCCGATTCAATTGACCTGGGCGGATGCGGGGACACCGCCGGTATGGGTCGCGGGTTATGGTCCCAAAGTGCTGACGGCTGCGGGCAAGTATGCAGATGGGATTATCTTGCAGTTTGCCGACCCGCACCTCGTCAAATGGTGCAGCGATTTTGTCAAAACCGGCGCGCAAGAGGCGGGGCGCGACCCGCGCGACGTCAAAATTATGGCTGCCGCGCCCGTCTGGATTTCGGACAATCTACAAGAGGCGCGCGAGCGTGTGCGCTGGTTTCCAGCTCTCGTCTCGAATCATGTCGTGGACTTGTTGAAACGTCACCCGCGCGAGGATTTGCCCCCGGAATTGTACGCCTATGTCCAAGACCGCAAGGACTATAACTATTTGCACCACGCCGAAGTCGGCAGCGACAATGCGCAATTTGTGAGCGACGAGATTGTTGATCGCTACTGCATCGTCGGCGGCGTCAAGGAGCAAATTCGCCGTCTCGAAGAGCTACAGTCCATCGGCGTTGACCAGTTCAATATTTATTTGATGGTGGGCGACGAGGAAAAACAGGTGGCGACGTATGGCAGCAAAGTCATTCCACACTTTAACGGGAAAATGCGAGCGGCAAACGTCAAGTCGGCGTCGGCAAAAAAGGCAAAACCAAAAACGGCGCAAACACGGAAATCCGGAGCGCGGGCGCGACGAAAATAGTCAACCCTATCGCAAATTGAGCTCGCGATCGCTCGAAAAGGCGCCGCGTCAAATGGACGCGGCGCCTTTTTCATCAAGACTCGCGGCGCCAAGCCACCGCCAGCGCCTTTTCGAATCAAGAGCCACACCCTTAACCCCTTGCCGCAGGACTATAAGCAATGATATGATGCAAACCAACATGACCGTGCTCCGAACAATCTCTCCCCAGACCGCGCGTCGTCTGGCGGTCACCAAACAGCATCTTGCGCGGGAACGTCCTGCGCCAACGCCGGAGGGAATTTACCGGGTTGTCAGCGACATTGGCTGCCTGCAGCTCGACCCGCTCAGCACGGTCTCGCGGAGTCACACCCTCGTCGTTTTTTCACGCGTCGGACCCTATAACATCGCTGATATAGACAACTTGATCTACCGCGACCGAAAACTATTCGAATACTGGGCGCACGCCGCATCCATCGTTTTGACACTTGATTATCCGATTCATCACTTGCATATGCGCGAGTATGCGCGGACATGCGATCCGTGGCATGTGCGGATTGCCCAGTGGATTCGAGAAAACAAATCGCTGCGTGATCGCATCCTGCGCGAAATCAAACGCAATGGTCCCATCTCGTCACGCGCCTTGACTGAAGGCGGAATCGCCCCCAAATCATGGGTCTCGTCAGGGTGGACGAATGACCGCAACGTGTCTCGAATGCTGGATTTTTTGTGGATGCAGGGGAAAATTATGGTCGCCCGGCGTCAGGGGTTGAACAAGTTTTGGGACTTGAGCGAGCGGGTCTTGCCCGAGTGGACCCCGCGTGACAAATGGTCCGAACAAGAGATTGTCCGCCGTGCCGCAGAAAAAAGTTTGCAGGCATTGGGCGTAGGCACCGAGCACCACATCGCCTCGCACTATATCTCGGGGCGGTATCCGCAGCTGCGCGAGCGCCTGGCGGAACTGGAACAAGCGGGCAAGATCGAGCGCGTGCGCGTGGGTGGCAAACAAGAACAATACAAGGGCGAATTTTTCGTTCATACCGCCGACCTCCCTCTCGTCGAAAAACTGGAAAGGGGCGAATTTGAAGGTCGTACGGTCTTGCTTTCACCCTTTGATAATCTGGTGCGCGACCGCGTGCGTAATCTTCAATTCTGGAATTTTGACTATAAAATCGAAATCTATACCCCACAGGCGAAACGCAAATACGGCTATTATGTGCTGCCGATTCTGCGCAACGACCGGCTGATTGGCAGAATTGACCCCAGGATGGACCGCGCGACGGGCGTCTTGAATATAAACGCAGTGTACGCCGAACCCGATGCGCCGCAGGACCTGAAAACAGCGCGCGCCGTGCGCGATGCCATCCAAGAATTGGGCGAATTTTTGGGAGCAGCTAAAATCAACTATTCGGCGCGCGTGCCGGATGGGTGGAGCCGCGCATTAAGGTGATCAAGGACAGGTCTTGAAAACCGGACCACATCCTGGAATTTCTACTACCGCAAGGGATATCATAATGTCTCGATGGCTGGATACAGCAAAGAACGGACTGACAAAAAACAACGCGCCGCGCAAAAGGGTCTTGATTCTCGGTGCGGGGATCGCGGGGCTTGTCGCCGCCTATGAATTGCTCAAGGCAGGGCATACACCGATAATTCTGGAAGCACAGAATCGTCTTGGCGGACGGATTTTGACGCTCCGCGAGCCATTCACCCAAGGGCTGCATGCAGAGGCGGGCGCGATGCGTATCCCCAAATCGCATGACCTGACCTTGCACTATATAAATCACTTGGGGCTTGAAACGCTGCCGTTCACGATGGGCAACCCGAATGCCTATGTATATATCGGCGGCAAAAAACTGCGCTTGCAGGAATATCGCGACGCGTCCGAGCCGCTGGAAGCAGAATTGACCCAAACAGAGCGCGCCTCAACCGTTCAGGCGATGTGGGCGGATGCGATCCAAGAATTTGTTGACATGGTCGCCGCGCGCGGCGATGAGGCGTGGCAAGAGATTGTCGCCAAATATGATAATTACAGCACGCGCGAATTTCTGGAAGAAAAAAAGTGGTCGGAAGGCGCAATCGAGCTCTATGGGTTGATGGAGAATCAAGAGGCGAACATGAATTTTTCGTTCGTCGAGCTGTTGCGCGAAGACGTGGGCGAGTATTATACCAATCTCCTGCAAATCAAAGGGGGCACGGACCGTTTGCCCTATGCGTTCTATCCCGCCCTCGCGCAGCACATTCGCCTCGGAGCTAGCGTTGTTGCGCTGAACCAGAGCGAGACCGGCGTCACGGCGCACTTTCGCACTTTGGCGGGTCGTTTTAGCGAAACTGCCGATTACATGATTTGCACGATCCCCTTTTCTGTCTTGCGCCACATCGAGGTCCTGCAGCCGTTCAGCCGTCCCAAACAAAAGGCAATTCGCCAACTGCATTACGATGCCTCGACCAAAGTTTTTATTCAATGCCGCCGCCGCTTTTGGGAAGAGGACGAGAACATTTTCGGAGGGGGCACCGTCACCGATCTCGCGATTCGCAATCTTTATTATCCCGAGCACGGACGCGAAACGGGGCGCGGCGTTTTGCTGGCGAGTTACACCTGGGCGGATGATGCAGAGCGTTGGGCTTCCCTGCCGCCGCGCGACCGTCTGGAACAGGCGTTGGAGAATATCGCGGCGATTCATCCGCAAATTACGCAGACATACGAGGGCGGCGCATCATACGCGTGGCATGATGACCCCCACGCGGGCGGCGCGTTTGCCATGTTCGAACCGGGACAGCAAACCCGCCTCTATGCCGACATTATTCGTCCCGAAGGGCGCATCCATTTTGCAGGAGAACACGCGTCCCTGGCGCACGCATGGATTCAAGGGTCTATCGAGTCAGGGCTGCGCGCCGCGAGTGAAATCAACGCCTTGTGAAAAGAGGGAATGGTGTATGCGTTTTCAATTGATTTTGACTTTGGTGATTTCGGCTGTCGTCGTTGGCGGGTGCGCAGGTCCCGCGGCGAACCTTGCTGCGCCCGCACGGGCGCCGTTGGTCGTTCCAACCAGCGCGCCGACGGTCGTCGGGTTTGTGACCGCAACCCCCGAACCGGCAAATGCCCAGCCACCAGCGCCCGCCATGGCGCCGGACGTTGCTACCGCCACCGTACCCGCAGCGACCGAGATACCCGTCGCGCCCGTTGCGCCGGATTCGAGATTGGTCGGCACTTTTAGCGGCATCTTGCCTGCTGCCGACGCGATTGGACGTGTGGTGACACTGGACCTCGCCCTCGACGGCACAGCTATCATGACGACCCAGTTCATTGGCAAGGGTAATCCAGTCGTCGAGAGCGGCACCTGGGTGGGTGATGGCGACAAGGCGGTGGTGACATTCACGCAGATTGATGGACAGCCTCAAGACAATCGCATCACCTGGACGCTGCAGGGCTCGACACTGGTCACGACCGAATACGATCAGGCGCAGTACGGTTCGACGGGTTTGCCCCTCACACGCGTCGGCACAGGCGATATAGTTGAAACAAATTTCGGCGGCGTGTCCTTTAGTTTCGATTCCGCGCTCGCCCAGTCCGCACAGGGTCAATTTCTGCCTGCCGCGCCCGTTCAGCAGGCGCCCGCTTTGGGCGGGGGCGCGCCCGAAAGAATTCAATTTCTTTTCAACGACCAGCCGCCGTCCGAGTTTTTTGACCCGACAAAACCGCAGGTCTATGTCTACCCTGTGCAAGAGCTAAAAGCGCTCGACCCCGGTGTGGCGGAAGGTGTTGCATCGCTCGAGAAAATTCTGGCGGACCGGACGATCCCGCCGGACCAGGACATTTTTGTCATGCCACTGGTTCCCTCGTCTCAAGTGTTTCACACGCAAACGCGGTTGCTCGATTTTGTGAATGGTTCGGGCGTGGGATTCATTACGTATTATGCTCAGGATGTCGCCCCCCTGCGCAGCTCCCAAGCTTTCTGGACGTTTCAAGGCATCACGCTCGATGGGCGCTATTATGTATCGGCGTTCTGGAACATTGGCACTCCCGCCCTGCCCGAAGACCGCGAGGTGTCGGGCGCAGAGTATGATGCCTTTGCCAAAGCATACGAGAGATATATCAATGACATTGTAACAACGGTCAGCAGTCTGCCGCCTGCGGCATTCAACCCGAACCTTTCGCTGCTCGAAAACATGGTGCGCTCGCTGAACGTCACACCCATTTTCCCGACGCCGACACCCGCACCCACGGCACCCACACCCACACCCCAAGCTGCCGCCGACGCGGAAACTGCAAAGATTCTCTGATGTCTGCGCAAACAAAAAGATGGATTCCTTTTACGCGACCGTAACGACCTTTAGTTTTACGCTGCTCGGTTTGTGGTGGGGCGTGGTGCAGCTGCGGCATCATGAATGGATGACCGATCCTGCCCGACGCCGCATGGTGCAGAGCATTTATTGGGCGCTGCTGGTTCCCGCCATCATGTCGCTCGGAGCGCAGATTGCGCCTGAAATACGGATCGTGTGGCAATCCGTATTTGTCACCGCAAGCGTCGGCGGTATTATTGCGACGATATTTTCAATGCGCGCCGCAACCGGCGCGCCCTGGCGCGGATTCTTTACCGGAACCGGGCGCTGGCTCACCATCGCGTTGTATGTCCTCATCTTGCTGACCGCCCTGTTTCCACAGACGTTTTCTCTGGTGGGGCTGACCGGACTGCAGGGCGAATCTATCTGGGTGACGCTCTTGGTCTTTCTCGGGGTCATGCTGGCATGGGAAGGGCTGACCGCGCCCGGCACATCCGACGCCTGATTCTCGGAGGATGTCATGGCACTTTCATTTGCGCAAGATATTCGCCCCCTGTTTCGCGAAAAGGATATCGAGTGTATGCGGGATTATGAATTTGATTTGAGCAATCTGAGCGATGTGCGTATGAACGCCGCGCATATTTATGAGCGTCTGCACGACAAGAGTATGCCTCAAGATGGTCCGTGGTCGGATGAGGATGTGGCGAAATTCAAACGGTGGATGGACGACGGAATGTCAGAGTAATCATTCGGAGCGAAAACCAAGCCGGAGCATGTGGGCAAGCGCGCACCGCCAGGTAGAGTCTCGCTTCGGTATAGCACATTCATAAAGGAGCCAAATATGCCAGCTGCAAAAAAGAAAGCGCCCGCAAAAGCCAGACGCACCACCCATCGAAGCAAGAGCGGGAAAAAACTGTATGCCGTACGCGACAGCAAGGGTCGTTTCGTGGATATTCAGACATACGAACGCGCGCACCGCGCGGACCTGAGAAAAAAATCGAAAAAAGAGACCGAAGCTGCTGCCGCCAAAGCCAGCAAATCAACCGCCACCAAATCGAAATAGCCCATCTCCACCCGCGCCCGGACTCTACTCGCAACTCGAGAGCGCACACACCGTGCGCTCTCGACAATTTTATTCCCAATGACTCGAACCACCACCACTATCCCCGCCCGTTCCGCCGCCGCCTTTGATTTACACGCGGGCGACACGATCTGTATTCGTTCCCCCTTTGGTCATCAGGTTGCAGATTTTTTTGCATTCAACGCGCAGGACCCATCCGAATACCTGTCCGCGCGTCATTCGCTTGTCAGCAGCACGCGGCACCTTTATCCGCGCGCCGGACAGACCTTTTTGACCTCGCTGCGTCGTCCGATTCTGAAATTTGTCGAGGACGGGGCAAACGAGCGGCATGAAATGCTTTTAGCCGCCTGCGACGCGGCGCGATATGCGCTTTTGGGGGTCGAGGGACATCATGCTTCGTGCGCAGAAAATTTGCAGAACGTCATGGCAGAGCGCGGGATCATCGTTACTGAAATTCCCCAACCCCTCAATCTTTTTTCGAGCACGCGCGCCGAACCCGACGGCACGATCGTGACTCATCCAAACGCGTCCGAACCGGGCGATTTTGCGACATTTCTTGCGCTGATGGATTGCATCGTCGTTGTCTCGGCGTGCCCTTTTGATGTCGAAACGCAGTTTCCCGTCAATGTTGGCGGACCCCACCCGATCGAGGTAGAGCTCTGACGCTTGTTTTTTGAATTACCGTTGCTATAATTCGGGAGCGTTAACTTGCGCCGACAATGCGGTTTACATTGGGCAATAATCTTTAACAAAGCGGAGGTTGAGACATGGCAAGTTTACTGATCAAAAACGGCAATATTGTTACGGCGGGTGAACAATACACTGCCGACATTTACTGCGATGGCGAGCAAATCAGCCGAATTGGCAGGAATCTGGATGCGCCCCCCGGCGCCACCGTGATTGATGCCACAGGCAAATATGTGTTTCCCGGTTTTATTGACCCACATGTGCATATCTATTTGCCGTTCATGGGCACGTTTGCCAAAGACACCTATGAAAGCGCGAGCCGCGCGGCAGTGGTTGGCGGCACGACCACATTGATTGAAATGGTCTGTCAGGCGAAAAATGAAGAGCCGATACGAGACGGATTCGAGCTGTGGATGAGCAAGGCGGTTGGCAAAAGCGCATGTGATTTTACTTTTCACCAATCAGTGACGCGGTATGACGCGCACACCGAAGCACAACTGCGCGAGATTGTCGCGGCGGGCGTTTCGAGTTTCAAGGTCTTTTTGGCGTACAAGGGCGCGTTCGACATGACGGACAAGGAATTGTATGACACGATGGCGCTTGCAAAAGAACTGGGCGTCGTCGTCACCGCGCATTGTGAAAACGCCGATCTGGTGCTCGAGATGCAAAAGAAACTCGTCGGCGAAGGCAAAACGGGTCCGGAATATCATTATTGGAGCCGTCCGCCGCGCGTCGAAGCAGAAGGCGTGCATCATTTGGTCACATTTGGCGAGACGCACGGGACTCATATCTATACCGTGCACACCAGCTGCAAAGAGTCGCTGGACGAAGCGATGGCGGGCGCGGCGCGCGGCGTCAATATCAATGTTGAAACCCTGATCCAATATCTGGTCCTCGACAAGAGCTATGCCGAACTGCCCAATTTCGAGGGCGCCAAATACGTCATGTCGCCGCCGCTCCGCGACAAATCAAACCAACAAGTGCTGTGGAATGCCTTGCGCAAGGGATATGTTTCTACCGTTGCCACGGATCACGCGCCGTTCGATTTTGTCGGGCAAAAAGATATGGGACGCGACGATTTCACCAAGATTCCGAACGGGATTCCTTCGTTGGAGGACCGCATCAATCTGCTCTATACGCACGGCGTCGCGGCGGGACGCATTGATTTGGGCACGTTCGTCACCAGCGCAAGCACCCAGGCGGCGAAATTGTTTGGCTTGTTCCCGCGCAAGGGCACAATTGCCATTGGCAGCGATGCGGACCTCGTCGTCTATGATCCGACCTATCGCGGCAAGATTTCCGCCAAGACGCACCAGCTGAATTTGGATTACAGCGCGTTCGAGGGCTGGGAGATCAAAGGACGACCCGCCGTCGTGACCGTGCGCGGCGAAATCGCGGCACGGGACGGCGCATTTGTGGGCACGCTCGGGCGCGGGCAGTTCTTGAAACGTGAGCGAACATACTGAGTCGGACAGCAACAATGAACCAACACGAAAGAGGCGAACGCTTCAAACAGCTCCACACGGGTCCGGGCGCGTTTGTGATTCCGAACCCATGGGACGCGGGGTCGGCGCGGTTGTTGGCGGGGCTTGGGTTTCAAGCGCTGGCGACGTCGAGCGGCGCGTCAGCAGGAATTCTGGGACGGCGCGACGGACAGGTGACGCGCCAAGAAGCGTTGGCGCAAGCGCGCGGGATTGTTGATGCCGTTGACCTGCCCGTGTCCGCCGACCTTGAAAAGGGGTTTGGCGATGCGCCCGAGGATGCGGCAGAGACAATTCGGCTCGCCGCGGGCGTAGGTCTGGTGGGCGGCTCGATCGAGGATGCGACCGGCGACCCGCAGAAACCGCTGTTTGATTTCAATCAGGCGGTCGAACGGGTGGCCGCGGCGGCAGAGGCGGCACATGCGCTGCCTTTTTCATTTACACTGACCGCGCGGACCGAGAATTATCTGCGGGGCAAGAATGATCTGGACGATACGATTCGGCGGCTGACTGCGTTTGAACAGGCAGGGGCGGATGTGTTGTTTGCGCCGGGTCTGCCCGACCTTGACGCGGTCCGCGCCGTCTGCGCGGCGTTGCGCAAGCCCGTTAATTTCATGGTGGGGATTCGCGGAAAATCGTTCACACGCGCCGAGCTGGAAGCGGCGGGAGTGCGCCGCATCAGTCTTGCGACATCATTGTATCGCGCAGCTATGAACGGGATGGTGGAGGCGGCGCGCGAGGCGCAGGACCAAGGCACGTTTACGTTTCTTGACCGCATCCTGACGACTGCCGAGTTGAATGGGTTGATGAATTCGTAAAGCATGCACGGAGGAGTTCCGCGAAAGGAGAGATAGAAAAAATGGCGCGCAAGTCGGCACGTGATATCGAAAAGGTGTATTCAGTGGGAGAATTTGTCGCGAAACTGCGACGCCTCGCAGATTCGCTCGAAGCAGGCGAGCCATTCGAGATCCAGGTCGCAGGCGAGCGTCTCTATGTGCCTGCAGACGCGAGTTTCAGTGTCGAGCACGAACGTGCCGATAACACCGATGAGCTAGAGTTCCAAGTACGCTGGAGCAAGGTATAACAATTGCGTTTCGGATTTATTCTGCCCAATCTGATCTCGCCCATAAGCAACGCCGAGGGCATCAAGACGAGTGCGCAGCTTGCGGAGGATGTGGGCTTTGACTCGATGTGGGCAACCGACCACGTCCTCATGCCGGTCGCGTATCCACAGTATGCGCTGGGGACGGAAGCGGTTTCGACCCTGGCGTATCTCGCGGGCATGACCCGACGAATCGAGTTGGGCACCTCGATCCTCGTCCTGCCGATGCGCAATCCCCTCATTGTCGCCAAAGAAATCGCGTCCATTGCGCATCTGTCGGGGCGCGCTCTGACAGTCGCCGTCGGTGTCGGCTGGAGCAAGGACGAATATGGATTTCTGAACGCCGATTTTCACCACCGCGGAAAATTGATGGATGAATACATCACCATCCTGCGCGCCTTGTGGACACAGGAACAACCCGAACATCACGGCACGTATAATTTCTCCGGTGTGACATTCTCGCCGCGATTAGAAAATCCGCCGGACATTTGGGTCGGCGGTGAATCCGATGCCGCCATTCAGCGCGCGGCGACCCTCGGCGACGGCTATCATCCGGGCTGGCGTGACCACACGGACTATGGCGCGATCGTAAAACGCCTGCGCGCGGCAAGCAACGGTCGCAAGGTGACGACCAGTTTACGCAGAACCTTTGATTTGCACGCAACCTCCGCAGCGCAGGTCGCGGACGCACTGGCGGCGCTGGATGCCGTCGGACTGGAATATCCCGTCGTAGGTTTCAAACATGATACCCTTGCCGAACTGACCCGCAGTATCGAAATTTTTGGGCGCGACGTCATGCCCCTGCTGCGCGCGACTTGATGCACTCATGTTGACGATTACGCCGGGATTTGCGCTCGATGACAAAGAAATCCAGGAATCATTCATCCGCGCTTCGGGACCGGGGGGCCAGAACGTAAACAAGACGGCGACGGCAGTGCAGCTGCGTTTTGATGCGCGCCAATCGCCCTCGCTCACAGACCCGGTGCGCGAGCGGCTGCTCCGCCTGGCGGGCAGCCGGGCAAAGGCAGACGGCGTAATCACGATTCAAGCGCGGCGGCATCGGACACAGGAGCAGAATCGCGAGGATGCGCGGGAACGGCTCGCCGACCTGATCCGCCGCGCGCTGGAGCCGCCCAAACCGCGCCGCGTGACCAAGGTGTCACGCGCTGCGCAAGCGCGACGCGTGGACGACAAGAAAAAGCGCGGACGACTCAAAGCGCTGCGCCATGCAGCAAACGACGATTGAGCAACAGCGAGACGCGGAGGCAGTGATGGACAGTAAAACCATAGCTCAATGGGTTGATGGTCATGTTCGGCGGACAGAGTATTCTGGCGCTCAAGGAGTGACTTGCAGAATAGAGCTTGTCCAATCGCCTAATATCGCCTAAAATTAGGCGATTCTCTTTATGGGAGCAGAGCTATGACCAGATCTCCTCACGTTCGCATTGTTACGGCCACGGAAGCCAAAAACCGATTCGGTGCCATCATTAAATCAGCTTATGCTCTGGATGAGCATCTCATTGTTGAAAAAAGCGGGATTCCCGTCGTCGCAATTATTCCAATGTCGGACTATCAGCAGTTGGTGAGTCCCCAGACGGTCTCGACCGAAATCGCTGAGCGCATCAGCAAGGAGCAACAACGCGCACAAGCCGGTCGAGAATTGCGTGAGCTATTGGCAGAAATCCATGCCAAAATGCCCATTATCCCACCCGAAGAGGAAGAACAGGTGGAACGCCTGATTCAGCAGAAAGTTGATGCTGTCAGACGAGCCCGCGTCAAGAAAAGACAACGCAAACCACGCTCCGGTCTCAAAAGCTACAAAGCATCGAGGGCTGTGAAATGACCCGGGCAGTCCTTGACACGAATGTGCTGGTTAGTGCGATGATTATCAATTATGGAAAACCCGCACAACTTGTCGGCTATGCGTCAGAGGGCAAATTTATTCTGGTAATCAGTGACGAGATAATCCAAGAAACGAAGACCACACTACATCGCAAACATATCAAGAAGCGATTTCATCCGACCGACAAAAAAATCAACGAATTTCTGGACAGACTCTGTTCTATTGGGGAATTTGTAGAGGTCACGGAAATTGAAAATCTTGTCCCACAGGATCCGCCCGACAATCTCATTCTTGCTACGGCTGTCCAGGGTAACGCAGCATATCTGGTTTCGGGCAACTTGCATTTGTTAAATCTGGTTTCACACCGAAATCCAAGAATTGTTACTCCCACCCAATTTCTCATTATTCTCAACTCGATGTAATCCACTCAGGAGACAAAACCATGACGATGCCTACTGCCGAAATGGTTCGGCTGAATAAAGAATATACGCTGTTTGAATGGAGCGCCCAGGCAGCGTTCAATCCCATCCCCGTCGCCCGCGCCAAAGGCGTGTATTTTTGGGACCCGGACGGCAAACGCTATATTGACATGAACTCGCAGCTCATGAGCGTCAATATCGGGCACGGCGACGAACGGGTAATTCGCGCGATTCAAGAACAAGCCGCCACGCTCACCTACGCCTCGCCATATATGGCGACCGAGGTGCGCGGCGTGCTGGGCGAAATGATTGCCGAGATTACGCCCGGGCGCTTGAAAAAATCGTTCTTTACGCTCGGCGGCGCCGAGGCAAACGAGAATGCCATCAAGATCGCGCGCATGGTAACGGGCAAACAGAAAATCATCTCGCGGTATCGCTCGTATCACGGCGGGACCGCGGGCGCCATGACGCTGACCGGCGACCCGCGACGTTGGCCCGCCGAGCCGGGTATTCCCGGTGTCGTTCGAGTTCACGACCCCTATCGCTATCGCTGCCGCTGGTGCCAGGATGCGCCGGCGTGCAATTTGAATTGTCTGAACCACGTCGAAGATACAATTCAATTTGAAAACCCAAACAATATCGCGGCGATTATCATGGAGCCCGTGACCGGCACGAATGGAATCATTATTCCGCCCGACGGATATATGCAGGGGATTCGGGCTTTGTGCGACAAGTACGGCATTCTGTTTATCGCCGATGAGGTGATGAGCGGGTTTGGGCGCACGGGGGAATGGTTCGCGGTGAATCATTGGGGGGTCGAACCGGACATCATGTCGGTCGCCAAGGGCTTGACCAGCAGCTATATGCCGCTCGGCGCAACGGTCGTTTCGGAGGAGATTGCGAAATATTTTGACGACAAGGTGTTGTATGCGGGGCTGACCTACGGCGGGCATGCGATGGGCTGCGCGGCGGCGATCGCGTGCATCAACGTATACAAAGAGGATAACCTGATCGAACGGGCGCGCGAAATGGGCAAATATCTCGGCGAGTGGCACGAAAAGCTCAAAGCAAAACATCCTTCGGTCGGAGAGGCGCGCTATATCGGCATGTTTTCAATCCTGGAAATCGTCAAGAATCGGCAGACGCGCGAGCCGATGGCGCCGTTCAATGCCAAAGCATCCGAAATGGGCGCGATGGCGGTGGTCAACAAATTTTTCCGCGACAACGGGTTGTTTACTTTTGTGCGCTGGAACAATATTCTCGTCAACCCGCCGCTGACCATCACCCAAAAAGAGCTGGACGAGGGGATGCAGATCATTGATCAGGCGCTCGAAATTACGGACGACTCGGTGACCGAATAGCAGAAAAAATTCACCCCCGCCCTTTGTGGCGGGGGTTTTGACAGATAAACGGTCTGTCGCAATAATCGCGGCGACCCCCCGTCAAGGAGCATTGCATGGCAGAGTTTGAGTATGGCGGCGAAATTGTTTGGCGCCCGACGCGCGCGCAAATGGTCGAGAGCAATTTGTACCAGTTCTATAAACGAAACGGGTTTGCCACGCTCGGCGAATTTATGCGCGCGTCAACGGATGATATTGCCTGGTTTTGGGACACGGTCATACACACGCTGGATATTCAGTTTTACGAACCATATTCTCAGATTATAGACCTCTCCGCCGGGATTCAATTTCCCAAATGGTGTGTGGGCGGCAAGATGAACATCATCCACAACTGCCTAGACAAATACATGGGCACGCCCAAGGAGCATCAGATCGCCATCAAGTGGGAGGGTGAAGAGGGAGCCACGCGCGAACTAACATACAGGCAGCTCTATTCGCAGGTCAATGAGATGTCAAATGGCTTGCGCGCGTTAGGTTTGGGCAAGGGGGATGTCATCGGCGTATTTATGCCCATGACCACCGAGATCGTGGTGGCGGTGCTCGCCATTGCCAAAATCGGCGCGGTCTTTTTGCCCTTGTTTAGCGGTTACGGCGCAGGCGCGACAGCGGTGCGCCTGAACGACGCCAATGCTAAAGCGTTGTTTACTGCCGACGGCGTGCTGCGGCGCGGGCAGGTTGTGCCAAT
Source organism: Anaerolineae bacterium (assembly GCA_020851635.1). Classification (GTDB taxonomy): domain Bacteria; phylum Chloroflexota; class Anaerolineae; order UBA4142; family SHND01; genus SHND01. The sequence continues at coordinate 15,798 of JADZCJ010000035.1, forward strand.
GAAACAGACGGCGGATGAAGCCGTTTCCCAGGCGCCGAGCGTCAGACATGTGATCGTATTGCCGCGCGCCCAGAACAAGGTCGAAATGCTTGCCGGACGCGATCACTGGTGGGATGAGGTGGTCACGTTGGGGGCAGATGAAAAGGCGATCACCGAACGGACAGATGCCGAAGATTTGTTGATGTTGATCTACACCAGCGGCACGACGGGCAAGCCCAAGGGCGCCGTGCATACGCATTGCGGTTTTCCGATCAAATCGGCGCAAGATATGTATCACGGCATGGACGTCAAGCCCACCGACACGATTTATTGGATGACCGACATGGGTTGGATGATGGGACCCTGGCTTGTATACGGCGCGCTGCTGCTGGGCGCGACCATGTTTTTGTATGATGGCGCGCCCGATTATCCCGCGCCCAATCGCGTGTGGGCGATGGTGGAGCGGCACAAACTTTCGCTCCTCGGATTATCGCCGACGTTTGTGCGAGCGTTGATGAAATACGGCGACGAACCCGTAAAAAAATATTCGCTGGCGTCGCTGCGCGCGTTTGGCTCGACCGGAGAGCCCTGGAATCCGACGCCATGGTTATGGCTTTACAACACCGTCGGCGGTGCGCGCCTGCCAATCATCAATTATTCCGGCGGCACCGAAATCGCGGGCGGGATATTGATGGGCAATTTTCTGACGCCGCAAAAGCCCGGCTCGTTTGCGGGACCCATTCCGGGAATGGACGTGGATGTGGTAGACGAAAGTGGCAATTCGGTGCGCGGACGCGTCGGCGAGCTCGTCATTCGCAAACCGTGGATCGGCATGACGCGCGGCTTTTGGCAAAATCCACAGCGCTATTTGGACACATACTGGTCGCGTTTTCCAAACGTTTGGGTCCACGGCGATTTTGCCGCCATAGACGACGACGGGTTTTGGTACATCCTCGGTCGTTCGGACGACGTGATAAAGGTTGCGGGCAAACGGCTTGGACCCGCCGAGGTGGAATCGGCGCTGGCAAAACATCCCGCCGTGCTCGAAAGCGCCGCCATCGGAGTGCCCGACGAGGTCAAGGGGGAATCGGTCGTTTGTTTCGTAATGCTGAAACCAAACCAGCAATCACCCGAGACCATCCGCCAAGAACTACGGGAGCGTTTGACCGATGAATTGGGCAAAGCACTCCTGCCCAGGGCGATCTATTTTGTAAGCGACCTGCCGCGCACGCGCAACGCAAAAATTATGCGGCGCGTGGCGCGGGCGGTGTATCTGGGCAACGACCCCGGAGACACGAGCGCGCTCGAGAACCCGCGCGCTGTTGACGAGATCAAAAAGCTGGGCGCCAAGTGAGACCGACGCAATAAAAAAATCGAGACCATGTCCCGATTTTTTTATTGCATATTGGTTTTTCGTCCTTTGAGCCACAATTCAAAAGACCTCTTGGACTCGCGGCTCGGCGTTCCTGTGAGCAGTGCAATGACCGGGATAAACTCGTCCAGACGCTCCCAATGAATAATGTCGCGGTCATCACTGTCTTGCAGGATCTCCCAGTCACCTTGTTCTTGGGGCGTCGCCGCCTGCAGACGCGGATACCAGGACAGCGGCGCAGAGATCATCCGCCCGTCATGCAAACGAATCGAAAGAGAGTGACCGGAAAACTCGACACCCTCCACCCGTGGTTGAACGTCAATCGTTGCAATGCTCATCCCACATCTCCAAAAACAGATCTCGATTCTCTCTCACTATCTTTATGGCATCATTCAACTCATTCGCAGAGGGCCCCCCGGTTGTGCTCCAGCTCCAGAGTATTCAACCAAAATTTGGCGCTTGATGATTGTTTCCCTTTGCCTTTTGCCAAATGAATGTGCGGAGGTTCCAGACAATCATACGAGACAAAATAGCAGAGGAACCCTCCGATACGTCTGCTTGGCATAAGGGGCAACGCTTTACTCGGCTTTCAAACGCACATTCGACACATAACTCTCGTAATCCCAACCGGAAGCATAGATTTCGAGCGAGAGGATATGAAACGGTTTGATGGGCAGACTGGCGAGCAGATTGCTCGAATCAATCGGAATCCATTGCCCTTGCGGCAAAAGTTCGCCATTGGCTGTTGGGTTGTTTGTGTCGTTCTGAGAATAGAAACCGCGCACGTATTCTCTTTCGTTGCCGTCAATATCGCGATAGCGGATACGCAAAATGAGCGGATATTCGGTCGAGAGATAACCACCGCCCGAAAGGTTGTGCCCTTCGACCCGCACATCCGCCGACAAGGTGAGCGAACGATAATCGGAAACATCTCGATCAATCGTTTGCGTAATCCCCGTGATGGCGCTGTTCTGCTCCGAACCGGTGCGGCGAATTTGAACGGCGCGGCGGTCTCCCTTTGTGACCACTCCTGCCGAGCCGTTGACAACCCCACCATCACCACCCTGATCGCTGTAGCACCGCCAGGGTCCGGTCGCGTTCGGCGAACAATCAATCTCGCTGGTGAATTCGCCATTGACAATCAGCTCTTGCGCGGCGGGGATGGGGTCGGCGAGCGGTTTGCTGCGTTCGGCGATTACGCGCTGCCCCTGCCCTACCAATAATTCACGGCTGCCGTCGCGCGAGCGAATTGCCGCGCTGCCCTCGCGCACACTGACTTGCGAAACGTTGTCGGTCACATCCAGTGAATAACTGCCGGGGTTGAGCCAGACATCAAAATGTGGGGTGCGGACAAGGAATCGAGTCGGTCGCGCGCTCGAATTTTCCGAAAACGAGAGGGGCGAGGCGACCCCATAGCGCACAATCCCGCGGGATTGTTCGATCACGATGCTGTTGGGTTGTTCGCTGACGCCGAACTGCGGCTGGCGCATCTCACTCAAAACAATCTGCGAATTTTTATAGATAGTGGCTGTGCTGTTGTCGAAAAAGGTCATGAACGCCCGCGAATTGTCGGTCGTGTCGGTCTCGACGCGGCTGTTTTCAGTGATCGTGGCAGGGTCAATAACCGCGAGCGGCAATGTGACGTTGGGCAATGTCACGCGCACGGGCGCCACCTGATCTGCGCGCAGCGGCGCGGCTTGCAGCAGGGCGTTGACGGGGACCGTCGAATAGCGCACAAACTGGAAACCAAAGAGGGGCACGAGGAGCGTTAGGGCGATGCAGGCAAAAAACGCTCCAAAGAGGACGATCCACGCCATCCGCTCGGGCTTGCCGTTCACCAGCGTTTTGGCGTCGGGCGCTGCCACACGCGGCAAGGCGCCGCTATTAACTTCTAACTTCAAACCGGATAAACTCCCCTGATGGCGTGTGCCATTCAGTTTGAACGCTCTCGACCACTGCCGCGGCGGGTCCGGTGCCCATCCAATCCAACAACTCTTGAATGGCAGCGCGGTCGCCCTCTATTGTGGCATGGACCGAGCCATCGTTGGCGTTACGCACAAAACCGGTCAAACCGAGATCCTCGGCGCGCCGTTGTGTATACCAACGGTAGCTGACGCCCTGCACCAGCCCGCGGACAATGACGACCGCCCGCGCGGCGCTCGTTTTTGGTCTGGACGAGGTTCCCAAAGACACGCCAAAATTATAGCACAGGAACTTGATTCGCCCATTCCCCTGCTCCAAAGTCGTATTATCTTGCGTCTCTACTATAATGTTGAACATGTCATCCACCCTACCCACACTTGAGCAAGCACGCGCATTTTACGCGGACGCGGACAGCGCGCATGATTTCGAGCATATTCTCCGAGTTGTACGCATGGCAGAGCATCTGGCACAACAAGAAGGAGGCAACGCGGAGGTTGTTCGCGCTGCAGCACTCTTGCATGATATCGCGCGGCACGAGCAAGACCGCGGCACGGTAGAAATAGACCATGCGGAGGTTTCGGCGCAGGATGCCGCAGCATTTCTAATCGCAAACGGTGCGGACGCCGGCTTTGCCGATCAAGTCGCGGACGCCATCCGCTCGCATCGTTTTCGGGGCGCCGCACAACCGCAAACGCTCGAAGCCAAAATTCTTTATGACGCCGACAAACTGGACTCGATCGGCGCAGTCGGCGTTGCCCGCGCATACGCGATTTGCGGGCTGTTGAATCAAAAACTATACAGCGAGCCGCAGCCCGGCGCCGTCGCCACGCGCCAACAACACAATGCCGAGCATACCCCCGTTGATGAATATCACGTCAAGCTAAAACACCTGCGCGCGCGCTTTTTTACGCCGACCGCGCAAAAAATCGCGCAGGAACGACATGCCTATATGGAAGGATTCTTCGCGCAGTTGACCCGCGAGGTCAAGGGTGAATGGGAATAAGACCGACCAAGACCACGCGTTTGCGCCTATATGCGCGCGAGAAATTCTTGGAACCTCGCCAGCGCTTGCGGCATGTTGGCGCGCCCAAAGCCGATGCGAAAATGGTTGTCCGTGTCGTCAAACAGCGTGCCGGGCAGCAACAAAACACCCGCCTGTGTCACCGCACCATGACAAAACAAGTCCACATCACCATGCAAGAGTTTGGGAAACGCAATCGGTCCTGCCCGGGGTCGCACCCATGTAAAGCGGTCGGCGTTCAAAGCAAAAAAGGTGTCGAGCAGCCCCAGATTGTGGGTGATCAGGTCGAGGTTGCGCCGGGCGAGCGCGCCACGATGCCGCAAGCCCAGTTCCGCGAGAAACTCTGACGGCGCGCTGTTGCAGATGGTCGTATAGTCTTTGAGCGCCGCCATACGCTCGAAAATTGCCGCATTGTGCGTGGCAATCCAGCCGATGCGGAGACCGGGCAAGCCGTAGGTCTTGGACATGACTCCGAGCGAAACTGCGGTTTCATTGACATCGCACGCAGATGTGAGACGCGCCGCCGCATCATATTCTGCTTCGCGATAGACCTCATCCGAAAACAAAACAATCCCCCGTTCGCGCGCAATCTGATTAACCCGCGTATAGTCCCCACACGACATCAGATACCCTGTCGGGTTGTGCGGCGTGTTGAGAATGATCGCGCGCGTGTTCGGGCGAATCATTCTGTCCAATTCGTCCACGTCCGGCGCCCAACCATTTTCCTCGCGCGCCTCCCATCGCGTTATCTCACACCCAATGCTCGATGCAACTGTGCCGAGCGATTGATAGAATGGGGTATGAACAATCACATGATCACCCGCGCCGAGCGCGGCGTGCATAAAGAGAAAAATCGCCTCTTCCGCGCCGCTGTGGACGAGCACGTTTTCAGGTTGAATTGTCTCGTAGATTCGCGCGATTTCCGCGCGCAGTGAGGGCGCGCCTTGTGATTCGGTATAGCCCAGCCAGAGCTGCTCTAATTTTTCGCGCGCACCCGGCTCCAGATCGAGCAGCGTCCCAACGCCAAGTGATTCCGAGTCGGATGAGCAAAGGGTGAACTCGACGTGAAATTCGTATTGCGCGAAATAGCGTTCGAGTTTGAAAGCGGGAAGGTTCATGGTCACAGATGACCGCAGACCGCCGTTGGCGGACTGCGAATATAGAGGGACGGAAAAGCGCGGCGGCGGCGCCGTCAAAAGCGGGGAGGGTGGCGGCGTTTCAACCCGACAAGCGTGACAACTCCGCTCAACCCAATGACGCCCAAACAAAGACTGCTGATGGCAAGCTCTTGCGCTTGTGAAGGAATTGCATTGGCGGGACCCGGCGTCGCGCTCAAGGAAACCATTGTAGGTTCGCGGGTGGGTTCCGGCGTAGAAACGGTTGTGGGTATCGTGGTGCTGCCAAACGGCGAAGAAATGTCATACGTAGGTCGTATGGGCACGGTGGGCAACTCTGAATTCGCGACCCGGCGTTCGGGCGCGCCCACGTTTCTTCGCCACGCGTTCTCTAACTGGTCCTGGTTCATCCCATAGACCTCCAACAGAGCGTCATCGGGCGCGGCGCCGCGCTCATAGACGTTCAAGAGTTTGGCAAACTTGTCCTTGCCGTGTTCCTGGATCATGTATTTTACGACACTGTAACTTTGCCCGTACGCCAGCTGCGCCTGTTCCGAAGCATTGGGAAACTGCAGCTGCATCGAGCGTAGAGGGATGAGCGCATTGCGGCGGACAGCCGGCTGAAATGCCTCCTCAAACTGTTCGTCCGGTGCGTGGTCGTCGGTCTCGTTATAGACTGCCAATCCCTCGTCGAGCCAATGAGGGATGGACAGCTGTCCGATCGTGCCGCGGATTTTGGCGTGCAGGATCGCGTGACTGAGCTCGTGGCTGGTCGCGCGCAAGCCCCATTCCAACTGCGAAGGGGCAAAATTGATCATGATCACGCCATATTCGGGAAACATGCGCCCGCCCGTCCATTCGGCTGAAAACGCAGGAAGCGCGTCAAAAAACTCTTGTTTATCAGCATAGATAAAGATTTCCAGAGGGTCTGCGCTGTCTATGCCGACCTCATGCTCCAGAAACTCGTGCGCCGCTACCGCGCGGTCAAAAATCGCTTGACCAAAAGCCGCATTTCCCGCATGCCAACGCACCGTCAAATCATCGTTGGACAAGACATTCCACTTTTGGGTATTGTCCTCCACACCATACGCCCGCCGGGGGGTGTCGTAACTGTTGCCCGCAGCGTCCTGGATGTGCCACGTATATTCGCCGCGCGTGCCGGGTGGCAAATAGCCGCCTTCGCCAAAAGCTTGAAAACTCCATTCAAAAACTGCGCGCACCTTGCGCTCTGGGGCAAACTTGGGGGTATGGCGCGAGCCGAGCGCAACGCCGTCCTGCCACACCGTCAAGCGCAAAGTTTGGATTGGAGCGCTGCTTTCCACTTGAATGGCAAATTGCATCGAGCGCGGAAATTGCGCCTGAAAGGTTTGAGAGGTTACGACAATCGGAGACTGCGCGGCAGCTCGTGTGGGGACGAGCAAGAGGAGCACGATTACAAACCACGCAAGAATAACTCGTAACCGCATATCACGGGGATCCTCGGCTCCTTTCGGCAGTAAAAGGAGCCCAAGCACAGTTCAGACACTGCCAAACAATCTACAGCCGGGTTGGATTACGCCGTTTGCGCCAACCATATGCACCAAACATTGCCAGCGCCACACCGCCAAGCCCAAGCCCACAAAGACCCGTGCTTACGGCGCCACCCTCATTCGACGCGCCGGATGCGGGAACCACCGTTGCCGCCGCAGGCGCGGATGTGTTTGCCGCCGCAACCGAGCGCGGGGTCGGAGTCACGTTGCTCCCGGACTTGGATGGGGTTTCTGCGCTCGAGAGCGCAAAAGTCGGAATCGCGCGCGGCGTGGGCACACCGGCGCTGGCGAGAACGCGTTCCGGCAGACCCACCGACTCGCGATACATATTGTCCAGTCCGTTCGTGTCCAAGCCAAAGACTTTGGTGAATGTGGCGTCAGAAGGGACTCCCTCCTGAAACGAGCGATACATTTCCTGGACCTTGGTCCGTCCAAATTCGCGGAACAGCATGTCCACCACCGCATAACTCAGCCCGTATGAAACAAGCGCTTCTTGTGAATCGGGCGGAAAGTTGGCTTCGCGAGATTTCAACGTGGGAAGGGCGTCATTCGCAATGGCGCGATTCAATGGTCCGGAGATATATTCGACAAGCGAGCGATCGCCCGATTCGTTATAGGTGGCAAACCCTTCATTCAACCAATGAGGAAATGCCTGGCGCGCCAGACCCCCTCCGAGCGAATCAAATATGATCTGGTGCGTCAACTCGTGCCGCGCGCCCCGCACCGCGTCCAGCGCATCCACCGGTTCATTGAGCAAGATAATGACGCGGTATTCGCCAAAACTGCGTCCGCCGGTCCACACATTCATGTCAGGCATCGAGGTTTGAAAGTCCTCGCGGTCGGTATAGAACCAAATGTGAATTTTGCCGCCCGCGCCTGCGCCCAACTCCTCGCGGACCTGCTTGAGCGTTTCGATGCCCGCGTCATAGATGCCCTGCCCGAACGATTCGCCCGCGCCATACCAATGAATCGCCAGGTCGTCATTCTCGATCGTCTCCCAGTCAATCCGATTGTCCTCGACGCTAAACGTCTCGGGTTCGGTCTCGAACGTGGTCCCTGCCGCGTCCTCGATCACCCAGGTGTATGTGGCGGTGACGCCGGGAGGGATATAGCCGCCGGTCGCTGACGAGTTGTCGGTGTCAAGATTCCAGTCAATCCGTGCATCCACCTCCTTGCCGGGGGTAATTTCAGCATCCACCCGGCGCGTTACAGTGGGAAAACGAATGACAAGCGTCATTTTTTGAATTTCGGCATCGCTTGACGCCGAAGCTGTAAAAGTCATGCTCTTTGGAAAATCGTATGTGAGGTCCTGAGCAGAAACCGTGATCGTGCTGTCCGCATACGCAGGAACTGCCAAAAGCGCAAACAGCAGGATAGCAAGCACAGAGAGAAAGGTTTTCTTCATAACGCAGAATACGCCCAACCCGACCCAAGCGCGAGCGCGTGTTTCAGATGGTCAAGCGGCAATCGCTTGAAAAGTCACGCCCCCGACCAAGGATCCGTAAATTTACAATTTCCCGAATTTGCTTGAATGAGCCAGATATTGGAAAACGCGAACCTCGCGAATCATTACGAATTTACGCGAATTCTATTTTGTCCCGAGCATTTTGTGGAGATTCG
>JADZCJ010000036.1 GCA_020851635.1 Anaerolineae bacterium
AAATATTTGGCAGCTACACGGTGGTGTTGCTGCAATTCAGCGATGGCAGTCGCCTATGGACGTATCCAGAATTGACCAGCCTGCAAACCGATGTGTTGGAGCGATTACGCTTCCCAACACCGCAAGCCACGCTCGTGCTGTCGTGACATTGTTAAGATTTTCCCAACCCTTGAATACAGGCTGAGCGATAATAAAAATCCGTGTCGCAGGACACGGATTTTTGCTATCGCCCTAAAAGCTCCAAAACCCGGGGCAACAGAGTTTCGGTGGTGCCAAGCGCTTCGTTTGCCCAGATCGTGCGATTGCCCTGCCAGTCACCGAAATAGCCGCCCGCTTCGGAAAGAATCGGCGGGAAGGGTCCGCAATCCCAGACATCCATGATCGGGTCAAGCATGATTTCGGCGCGCCCCGTAGCTACTAACGCATAACCGTAGGCGTCCGCCAGCCCGCCGCGATGATACGCGGCGCTCTTGAGACGGTCCCATTCATCACGACGTTTGTGTGTGTCGAACGCGCGGGCATCGGCGGCCTGGACGTACGCGCGCGACATATCGCTCACATCCGAAACATGGGCGCGGCGGCCGTTCCACCAACAGCCCTCGCCGACGGCAGCTGCAAGCATTTCATTCAACGCGGGAAAGTACGCAACGCCAACCTGAACCACGCCTTCAATTTCCAAACCGATTAGAACGGAATAGAGGGGGACGCCGCGCGCAAAGGATTTGGTGCCATCAATCGGGTCAATGAGCCACCGATGGCTCGCATGGTGAAACCGATCGCCCATCCCGAATTCTTCGCCCAGAATCTCGTGTCGCGGATATGTTTTTTCGATCCGCAAACGAATCAGTTCTTCGGCAGCTTTGTCGGCAATCGTGACGGGCGTATTATCAGACTTGAAATCGGGGAGAACACCGGTTTGAAAATAACCCAGTGTCAGACGCCCGGCGAGATAAGCGGTCTCGGTGGCGAAATCGAGAAAGGAACAAAGTGATTCTGCCATCTCGGCTCAACCGCCCCCCATGCGGGTCCAAAAATAAAACCCCACAATCAATACCTGCACGACGAGGATGGCAAAAAAAGGAAGCAAGAAACTGGTCTTGCCGGTCTTGTGATGCTCGCCCACAAAATACATGCCGATGATCGCTCCGAGGGAACCCCCCGCGAGCGCTAGCAAGAGCAATACGCGCTCGGGCACACGGACGCGGTTGGAACCCGCTATGCTTTTGTCAAAACGGTAAGCAAGCAGGGTTGCGAGGGTGATGGAGATTAACCATGCCAGCACGATATCCCAGCCGAGAAAATACCGGATGGCAAGTGTGCTTGCAAGCGTTAACCCAAAAAAGATTACTGCGTAAAAGAGAAAAGGATGACGTCGGCTCATGACGCGATTTTAGCACTCACAGCATAAAGGCGTCAATGCCTTTGCATTTGTCGAGTGTGCGTCACGATTTTGGGCGGGAAGGAATGCACGCTGTTTCGTCCCCCGCGCGACACACTGCGGCGAGCATGCCCTATCCGCAACTAAAAATAGAAAGCACACTCACATTAGCGCGCGAGCGAATGATGTAGAGTCAAGCGATCAAGTTTGTCCAACAAAGGAGATGAGATGTCTGAAAATCAGTTGCCCGAATCCAGCCCAATACCACAGTCGAACGAATCGTCGCTTCCGGTACCCATACCGGTCACGGGACCAGAAACGACACCGCCTCCCGTGCCGCCGTCCGCGCCAAGCACAAGCGGGAAACGCCCAACCGGTATAACTCTGTTGGCGATTCTTTCCGGCATCAGCGGTCTGGTGGGTCTATGCTGTCCGGCGCTCTTGCTCACCGGGAGCACAGTGGGCATGTTCATTCCCACTGGGGTTACGCAGATTGCAGGCGTATTTGGACTGTTATTGAGCTGCCTTTTGGGAATCGGTCCGCTCTTGCAGGTCGCTTTTGCCTATGGGGCGTGGAACTTGCGCTCGTGGGCATGGCTATTGGGTGTTGTGGCGATGGGATATTCTGTTATTACAGTGCTGTTGAATGTTATCGGAAGCGGCGGCGCACTGGTGCCCGCACTGCTCACAAACGGACTCATCCCCATCCTGATCTTGATCTATTTGCTGCTGCCTGATACGCGCAAATCTTTCAAGATGTAAGAGCCCGCAGGCAAATGGGGCGGCAGAAGCGCAGCTGATGTCCGCCCCAAGACAGAAACTATCAGGGGATTGACGGAACTCGGCGGATCGCGGGATCAGTAAAAATATCGTATTCGTCGCGGCTGGTGGTCGAAAATTCAGAAACAACCGCGCCGCGCGGTCCTGCCTGGAACCAATGTCGCGTGTTGGGCGGGATGGTGTACTGGTCGCCCGGTTTGAGCGCGATTTCGTGGCGGACGGTATAGTATTGCGCCCGGTGTTTGGGCGGTTTTGCCCGGGGGCGCACAGTCGGTTCGCCTTCGACGTACAAATAGACCGTCCCCCAGCGGCAGCGAAAGGTTTCTTCTTTGCCCGGCTCGTTGAATTGCGGGATAGGCGGGTGAAGGTGCTCCGGACAAGTCTGGCGCGGGAACAGGACCAGTTCTTTGGCACAGCAGCGAGCGGTATTGACATAGACGACGAGTTCGAGACCGGTGATTTCAAGTTCGCCCAAGCCCATATCGGCGATTTCGATGTCGCGCGCTTCTGCGCGCGTTAACACGATGCCCGCACGCTTGAGCATGACATGCGCCCGACGTTGAGCGGCGCGGTGTTGTCGTGGTGTCAGCATAATATAGTCAATCGGCAATGAGCGCAGGAAATTGCGCTGCGACATAGGGTTTGAGTTCGTGCAGAGACTCGTTAAAGTTTGTGATTGCTCGCTCCACTTGCGAATCGGTGATCACAGTCGAGATGTTGTATTCGCCGCGCGCCGCAGAATAGATGTCGCGATTCAGCATGGCGAGATGCAAGAGATAGGGCAAGTCCCCTGCCCCGCGAAAACCGTCCGAGACATCTTCCATGTTGGTGATTTCGCCCGTGCGCCAGTGGACCTGCACAAGCGAGCCAACATGCGTTGTTTTGCCGACGATGCCGGCTTCGGCGAATGCCTCGTCGAAACCCGCAGCCAAACGGTCGCCGAGCGCGTTGATGCGGTTGATTTCGGACCGGGACAGTTCTGCCAATGACGCGATGCCCGCCGCCATGGTGACGCTGTGTCCGTTGAACGTGCCCGAATGGGGGATGTGTCCCGGACGCGCGGGGTCAAACTGTGTCATGATGTCCGCCGTGCCGCCGAATGCGCCGACGGCAAAACCACCCCCAATAATTTTCCCCATCGCGGTCAGGTCCGGAGTGACCCCCGCGATTTTTTGATAGCCCCCCTCGTTCAGTCGCAGCGTGACCACTTCATCAAAAATCAACAGCACGTTATAGCGGTCCGCCAGCGCGCGCAGCCCCTGCAGATAGCCCGCGCGCGGGAGCGGGATGCCGCCCGCATTGGGAACAGGTTCGAGCAGGATGGCTGCGATCTCGTTTGCATGCGCCGCAAGAATGTTTTCGACCGCGTCCAAGTCGTTAAAAGGGGCAAAGAAAATATTCTGCCGCAGCCCGTCGGGGATGCCGCAGTCCGCTTCAGGGTCGGCGGTGGCTGCCGCAAGGTCGTGCGAGCCGTGATACGCACCGTGCATTTTCAGAATGCCGCTGCGCCTTGTGAATGCGCGGGCAGCGCGCACGGCGAGCATTGTCGCCTCGGTGCCCGAATTGCAGAACCGCAGCTGCGAGACACCGGGAACTCGGTCGCAGATGAGCTCTGCCAGCTCTACCTGCTTGACCATTGGCGAGGCGTAAACACCGCCGTTCGAAAGTTGTTTTGACGCGGCATCGAGGAGCGCGGGGTGGGCATGCCCGTGCACGAGCGAAGTAAAGTTGTTGAGCAAGTCGAGATAATGGTTTCCGTCCAAATCGGTGAGCTGTGCGCCGCTGCCCTCCACCATAAAGGCGGGATAGGGCGCGTAATGCACACCCGTGCGGGTGTTGCCGCCGGGGAGAACGCGCTGCGCTCGCAGATTCATTGCTTGAGATTTGGGAGTGCGCTGCAAAAAACGCTGGATAATTTGCTCTGGGATTGTTTTCATGGTTGGGAAGGTGTGGACGACAAGCCCAGAATCTCGCGCGCCTGCGCGGGCGTGGCAATCTCGCGATTGAGTTCGCGCGCGATGCGTACAATGCGCTCGACCGCCTGGGCGTTGCTTGCCAGCAATTGACCCTTTTTGTAATAAACGTTGTCTTCCATGCCGACGCGCACATGCCCACCCAGCAGAATCGCAAGCGTGTTGAGGGGGAGCTGATAGGCGCCGGTGCCAATGACCTCAAAAATCGAGTTGGGCGGGAGTTCCTGCAAGAGCGACATGACGGTCCAGGGGGTGGGGAAACTGCCGGTCACGGTGCCGAGCACGAACTGCACGAGATAGGGCGGCTCGATCAATTTTTCACGCTCCAAATCCTGAATCACCCAATACATGCCCGGATGATACAGCTCCATTTCGGGCTTGATGCGGCGACGTTTCATTTCGCGCGCATAATGATTGATCTGGGCGTAGGTGGCAGGATGCAAACCATCGAGGTCGAGCGCGGGGCGCGGATGGGTCAAAGGTTCGGGACGCGCTTTTGCTTTGAATTTATACATCTCGGGTCCGAGATTGAGCGATGCGACTTCGGGAGCGGCATCCAGACACGCGAGGCGTTGGGAATCGGTCATGCCATACGAGCCGCCCGTAGTGTTGTTGATAATTACGTCGGGACAGCGTGCGCGAATCATTCGATTGACCGCGCGATATTCGGCGGCGCTGTCCGAACTCTCGTAGAGTTTTTGGGTATTGCGCACATGAACGTGAATCATGGACGCGCCCGCGTTGTAGGCATCGTACGCGGACTGCGCCTGTTCCTCTGCGGTCTCGGGAAGGTTCGAGTTGGACTCTTTGCCCTGAATGCCGCCACTGATGGCGCAACAGATGATGAGCGGCGGAAATGCGGAACGCGCGGCGCGTCCCATCCAGGCATACGGGTTTTTGAAATCCCAAAGCGCGTCGTTCATTGACTGCTCCTTGATTGGCGAACGCGTATTTATTTGGCACAGCGAAACCCGAGATCGTCGTTGGCAGCGATCGGGACGTTCGAATTGCGGAAAAAGGTGGTGACCTGCTCTGCGGGGCTAAACCACCCGCCGCCGCGCACGATGTACAAGCCGGTCCCGTAAAGTCTGGAAGCGGTCGTATTGCCCGGATACGGTTCGGGCACAGTCGCCGTCCACTCTGCCACGGTGCCCGCCATATCCTGAACGCCAAAAGGACTCGCTCCGGCGGGGAACGAGCCGACGGCAGTTGTCCCGCGCAACCCCGAGAGTTTGACGTTTGCTTTTTGGGGGTCAAACTCATCGCCCCACGGAAAGATCACGCCCTTTTGACCGCGCGCGGCAAATTCCCATTCCGCCTCGGTCGGCAGCCGTTTGCCCGCCCATTCGCAAAAAGCCCGGGCGTCGTTCCAGGAGACCTTGACCACGGGATGGTTTGCTTTGTCACGAGCGTAGGTCAACCAGTTGTCGGAAGACCCGTTCCTTTCAGCATCGGTCCGATAGTCGGAAGCGTCCGCAAATTTCCGGAAATCGGCATTGGTGACTTCGAAGGTGTCGAGCGCAAATGCGCCGACGGCAAGTTGATGGGGAGGACCAGAATCGGCGCTGCCCGTGTCGCTGCCCATGCCAAAAATGCCGCCTGCGACGCTTATCATGGGAGAATCGAGGTCTGAGCCAGGCAACGGCGTTATGCCCGGCTGCGTGGGAGCAAGAGCGCGGGAGGTTGGTGTGGAGGGCGGAGGCACAGGGGTATTGGTGGGCAGCGCAAAAATGGGGACGGTTGCTGTTGGCTGGGGTGAAGGTGCGCTGTCGTCGCCGCAAGCGATAAGAGTGGAGACGCAAACCAAAAAGAAAAGGAGCGCAATTCGATTCATGCGGGATACATTTCCGAAAGGGGAATGCAGGTTGACCAAACCAATGAATGTCAGACTCGTTTTTTTTCGGATGCAAGCCATCTTAGCACGAAGGGTGGGGGCTGTCCATTGATGGCGGGACGGTTTTAAGGGCTGGAGGTGTCTTGCGCGGCACGAGGGCCGGAAGCACGACACAACAACCGAAGTGTTACAGAATGTTAGGGAAAAAACGGACAATTGCAATCGCATACAAGTTGTTATTCGTTTGTAATCAAAGTTGGGATATAATAGCCGTATTTGCGGTCGGCGGGCGGACCCGTCTTTAGTTCTCAAAAGTTGTTATTTTTTAGAAGAGGGAGATTGTTGTCATGCCCAAGTACTCGATTACCGAGCGCATCGCGCGGGCGCTTTTACGTTTGAGAAACCGCCATTTTTTCTATCTTGACTTTGTTTTGCTGGCGCTCATCCCCTTTGTCGCGCTGTGGCTCCGCACCGACAGCGCCTATGAGGAATGGGTCCTCATTTCTCCGCTCATCGTTTATACGGTTGTCACGCTGCCCATTTGGATGGGCGTTTTTTATTGGGGCGGGCTGTACCGGCGCAATTGGCAGTATGCGAGCGTGGAGGAACTTGGCTCGATATTAAAGGCAGTGGTCATCGCCACGGTCTTTAACGTTCTGGTCTTTTTTCTCTTGCGTGCGACGCAAGTAATCCCCGCGGATTTTCCCCGTTCGATCCCCTTTATCGTCTCCCTTTTGGTTTTGATCGCGGTCGGCGGTTCGCGCTTTAGTGTGCGCTATATGGAACGGCTCCGCCAGCAGCGCCAGTTCCAGGGGCGCGCACACAAGCACGTTTTGGTCTTTGGCGCGGGTGAAGCCGGTGCGATGATCGTGCGCGAGCTGCAGTCGAATCCGCAGCTTGGACTCAATCCCGTCGCGTTTTTGGATGATGATGAGCGCAAACACCAGACTTTTATTCTTGGCGTCAAGGTGGTGGGGGGGCGCAGGATGATCGAGGCAGCCATGCGTTCGTATCATGCCAAAGACATTATCATCGCAATGCCCAGCGCGCCAGGCAAAACGATTCGAGAGGTTGCGGCAGAGTGCATCAAACATGGGATGATGGTCAAGACGCTGCCCGGGATGTATAAACTGCTGGACGGGACGGTAAAGGTCAACACACTGCGCGATATCGAGATTGGGGACTTGCTGCGACGCGAACCGGTGGCGACTGAAACGACGGCGGTGGTCGCCATGCTTGGCGGCAAGCGGGTTCTGGTCACGGGCGCGGGCGGTTCGATCGGTTCGGAATTGTGCCGCCAGATTGCGCGCAGTGCGCCGGCGGTGGTCGTTTTGTTGGGGCACGGCGAAAACAGTATTTTTTATGTGAGCCAGGAGCTGCGCGCGGCGTTCTCGAACGTGCGTTTCGAGTCGGTCATCGCCGATGTGCGCGATGCGTCGCGCATAAATGCGCTTATGGAGCGGCATCAGCCCGAACTGGTGTTTCATGCGGCGGCGCACAAGCATGTGACGTTGATGGAGCAGAACATCGAGGACGCCGTATCGAACAATGTCGTGGGGACGCGCGTGCTCGCCGATGCCGCGTGCGCGCACGGGGTCGAAACGTTCGTGATGATTTCGAGTGACAAGGCGGTGAATCCCGTGAGCGTGATGGGGGCAACCAAGCGCGTGGCAGAATTGTATGTGCATGCGCGGGCGTTGGAGATGGGGCGGCGTTATGTAGCGGTGCGTTTCGGAAACGTGCTGGGGTCGCGCGGAAGTGTCGTGCCGATATTCAAACAGCAAATTGCGCAGGGGGGTCCGGTCAAGGTGACGCATCCTGAGGTGCGCCGGTTTTTTATGACGATTCCCGAAGCGGTGCAATTGGTGCTGCAGGCAGCGACCATCGGCAAGGGCGGCGAAATTTTTGCGCTGGACATGGGCGAGCCAATCCGAATCGTGGACCTGGCGCGCGACATGATTCGATTGAGCGGGCTGCAAGAGGGGCGGGACATTGATATCGAGTTTACGGGATTGGGACCGGGCGAAAAGCTGTATGAAGAGCTGTTTGTGCCGGAAGAATCGTATCAAAAGACGCTGCGTGAAAAAATCTTTGTCGCGCGCAACGGAGTCAAACCAACATCGGATGTCCATGCGCGCCTATACAGTGCGATTGACGAACTGGCAAAACTGGCACAGGAAGGGAACAGCGTCGCGGTGCGCGCACAGCTGGGCGTGATCGTGCCGGAATTTCATGCGACAACGGCGACGGTGGGTTGAAGCGACCATGGCACTGTATGTTGTGACGGGGTGCGCGGGGTTCATTGCGGCGAATGTGACAGAGAAATTGCTGGCGGAAGGACATTCGGTATTTGGTCTGGACAATCTGAACGATGCGTATGATGTACGGCTCAAGCACCGGCGGCTGGAGCGGCTGCGCGCGTTGCCGAACTTTGAGTTCCGACAGTGTGATATATCGGACCGCGCGGCGACCCTGGCGGCGCTGCCCGCGCGCGCCGATGCGGTGTTTAATTTGGCGGCGCGCGCGGGGGTGCGTCCTTCGGTGGATGATCCGTGGGTGTATTACCAGGCGAACGTGACGGGCACGTTGAACATGCTGGAAGCATGCAAGGCGCGGGGGATAAGCAAGTTTGTGCTGGCATCCACTTCGTCGGTGTATGGAAATCGGAACCCGATGCCGTATCGCGAGGACGCCAACACGGATTATCCTCTCTCGCCGTATGCGGCATCGAAAAAAGCGGCAGAGGTGATGGGGCACGCATACGCGCATTTGTATGGGATGGACGTGACGGTGCTGCGTTTTTTTACGGTGTATGGACCGGCGGGGCGTCCGGACATGAGTTTGTTTCGGTTTGTGCAGTGGGTGGCAGAAGAGCGTCCGGTGATTATTTATGGAGACGGGACGCAGTCGCGC
Source organism: Anaerolineae bacterium (assembly GCA_020851635.1). Lineage (GTDB taxonomy): Bacteria > Chloroflexota > Anaerolineae > UBA4142 > SHND01 > SHND01. The sequence continues at coordinate 8,879 of JADZCJ010000036.1, forward strand.
GATTTTACGTATGTGGACGATATTGCGCGGGGGGTGCTGGCGAGCCGTCAGCTCGAGGGCTATAACATTATCAATCTGGGGTCGGATGAACCATTGGTGTTGATCGAGGCGCTGCGCCTGGTGGAAGCGCAGGTGGGCAAGCAGGCGACGATTGATTGGAAGCCGTGGCAGGAAACGGATATGAAGGCGTCGTGGGCGAATATTGCCAAAGCAAAGGAATTATTGGGCTGGACGCCGCGCGTTTCGTACGAGGAGGGGATCGAGCGATTGATCGGGTGGTATATGGAGAACCGGGAGTGGGCGAGGGAGATTAGGACGATTTGATTTTGGAGCCCTCGACCGTGCTCGGGACAAGTTTGGGGATTTCGATTTTCGATTTTCGATTTTCGATTTTCGATTTTCGATTGAGCATTGGGTGAAAGGACCGGGTTCCGAGTTCTGATTCTGATATGGAGATATTGATTTCGACGTCGTCGTTTGGGACGACAGATCGGGCGGCGCTGGACCTGTTGGAAGAGGCGGGACTGGTCGTGCGGCTGAATCCGCATGGGCGGAAATTGAAAGCGGACGAGTCCATCGCGTTGTTGGAGAACGTGACGGGGTTGATTGCGGGGACGGAAACGCTGGACCGGACGGTGTTGGAGAGGGCGCCGAAACTGCGGGTGATTTCGCGGGTGGGGACGGGGATTGATAATATTGATCTGGACGCGGCGCGCGAACTGGGAATTGCGGTGTTTAACACGCCGGATGCGGTGGTGGATGCAGTGGCGGAACTGACGCTGGCGGGGATGTTGAATTTGCTGAGGCATGTGGGGCAGACGGACCGCGCGATTCGGCGGGGGGTTTGGGAAAAGCGGATGGGCGCGCTGTTGAGGGGCAAGACGGTGGGGATTGTGGGGCTGGGACGGGTCGGCAAGCAGGTGGCGCGTTTGCTCGAGCCGTTTGATGTGAACGTGATCGCCTTTGATGTGGTGTGGGATGAGGTGTTTGCGAACGAGTTTGGGGTGCGGTATGTGGGTTTGGATGAGTTGGTGGGGGGGGCGGACCTGATTACGCTGCATCTGACCTACAGCGCCGAGGTGCGGCATTTGTTGAATCGGGAGCGGCTGGAACGGTGTAAAAAGGGTGCGTTGATTGTGAATTGTGCGCGGGGGGGGTTGGTGGACGAGGGCGCGTTGTTGGAGCTGCTGCGTGCGGGGCATTTGGGCGGGGCGTATCTGGATGCGTTCGAGCAGGAGCCGTATGGGGGCGCGCTGTGTGAGTTGGAGAATGTGGTGTTGACGGCGCATATGGGTTCGTATGCGGCGGAATGTCGGGCGGAGATGGAGTTGGAGGCGGCGAGGAATTTGGTGGGGCATTTGGGATTGATGATTGATGATTGATGATTGATGATTGCGGTGAGAAAGAGCAGAGCTGATTTTCGATTTTTGAATTTCGATTTTCGATTGGGAGACGATGCAGCGCGAGCTGCGATTCGCGATTGACGATGTGCGATTGGCGAATAGAGTGAGGGGTATCGGATGAATGTGGCGATTGTGACGGCGCGGGCGGGGAGCAAGTCCATTTTGGACAAGAATGTGTTTGTGGTGCGGGGTAAGCCGCTGGTGGCGTATCCGCTGCAAGCGGCGTTGGATGCCAAGCGGGTGTCGAGAGTGTTTTGTTCGACGGATGGGGAGAGTATCGCGCGGGTGACGGAGGAGCTGGGGTGTGAGGTGATTTGGCGTCCGGAAGAGTTGTGCGGGGACCATGTGAATCATGGGGATGTGATCAAACATGCGACGGAATGGGTGGATGCGCGGTACCCGGAGTTGGAGAATGTGGTGTTGCTGCTGGGGAATACGGTGATGGTGGATGGGGCGTTGATTGATGCGAGTTTGGAGATTTTGGGGGGGCGGGCGGATTTGGATTCGGTGATGAGTGTGTGGGAGGCGGCGGACGATCATCCGCTGCGGTCGCTGCAGATCAAGGATGGGTTGGTGAAACCGTATGGGGATGAGAACCGGCAGGTTTCGACGGAACGGCAGTCGTATCCCAAGGCGTATTATTATGATCAGGGGGTGTGGACGTTTCGTAAGGGGTGTGTGCAGCGGCGGGAGGGTCCGAACCCGTGGTGGTGGATGGGGCGGAATGTGTTTCCGATTGTGCGGAACTGGGTGACGGGGCGGGACATTCATACGAAATTGGATATTGCGTTTTCGGAGGCGTGGTTGGAGGGGTATCCGGGAATAAGGGAGTTGTAGAAAGTAGTCAGTAGTTCTCAATAATCACGACATCGTGCAGTGGTTTTTGTCTGTTTTCTAGCCGGGCAAGTACTCACGACATCGTGCAGGATTTCGACGAAATGCAGGTAAAAGCGATGCCACTGGTTCTTTGATCCGA
>JADZCJ010000037.1 GCA_020851635.1 Anaerolineae bacterium
GCACTCGCCACTGCCTATACTGCGTTGAGTGAACTCAAACCCGTGCGGCTCATCGCATAACGCGTGGACACCGGTTCAACGAATAAATTCGTCGCTATAGCTCACCCTTGCGTAACGTGAGTTATAAAACTCGATACTCGACTGTAATCATTCACCGCGCGCGTCTTGACAGCGCGACCACCCCGATAGCTCCCGCCGCGCCCGCCAACAACGCCCACTTTTTCCAATTCCCGTTGGATGATTTGACGCCCTTGGACTGTGCCGGAATCTTTGCCAGCTGCAGCGCGCTCTCGTGTTTCAACTGCGCCAATTTCTGCGGATTGTTCCGCAGCTCTTCCGCCAGCGCGCGTTTTTGCTCCACATCCTCGGCAGAAACGTATTTGCCAAATGAGCGCAGCCCCGCCAGTTTGAACTGGTGTTTTTTGAACAGCCGATAGATCTCCTTGACGCGCTCCATCTCGATATTCCGCCCCAGCGTATAGTCCTCAAACCGTCCTTCCATCGCCAGCAGGCACGTTTCGGCAAGACACGCATACGAGGTTTTCGGCGGCAGCCCGATATCATATCCAAAATCAATCTCGCCGGGGATCAGCACCTCGCCGCTTTCAATCACCAGCACGTCGGATCGCAGCGCCGCCTCGGCGGGATAAATGTCGGGCGGACGCGCGACATCGCAAATCACCGCGCCGGGTTTGCATTTCGTAATGTCAATCACGCGCTGTCCAAACGCCGATGTGGCGGTGACAATCAAATCACAATCGCCCAAAAGGTCGTGCGCAACGGTCGCAATCGTAACCTTTGCTCCGGGCGTTTCCGCTTGAATCTTGCGCTTGAGCTCGATCAATTTTGCCGGCTCGATCGAGACGAGAACGACATCGTATATCGCCTGCGCCAGCAGCCGCGCGCACACCGACCCGATCGAACCTGTCGCGCCAATGATCATCACCTTGCCTTTGGTCAAGTCCGTGGCGCCCATTTGGATCACCGCTTGCTTGGCAGCTTCCAGCGTCGCCGCCACCGTGAGCGAATTGCCCGAGGTGATCGCAATGTCCGCCTCATTCGCAACCGTGATGCCCGCGTCCCCGACAACGCTCGTGAACGCGCCCAGCCCCATGATGCGCGCCCCCATCCGCTGCGCCTGACGCGCCGCCCGATTCAAACGCGTATAGGTGAATTTTTCATCGTGCCGCATCATTTCGCGCGGCGTGGCGCCCAGAGAAAACAAGATTCCTTCCACGCGCTGACCCGTCGTCGGCGATATGGCGCCCGTAATTTTGGACAGATAGATGGGCGGCATATAGGCGGCAGTCGCCTCGACCAAATCATCGGGCAAATAGCGCGTCCATCCAAGCATCTTGTGCTTGTGCACAAAATCCACCTTGAGCGGATGAATCACGAACGCAAAGCGGTTGACGCCCGCCTCGTCGGGACGCAGGTATCGCACATGCGGCGTCCAGTCCAGGTCTGCCATCAGGTCCAGATACGTGTCCTCGCTCAGCGGCATATTCGTATTGGCGCGGCATGCAACCAGAATCGCCTCATAGACCGAAGCGGGCAGGTCGCCGAGCGAGCCCCTTTCGTTCAAACCGGGCATCAATGCAACCAGGATGGCTGCGCCGCGCGCCTGCACGTCCGCAATGTCCTGTTCCGTCGCATACTCGACAACGATGGTCTTGTTTTTCAAATCGTGCGGCGCATAGCGGCGAATTGCGCCAATGTCGCCCGCCAAAATATCCGCATGGGCGAATGGAGCTTGGGCGCGGTGCGCGTGCGGTTTGCCCGGACCGGGGTGCACGCGCTTGAATGGCAAAGCGGCAAGACGTTCCAGTGTCGGCGCGGCGACTCGGGCAAGCGATTGTCTGCTGCCGACGCCATACAGGTCGGGGAGATTGAAAAATATAAAAGGGTCTGCATAGCGCATGGCAGAGCTGTGCTTGACCAGTTCTTCGGTCAGTCCCGTATGATTCAACCCCGGCGCCATGATCACATGCTTTTCGGCAAAAATACCGGGCTGGGCGCGGCTCGCAAGCATCACCGCCCAACGTTCCAGTCCGTCACGCACCCCGCCCCCGTCAACGATCGGCGTTCGTATGCCGAGTTTGGCAGCCGCCTCGCGCAATTTCGTGCCCTCGTTGTGAGGATATGTTGCGGCGCCCAATCTCAGCTGCGCGGGCATTCCTTCGAGCGCGATGGCATCCACCTGCCCATTCGCCTCGACGATCCATTGTTGAACGAGTTCCGTCTTGCCCTCACTGCCGCAGCGCCTGATTTCGATTTGTTGGTCGGCAAACGTAACCCTACGCGTTTCTGTGCCGCTTCCCGGATCAATGACCAGAATGTGTTTCATACCGTTCCCCTCCGATTTCTGTGATGCCGCACCAGCTTGCCAACTCCAAGTCAGAATCCGGTGTCAATCGGGTCACGATTTGGTCATCCGATGCCTGCAAAAATAAAGCGCCGCTACAAGTAAAACCGCCTCCATCTGGGGAGGCGGTTTTGTTCGGACATTCAATTCCGGCGGGAGGTTTGACCCGTCCGCTTGACGGCTTGTCAGGTTGTCACTCTGCCAGCGTGATCACGATTTTCGCGACCTGCTCGGGATGCGCGTCGGCGAGCTCGAACGCTTGTATGGTCTGCTCCAATGGAAATTGGTGCGTGACCATTTTTTCGACAAGCCGCTGATTCGCCAACACGTAATCAATGGCGTTTTGAAATTGATGCAAGTTGTTGCGCGAACCATACACGGCCAGTTCTTTGCGCGTAAAATCCACGCCCCGGACCTGCGCCGTCTGCTCGGTGACCCCCTCGATCACCACACGCCCCGCATCAGCAGCCAGCTGGACCGCCAACTCGATCGTGCGCGGCGACCCGACCGCCTCGATCACAACTGCGGGCATGTCGCCGCGTGTCCATTCACGCAGCTCCTCGACCGGGTCTTTTCTCGTGCTATTGAGCGTGAGCTCGGCGCCGAATGACTGCGCCAGCGCGAGACGCGAATCAATCAGGTCCATCACCGCCACATGCGCACCGCGCAGTTTTGCCGCCGCAAGAGTAGCAAGCCCGATGGGACCCGCGCCGATGATGGCGACAAATTCGCTCGCCTGCACCTGCCCGCGCGCGACCGCTTGAAAGCCAACCGCGAACGGTTCCGCAAGCGCGGCGATGTGCGGAGGAACAGTTTCCGGAATCTTGTACAGACAATGCGCCGGGACCACAAAATACTCGCCCAGCGATCCCGGAACACTGATGCCGACAGTGATCATGTTACTGCACGCGTTTGTGCGCCCCTGCCGACACGGATAACATCTCCCGCAGTGAATCAATGGTTCAATAATTACGGTCTCGCCCGCCTGAAATCCGGAAACGGTTTCCCCCCATGCCACAACGCGCCCCGTCCCCTCATGTCCGGGATACATCGGATAACTACGATATGGGTGCGTCCCCTGATACAAGTGCAGGTCCGACCCGCATATTCCGTTGGCGCGCGTTTGAATCAAGACCTCGCCCGCCGATGGCACGGGAATTTCCCGCTCCTCCACGACAAGCCGATACGGCGCGTCAAGCGCTATCGAGCGCATCTTGGACATGGTTTGACTCTCCTCAAACGTGCCTCGTCACAATCCGTCAATCGCGACCACCCGTCCATCCGCGCGGGCGGAACGATATGCGGCATCCAACAGCTCCACGACCCGGGCTCCGATGATGCCGGGCGAACCATTTTTCCCGCGCTTGAGGATAACGTCCACCAGGTTCTTGCCGGGAGCAAACATCGGATAGCGTTTGCGTCCGGGCAGGGGACCATACACTTGATTTTTTCCGTCATGCTGATGCACTGTCAGCGTCCCGGTCTCTTGATCGAGATACAAATAGCCCCGTTCGCAATAAACGCGAATGTCCATTTGCCCTGCGTCGCCGATCCCCAGATTGCCCGTGCTGCCGATCACACTCAGAGGAGCAGAGCCGTCGTTGGATTTGAACTTGCAGTTGATCGTATTCACCAAATCAACGGGCACATCCCAATTCGCCATAAAACACGAAACCCGCTCGGGTTCCAGACCGGTGATAAACAACAGCGACCCCGCGATATGCGTGACTTGAAGATGTCCTTGCCCCCCGCCGGAAACCTTCGGATCGGAATAGGATTTGCCGGGACCCGTGACGGGATAGTTAAACACCTCTTGATACGCCCGGTCGTTGCCGCGATAAAACTCGATCACCATCGAAGCAAACAAACACGACACAAATTGAATCGGTCCCAACAGCCCCGATTGCAGAATCTCGCGCGCTTTGAGTGTCATTTCCGTATAGTGATATGGATACCCGACAATCAGTTCGACATTTTTTGCGGCGGCAAGTTCGACCAGTTCCCGCGCGTGTTTCGCCTCCAGCGTCATGGGCTTTTCCAACAACACATGCAGACCGCGTTCGATACATGTTTTGGCAACCTCGTAATGAGCGCGATGCGTGACCGCAACAATGACGCCGTCAAGGGTTTCACGTTCCAGCATCGCGCTCAGCGAGCGATATGTTTTCAGTTCGCCAAAAGCCCGACGCACGCGGTTCAACGCAACTTGAGACGTGTCGCAAACGGCGACGAGTTCCGCGCGGCGATTTCGTGCCAGTCCCGGAATGTGCGCGGTGGTTGACCACCAACCTGCTCCGACGATGCCGATGCGAGCTTTTTCTTTGGTCATGGCAGGATCCGTCGGAAATCAACCCCGACTGAGAGCCGCAAGCGCTCGCAAATGATCACGCATCAGGATTGTTTCCGAAAGATTGTCCACTTCATTGCAATGCTCCCAATCAATCCACGTATATTCCACGCCCACATACCCCGAATAATTCAATTCCGACAGGCGTCGCAGGATTCGCCAATAATCAATCACATTTTCTTTCAAGGACGCCTGAATGCGTCCCTCGCGCGCCCCGCGCGCATGAAAATGAGAAGCGTGCGCCAGCAGCGGTTCGACGCGCGCGTCGGGGATCGCCTTGCGCGCAAAATGCGTGTAATCGAGCGTTACCGTGAGACCGGGACAAGCCGCGATCAATTCCAGCGCGCTTTCGGGAGTGTCAACGTGTGAGCCGGTGTGCGGCTCGATGGAAAAGGTCACGCCGCTCTCTGCCGCTCGCTCTGCGCGCCACCACAATTCTTCGGCGCTCCGCTTGAGCGATGTTTCGTGCGCTACGCCCTCCCATTCGATGCCGGGCAGCGCCGTCATGTGTCGGGCATTACAACGCAGTGTAAATTCCAACATACGCAGAAATAACTCGCGTCCTCTCGCGCGCTCGTTCAGGTCAGGGTGGTTCGCGGCGACCGTTTCAAACGTGCTCGCCTGGTAAAATATGTCCGCGATCTCCAGCCCCCGTCCGGAGACCTGTCCGGCAAGCGCGCGGGCGGCGGTTGCCAGGTTGGGCAGCACGTGTTTGGGTTCAAGATGCGAACGGTCGTCAAACAATCCAATATCTACACCCTGAAAGCCGAGCATGGCAATGACGTCAAATGTGTTTTCGTGCGGCAAAAGGGGAAACGCAAAATCCGCGCAGGCAAGTTTGAGGTTCACAAATACCGCTCCTGTTTTCTGGCAGGTTGTTGGAGTAAAATCAAATTATGGTTATCTTAATACTGCGGCACACGTTCATATCATATCAAAGATTCCGAGCCGCGGCGTGCGGGGACTGGTATAATTGGTTTGCATCCAAAAAGAGTGCTGGACAACCGCAAACCCCACTCTTGTGGAGCGAGGTTCGCCCATTCAACTTGGATTTTAGAGCTTTTCGGATGCAGCCAAAATCGGAGACCGGTCAAGAGCAACCTTTCCGATAGCTTTGCGTATACATGTCCAGACTCGAAAATGTGTAATCTGCCGAACCTGTCGTCACTCGAAACGAGTGACGAGCTTTGGCGTACAAGTGAATTCTCATGTCCTACTCTGCCGAAATTAGCCGCTCGAATCCTTCTTGCTTTTTGTTTGTGATTGACCAGTCCGGCTCGATGGCGGACCCGTTTGGCGGTCAAGCGGGGAAACGCAAGGCGGACGGCGTTGCCGACGCCCTCAACCGCCTGCTGCAAAATCTCGTCATCAAATGCGCCAAGACCGAGGGCGTCCGCGACTATTACCACATCGGCGTCATTGGCTATGGGTCCAAGGTGGGTCCTGCGTTCCTCGGCGCTTTGGCGGCAAGACAACTCGTCCCGATCAGCCAGGTTGCCGAAAACCCGGCGCGCATCGAAGAGCGCAGCAAAAAAACGGATGATGGCGCGGGCGGACTGGTCGAGCATCAAGTCAAATTTCCCATCTGGATCGAACCGGTTGCCCACCAAGGCACGCCCATGCGCCAAGCCATGGCCATGGCGCAAGAAATCCTCAATGGATTCGTCGCCGCGCATCCCGACTCGTTCCCGCCTATCGTCATTCACATCACCGACGGCGAGTCCACCGATGGCGACCCGACCGAGGCAATGCGAAACGTGACAAACATTCAGACCTCGGACGGCAATGTCTTGCTGTTCAACATTCATCTTTCGAGCAAGGCGGCGCAGCCCATCGCTTACCCCAACGCGTCCGATGGCTTGCCCGATGAGTACGCCAAACTGCTCTTTGACACCGCGAGCGAGTTGACGCCCTTTATGCAGAGCATCGCCCAAGAACAAGGGTTGGATCCCCAGCCGGGAGCGCGCGGCTTTGTCTTTAATGGCGATCTTGCGCTCGTGATTCAATCGCTCGACATCGGAACGCGCCCCAGCAATTTGCGCTAACTCGACGATTTGCGTACCATTTCAACAGGTGCCCGTCGCCGTGAGGCGCCGCGCACCTGTTTTTTTGCAAGCGCAAGGGACACATCGCAAAAATGCTTTGGCAAACACGCGTTTGTTCGGCGCTCGCTCGGAATTTGACGCCGGCGTCATCCGAAATCCATTTTTGAGATGCGTCGAGGGCGATTCGTTGAGACCTTTTACCACCGACATCTTTTGGCTCCCCAAGGCGGGTAACACCACCGCCGAATATGAGGACGCGCATTTCGTCGGCAAATGGAAAAAGCGTTTCACGCAGCCCCGGGCGCGTCTTGCGCTTGCCATAGCCGACGGCGCGACCGAAGGTATGCTCAGCCGTCAATGGGCAAACTTGCTGGTGAGGCGTTACGTGCGGCACTTGCCGGGACCCGAACATCTCGAGGATTGGTTGAGCGGCACCTTGCGCGCCTGGCAATATGAAAAGGGTCATTACCTGCAGCAGCGTGAGCGGAACAACAAGCCCGTGCAGTGGTATGAAGAACCGGGGCTGGAAGCGGGAGCGTTTGCCGCGCTCCTCGGTCTCGTGTTCGATGTCAGAGACGCAGAACGTGACGGGACGCGCCGCGGCTTGCTGAGCTGGCAAGCCGTTTCAATCGGCGATTGCTTTTTGGTCCAGGAGCGCAACGGAGACTGCAGCTGCATGTTTCCCTTTGACGAGTCGTCCGCGTTAAACAATCGTCCGTATTTGCTTTCCAGTAATCCCGCGCGCAATCGCGGTATCGCCGAACGGTTCATGTTTGCTGCAGGCAAAGCATCCGCAGGCGACCGCTTTTACTTGATGACCGACGCGCTCGCAGGATGGTTCTTGCGCGAGTGTGAACGGGGCGCGGCGCCGTGGCTCGTGTTGGATTCGTTTCGCGGCGCGGGCGCAGACCCTGAATTTGTGGAATGGATCGAGACGCTGCGCGTGGCGCGCGAAATTCGCAATGATGATGTGACCTTGGTCCGTCTTGAAGTTCCCGAACTAGCAGATTGATAGCAAAACCGTGCGCCTCTTTCCGGCGCACATCCCGAGAGGTTGCCTGCCGTGTGGTGGCCCAGTCCTTCTGATTATCAAGATACCGTCCAGAATCCGCGCATCGCCTTTTCCGATCCCGCGCTCCGCGACGGCGCGGTCGTGAGCGATGCGCTCGGGCTGCCAAAACCGATTTCGGGAAGTTTCGCGACGGTCTATCAGGTGGACCACGGCGGACGCCGTTATGCTGTCCGCTGTTTCCTGCGGCATGTGCCCGATATTGCCCAGCGCTACTCCGCCATCAGCGCGTATCTCGGGCAAGTTTCCCTCCCCTATACCGTCGAGTTTCAATTTCTCACCCGGGGCATTCGTCTGCGCGGGCAGTGGTTCCCAATCCTCAAAATGGACTGGCTCGAGGGCGAGCGACTCGATGTCTATGTCGCGCGCAACCTGAACGACCCGACCGCGCTCCTCCAGTTGACGCGCCGGTTCATCGAACTTGCATTTGCGCTCCGACAAGCCGGCATCGCGCACGGCGACCTGCAGCACGGCAACCTTCTCGTCGTAAATAACAAACTCCGCCTGCTCGATTACGACGGCATGTTTGTGCCCTCGCTCCGCGGGCGCGCGAGCAATGAGGTGGGTCAACCCAATTATCAACATCCCATTCGGGCTGCGCGCGATTACGGTCCGCATCTCGACAATTTTTCCGTGTGGGTGATTGCGCTTTCGCTGTTGGGGCTTGCGCTCGAACCCGGGTTGCGTTCGGATTTCAACGTCGGTAGTGAGGCGCTGCTGCTGGAGCGTTCCGATTTCGTCAATCCTTCCGCTTCCAAAACTCTGACAACGCTTCAACAATCCAACAACCCGACCCTCCGCTATCTGACCCTCACATTCGTGCCCTATCTCTTTGCGCGCGACCTCAACTCGATTCCCGCGTTGGAACCAAACGCCATTGACCGGATGCAGACGGTGGTGGCGGCACAGCCCAGCTTGCCTGATTGGCTGCGTGACAGTGTTCCGGCTGCGCCTGCCGCGACCCCATCACAGGTCCCCGCGCCGAACGCACAATTGGGCGCGGGCTGGCTGCTCGATCATCTCGAATCCGCCGCCCCCGGCCGTCTCAGCGGGTCATTCCGCGCGGAAAAATCCCTGCTCGCCCTTGTCGCCCTGCTCTTGCTCGCGCTGGTCGTCGTCATGTTGATGGGTCCCGCCGTACCGCCGACGCTGGGTCTCGCTCTCCTCATCGTTCTGCCGATAACGACGGTGCTGGCGCTGAGCTTTGGTTTTTCTTTGCGGTACAACAGCCCTGAACGCCGCGACGCCGCCCGCTCTGTGCAGGACTTGATCGAGTCATCCGCAGACTTGCAGCGTCGCGAGTCCGCCCTCGCATATACATTGACCGGCATGGCACGCGCCGAACAGGACGAAATGGCAATGTTGGTCAAGCAGCAGACTGCGAACATAAATCAAGAAAAAACGGGACTGGCTGCCCTGGACCAGTCCCTGAATACTGAATTGGCAAAACTACAGGCGCGCCAAAAGGAACTCGCCGATAAAAAAAGCGCTCTCTTTGAGAGCGCCCTTAAACAGATGCAAAAGGAGCAGTTGGAGCGTAAACTGGAATCGTACCGCGTTTCGGACGCGCTCATTCCCGGCATCCTCAGCCGAGAGCTCAAACAAGCGCTTGCGCGGCATGGCTTTATCACCGCAGCGGACATTACAAACTTTCGGGTCAACGTGCTGAACGCGACCAAGCGGTTCAGTCTCATCAACCGCCAGGGCGTGGCAGTCTATGTGGAGGGGGTCACACCAAAACACGGTGTGGCGCTGATCTTGTGGCGTCGGACCGTCGAAGCGCGTGCCAAAGGCGCGCTTGCAACGAGCTTGCCCACAGATACGGCAACCCGGTTGGGCAAACGGTTTCAGGACGAGCTTGTTACTCTCAAACTGGCGGAAATCAAAGCCAAACAACAAACTCAAAAGAGCCGGGAGCAGCTCACCGAAAGCACGCGCAGAGAGCACGAGCGTCTAACGCGCGCCATGCAAGAGCTTCCCGCCAACTACCGCAACAAACGGCAGCTGACGGAACAAGAACTGAACCGCGTGCGCCAGGCAATTGCAGAACGCAAATGGGCGCTCGATCTCGCGCGCCGCCGCCTCCACTCCTTTGCCCATATAAACTTTTTCAATTACCTGCGATCCATCTTTGGGCTATAAGGCATCTGTTTCGGACGGATTGTCGCGCGAGCGATTGACCAAGCGAATTGCAATGGAGGGTCCGACAAGTGCAACGGAACAGAATCATTCTAATCCTTGGGGTGATTATCGGGCTTGCAGTTTCGCTTGCCCTGATCCGGTACGCCTATTCCGTTCCTGAAATCGGTTTTTCAGAGTATATCCCGCCTACGTCGGACACCCAGCGCGCCAAGACGCTGTGGGATTGGCTCGAGTTGCTCATTGTTCCCGCAGTCCTCGCTGCCGCCGCCATTTTGTTCAATGCCGGTGAACGTCGCCGTGAGCAAAAAAGCGCCGACCAACGCGACAAAACTTCTCGAGAGATCGCCGATGAGAACCGGCGACAAACTCTGCTTCAATCCTACCTCGACAAAATTACCGAACTGCTGCTTGAACAGAACCTGCAAGACCCCGCCGCTCCGAGAGCAGTCCGGACCATCGCGCGCGCCCATACCCTCGCCGTGCTTCGCGTCTTGGACCCCAAGCGCAAAGCAGCCGTCTTGCAATTCCTCTACGACTCGGAGCTGATTGCGCGCAATCAAAAGAGTGTTGATCTTGGGGGGGCAAATTTCAGTTTTATTGACTTTGATCCGTCGTCGCAATCAATACCCCGAAATCTCTCGAATATTGATTTGAGCGGCGCCATTCTCACAGGGGCGCAATCGTCCGGACTGGATTTGAGCTCTGCCAATCTAAGCGACTCGGTGTTGTGGCTGGCAGACCTGGAGCGCACGCGCTTAGTAGGGGCAGACCTGCGAAACGCAAACCTCATGGCAGCCCAATTGGTTTCTGCAGACCTGAGCGCGGCAAATCTTGCCGGCGCAAACTTGCAGAGCGCAAACCTGACGCGCGCAAAATTGGATGGAGCCATTCTTCGGGGCGCAAATCTCCAGCGAATCTCATCCCTCTTGCCTCAAGCAATGGAAATCACAATGTCTCTGCCAAACCTGAACGAAAACGCCGCCCGGCAGATCGGCAGCAAGACCGCCGTGGCAGCAATGGTCGCTCCCACAAGCTTTTTGAGCGCCCTCTCGCAAGTCGCCACACTGGCGGATGCGACCATGCCTGATGGGCGCAAATGGGAGGGGAAAGCGGAGGGTCCCTACTCGATTCAAGACCTGGCGCCCTATTTTTCCTGACCTGAACAAAACGCGCCCCGGAACCTCTCGCGGCGGACAATCTTGCGCCCGCAGGTCTCGATTATCATTTCTTGGCTTGGCGCGGACGGCGCTGCTTGCTCTTATTTTTTGAGCTTTTTTCCGGCGCCGCGCTCAAAAGCCATTCGACCGCTCCGGGAGTGCGTCTCCAATAATTCAAATGCTCGCCCGCATACGAAATCGCCTCGCGTTCATCGCCCATGCCGATAAAATCCGGTTTGCGGCTTGGGATACGCTTTTTGCCGGTGAGATAGGGTATCACATGTGGGTTCTGCTCGGTCGCTTTTGCAAGCGCCTTGGCTGCGCGCGCATCGGCGCCATACTGACGAAATGACAGGAGGGCGCGCGTATACATCCACTCTGACGACCAATCATCCGGATAGGTCTTGAGCAATTCCTCTATCTCTTTATATCGGTCCATATCCAGCAAGAGATGCAGCATCAAGTAGCGCACCCCTTGATTGTCGCCCGGATTAAGCGCCAGCATCTCTCGATAGTGTCCGAGCGCATCATCTTTGCGGTTCAGCTGCCACAAGATTCTTGCCACCCCTTCGCGCGCGCGCATATACGGCCGCGTCTCCAGCAGTCCCCAAAAGTGACCCCGATATTCGTCAAAAAATTCCTTTCCCAACGCGCGTTCGCCCGCCGCCATGCCCTTTTCGTAATATTCGAGCGCCCGGCTTAACGTATCCGCCTCCTCCTCTGCCAACATGACATAGGCATCCGCGCAATCCGCCGACAAGGCGAGCGCATCGTGCGCCAACGCAATTCGTCGCGCCGGGTTCGTTTCACCCCACGCCTGATACATCAGGTCCTGCGCGGCATCCAAATCCGCATTACCACTCTCTTCTGAATCGCCCAGCGGGCCCGCAATCTGTGCCATCATGCCCTCCATCGCGCGGCGGTCCGGCAAGGGCGCCTCATCAACATCGGCATCCGAATCAATCCAATACACCGGCGCCGCAGACTGCTCCGCCAGAGCGATTTCCCCACCCGGATACTTGACCGCGAAGGAAACTCTGCCCGCATGCGTCATCACGTCAATCGTCGTCTCGACCGGCGCAAAGTGATTCGCCGCCAAAATATTTCTCACTTTCAAGGGCTTGAGATGATTCCTGACCAGCTCCGGAATGGCGAGCAGCGCGGCTTCGTACCACATCAGGTCTTTACGCGAGAGGCGACGCGTCGTTCCATCGCGATAAACACATATAGAGATGGGATAGGCATCCGGAGCGGCGATTTCCCATCCATATTTCTCTATCGCTTCGAGATCGTCAAACGGCATCCGATCTATCGTGTCATACCATAGCGAATGTAACCCATCATCCGGAATCTGTTCTGTGGGGTTGTCTGCATCCAGAAACTGACGCTCCACATCCGCCCAGCGCAAATACATCAACACACCATATTCGACGCCGCCTTGCCCCATCACAAGCGCATAGCGGTAATCCGACTCGCCCGCCGGACGCAGCGCAATAGTCTGATAATTGTCGAGTCGAATCCAGGGCGCGGCGCGGTAAAATTCGGCAGCCGCGCGAAACAGCCCCCCTACCAGCTCGGGCGTCACCCCCTCGACCGACAGATACCCTTTGTGTTCGGGACCACCCCTCAAATTCTCTTCCAAATCCGCGATCATTTCATCCAACTCCGGCGGTATCTCGTCCCGATACACCTCAAACTCCAGCTCTTGCGCGCCAAGAAAGGCCAATAGTTCCGGCATATCAGCCCCGGACGCAACAACGACCCTTGCCGGGCGCGCGGGCTTGCCCGCCTTTGCCGCGGGTTTGCGCATGCCCTGCGCCAGGACATCATACACCTCCTGCACGGACGGCTCTGCGGGGAAAAGATTGGTCGCGCGAAGCTTGCCGGTTTCACCGGAAACGACCACGACTAGCCAGGGGCGATACGGCGTTTCATCTTCGGGCGTGATCCAGATACGCAGCCGGACGATTCCAATCAGCCAGGTTTCAGGCAGGCGGGGGAGTTTCAGTAAAGCTTGTGTGGAATGTGCTGTCATTCTCTTTTCCTTTCAGCAGCGCTCGAGACAATCAACCCTCTGGCAGGTTGTCGGAGTGAAATCAAATTATAACTTTTGAGATACCACGACGCGCGTTCATAGTTACAAATGCTGGTTGAAAATAATCAAGATCAGCTGTGCCAGCAGGATTTTGGCAATCGTCGCGACGGGATAGACAGTAGTATAACCGAGATTGGGCAAATCGTTTTCCGTCTGTTCCGTCGCAAAACCAAGCACCGCCGGATTGGTCTGCAAGCCCGCGAGGATGCCGACAAGAAGACCCATCGGTATTTTCAAGAGGCGATAACCGATAAACAAAGTCGCAAACGCAGTCAGCAATGTGATCAACGCACCCGCGACAAGCAAGGCGGGACCACCGCTCTGCGATAGTGTGCTGACAAACGCATACCCCGCGCGAGTGCCGATCCCCGCCAAAAAGAGAATCAGCCCGAATTGGCGCAAAGTCAGATTCGCGCTGTATGGCAATGTCCAAACGAACGGACCGGTGCGCTGGCGGGTGCCCAGAATGAGCGCGACGATGAGCGGTCCGCCCGCAATCCCCAGTTTGAAGGTGATGCCCCCCGACAGCGGAATGGGAATCAACCCGACCAAGAGACCTAGCCCCAGCCCAAGACTGAAACTCAGAATATCAATCTCGCTGACCGCGCGATATGAATCCCCAAAAAACTTGCCTACCGCATCCATGTTTTCACGCCGCGTTACGATGCGAACGCGGTCACCCGGTTCCAACACAGTATCCTCGTGGGCAAGCCATTCGATATCGCCCCGGCGCACGCGCGTCACAATGGCTCCATACTGCTGTGGCAGATTCAGGTCCCGCAGACGCATCCCGGCAATTTTGGGGTTCGACACAAAAACGCGGCGATAGTCCAGGTCTCGGCGGTCCAGCTCGAGTTGTTCGTCACTCGGCTCTCCGATTTGCATCGTCGCGCGCTCCAGCTCTTGCTCCGTGCCGACCAAACTCACCAAATCACCAACCCCGAGCTGCGTCTGCCCCGTCGCCAGCGACACCTGTCCGTCGTGCCGCACGCGCCCAAACACAACGTCCCATTTGTTTTCTTGCACCAACTCTTGAATGGTGGCGCGCGCCGCTCCCGGCTGCGTTACCAGCAAAGTACGATTTCGCAGCTGCTGCGCCTGCCCAAGCTCTCGCAGCGACTCGGCTTCGCGCGCATAATCCACGCGCCACGCGCGCGAGGTAGCTGCGATGACCACAATCACCCCTATCACGCCAATCGGATAGGCAACGGAATAGCCCAGGACCGGTTCAGCAAGGAGCTGATCAACCGCCTCCGGCGGGGCATACCCCTTGATGAGCTCCAACACGCCTGCCAGCGCGGGCGTGTTGGTCAAACTGCCGGTAAAGAGCCCTGCCGCAACTGCGGGCGATGGGTGGACGAAAATGACCGCGAGCGCCGCCAGTGCGGCAGCCAAGACAAGCATGACCAGCACCAGCAAATTGTCACGCAAGCCCTTGCGCCGGAACGAGGCAAAAAAACCCGGCCCGCTGCTCAATCCAATCGTATACACAAAGAGTACAAGCCCGAGCGTATAGATAATCTCGGGCAGCTTGAGCTCCGGGTCGAGCGCCCCGACCGCAAGTCCCACAAACAGAACCGCTGACACGCCAAGACTCACTCCCTTGATCTTGATGCGTCCCAGCGGATAGGCAAGCGCTGCAATGAGAAACAAAAGCAGCAGTGGGTTATCAATCAGCAGTTGGATCATACGATCAGGACGATACGTCGGAACAAGGATCGGCGGCTCTCACGTTGCAAATCACCTCCTGTTCAAACGCTAAAGTCTACCGCGATGTGCCGAGTTCTATCGTCATGAATACTCGTTCTTGAGGCATTATTCCCGACTCGGCTTCTTCGCGGCGAATGTCTCGCAAACCCGGCGTCAGTTCCGAATCGTCCATAATACGAAAACCCATACGCTCGAAAATCGGCGCGTTCCATGGCACATCGGGAAAGGTCGTCATGGTCAGAGTTGAATAACCGCGCGCGACGCTCCACATTTTTATCGCTTCGGTCAAACGGCGTCCGAGACCGCGGTTGGCGTGAGCGGGATGCACGCACAGCAGCGTATAAAAGCCCTGCCTGTCAACCTCTTCGGCGCAAGCAAAACCAACCGGTTCGCCCTCGCGCTCGGCAACCAAAATCGCGCCGTTTTCAAACCAATCTTGATAAATCTGGTCGTCGTAACCGCCATCTTCGACCACCCAGGCATGTTTGGTTGCGCGAAAAATTTCGGTGGCGGCGCGTTCGAGCGCGTGCAGCTGCGTCAACTCGTCTGCCCGTGCCGGACGAATCACATAGTCATCTTGCATTGATCGGTTTTGAGCGTTTTCGGATAGGTCCTATGCGGGCGCGCAGCTGGCGCTCCGGTCATTTCGCATCACGAGTCCGCAAAAGCCCGGTCCGTCCCCAAAGGGTACGGCGCACGTTGAATGGGCGTCGTAACAACGCCTCCGGCTTCGGTGAGGAGCAGGTTCACTTCACTGCGGACGCCAAAGGGTCCCGGATATACCCCCGGTTCTATCGTAACAGCCAGCCCCGGCAAAAGACTCCGCGTATCATGAGTCTCCCAATCATCCAGGTTGACGCTCTGCCCGTGCGGAAAATTGCGCCCCAGACTGTGCCCGAGACGGTGGCGGAAATCCGGACCAAACCCGCGCGAGCTAATCAGATCACGCGCCGCACGGTCAACCTGCCAGCCCGCCTCGACTGCGCGTGTGGTGAGCAGTTGAATCGCCAGGTCGCGCGCGTCGCGCACCGCTTCCCAGGCGCGCAAATATTCCTCCGCCGGTTCGCCCGCAAACCCGACCCACGTGATATCAGCCATCGGACGATCGCGCAATCCCGCCCATAGATCAATCAACACACATTGACCCCATTCCAGGGCGCGGTCCGTTTCCACGCTCGGTGCATAGTGCCCGTCGCTCGCGTGACTCCCAAAAGCGACGATGGGCGGGTGGTCAAATTCAAGCCTGCGCCCGGCGAGCTCCCGAACGATCAGTTCCTGCGCCTGCAGTTCCGTCACGCGCTGCCCTGCCACGAGTCGCTCATGGATCAAACGAAATGCAAGGTCCTTGGCATGAATCACACCTTGCACCGCCAGGTCGTGTGCTTGCCTATCGCCTTCGCCCCACTTGAGAAAATATTGCAGCAAGTTTGCGCTGGACACAACCTCTACGCCGCAGGCGCGCACCCGCTCCAGCGTTCCGCCGTCCACATAGCTCACATAGGGGACCTCGCCCATGGGGCTGTACTCTATGGCGATCCGTTTGACGCCGCGCAGGGTCGCGCGCAGCGCCGCGTCCAGTTCCTCGTGCGCGGCAAAAAGTTCGCGCGTAATGTTCTCATCCGGCAGCAAATGCTGCCACGTGCCGGCTTCGATGCGATGATGAATGAGGGTCGCGTCTCCCTCTGCGGGCACATACAAAAACCAGCGCCGCGTCAGAATGCCCCCCCCCAACTTGAGCAGCTGTGCCGGGAACGGGTTCAAGCCGCGAAAATCGTACAAGAGCCAGCCATCCAATCCGGCGGCGCGGACGACGCTCTGAAGCAAAGAAAGTTTTGATGTTTCGTTCATAAGTGTGCCTGCTCATCCAGTCCGGACATGTATAGTTCTCTCAAACGCCGGGTGATCGGACCCGGCACGCCGTCACCAATTACGCGGCCGTCCACCTCGATCACCGGTGTCAAGCCGCCGAACGTGCCCGTGACAAAAGATTCCCCCGCCGAATACACCTGGACCAGTGAAAAATCTCGCTCAAATACCTGAATGTCGTTCGCGCGACACAACTCGATTACTCGTCTGCGCGTGATGCCGTTCAAACAATGCTGTCCGGCAGAGGTGCATACTTGGCCCCGCGTGACGATAAAGAAATTTGTCGAATTGCACGTGCTGACCGCGCCGTGCACATCGAGCATCAGCGCTTCATCTGCGCCGGCCGCAAGCGCCTGGTTGAGCGCCATCACTTCATGCAGTTTGCTGTGGCAGTTGAGTTTGGGGTCTAGTGTGTCCGGTGGAGGACGCCGAATCGTCGAGGTAAACAAGCGGATGCCCTGCTCAAACACGTTGGGATTCGATTGTTTGTGCTCGGCAATGATCACAATTGTCGGACCGCTTGTCGTCAAGCGCGGGTCCTGGGAGGGTGTCTTTTTGACGCCGCGCGTGACCATGAGCCGAACATGTACACCGTCGTGCATGTCGTTGGCGCGCACCGTCTGCCATATTGCTTCTGCCAGCTGTGCGGGTGTCATCCCGATGTCGAGGGCGATTGCTTTGGCGCCCTGATAAAGACGGTCCAGGTGTTCATCGAGAAACACAAGAACGCCATGATGCAACCGCAACCCTTCCCACACACCATCCCCGATCAAAAAACCACTGTCAAACACCGAGACCCGAGCTTGACCGCGCGGGACCAGCTCACCATTCACATAGATCAGGACGTGTTCATTGCGTTCATCCGCCACCGCGTCATGGGTTCCCCGATACATACACTCTTCCTTAATCCACCACAACTAAATCGTGACTCAATCCCGTCAAATTGCGGCTGCCCTCAGGAATGACCACGACAATGTCCTCAATGCGAATTAGGACAGCCCGCGTTCGCCACGGACATAGGGGATCCCCAGCGCGGCGGGCGCTCCGATGCGCTTGCGGATCGCCGCGCGCGAGCCAACGATGAGGACGATCACGGTCAAGGCATAGGGGAGCATCTCCAAAAAGAATTGCAGATTGCGGTCATAAAAAAACGGATTGGCGACGCCAAACACCTGTTGGACGCCCTGCATATCCAGAGTAAAACGACGCAGCGAACCAAACAAATACGACCCAATCGCCGCCCGCACCGGGTCCCACTGGGCGAAAATTACGAGCGCGATGGCGATCCAGCCAAAACCCGACGTCGTAAACTCACTAAACCAACCGGGCGAAATGGAAAGCGACAGCGCGCCGCCCGCCAGTCCCGCCATTATGCCGCCGACAAACACATACAAATAGCGCCACGCATACACATTAATCCCCAACGAGTCCGCCGCCGCCGGATATTCCCCGATGGCTCGCAGGTGCAATCCCGCGCGCGTGCGATAAATATAGAACCACACGGCGGGAGTCAAGATATACCCAAAATACACCAGCGCGCTCTTGTTTTCAAAAAAGATGGGTCCGACAAATGGAATTTGCGAAAGCACGGGGATGCTGAATGCAGGAATCGTGGGGACGCCGGTCGCGCTTGCCAGCCCTTCGCCCAGAACGAGCGAAAGCCCGATGCCCAAAAACGTGAGCGCCAAACCGCTGACAACCTGGTCCGCGCGCAGTGTGATCACGACAAATGCATGCAAGAGACTGAGTGCGCCGCCCGCAATCATCCCCGCCAGCAGCCCAATCCACGGATCACCCGTCGCGTATGCCGTGCCATAAGCCGTCACCGCGCCCATCAGCATCATGCCTTCGACGCCGAGATTCATGACGCCCGAACGTTCGGCGAGCAGTTCCCCCATCGTCGCAAACAACAGGGCGGTCCCGTTCGACACACCGGCGGAAAAAATGTTAACCCAAAAGTTCATATATGCCTTTAATAGTTATCATTGAGACACTATGACGCGCGTTCATAGTTGCCAAAGTCCCTCCGACAACCTGCTAGCGCGCCCGCGTCACACGAATGTGATAACGGTTCAGAACTTCGCTGCTGATCAATGTAAACAATAGTATCCCCTGAATCATGCGCGCGAGACCGCTGGGTTGAATCTCGCGGCTTCCGATCAAAAGCCCGCCAAACAGAATCGCTACGGGGACCACTGCCCACGGATTGAGTTTTGCAAGCCACGCAATAATGATGGCGGTAAAACCATACCCGGGAGATATGCGGTCCTGCAAACGATGGACCACCCCCGTCACCTCAGCCATGCCCGCAACCCCCGCCAACCCGCCCGACAACATAAACACCACCACCGTCATCATCGCGATATTCACCCCTGCGTACCGGGCAGCGTTCGGGTTATCGCCAATCAGACGAATTTCATACCCAAAGCGCGTGCGTTCGAGCAAATACCACACCAGCGCCACCGCGAGCATCGCAATGACAAAACCGAGATGAAGCAGTATGCCCGAAAACGCGGGCAAGATTGCGGAAAAATCGGTCAGGCGCGGCAGCCATGCGGCGCGTGGAAATTGCGGCGTCATCTGAAACCCGCGTTCGCTCCATGCCCCAAACACCCAAAACGCCACCCAATAGACCGCGATATAGTTCAGCATGAGCGTCGTAATGATTTCGTTGACGCCAAAACGCGCTTTGAGCAAGCCCGGGATCAAGCCCCACAACGCGCCCAGGAGAAACCCAAACAAGAGCATCAAGGGAATAAAGACCCACGCGGAGGCGTCCTTGCCGAGCACTGCCTCGATCACCAGCGTTGCGCCCCACGCGCCCAGAAAAAACTGCCCCTCTGCGCCAATGTTCCACAATCGCATGCGGAAAGCCAGCAAACATGCCAGCGACGTCAGAATCAGCGGTGTTGCCTTTACCAACGTATCCGAAATGACATACGCGTTCCCAAACGCCGCTAAATAAATGGCGCGAAACGTGCGAACGGGGTCTGCGCCCACCCAGAGCAATATCAGCGCGGTGATGAGCAGCGCCAGGATGACCGAGCCGATGGTCGTCGCCCACGGCAGCCAGCGCGGCGAATCGAGACGCGGCTCCAGGTTCACACTGAGCGGAAAATGCCAGCTTGGCGCTTTGGTCTGCGGCGAGGGTTCAATGACGCGCGCCATCAAGAGGTTCCTCTGAGGTCATGCAATCCTTTTTCAATAAAGGTGTCCTTTGTCCCGCCGGGCTCCGTCAAGGGCTCGTACAAGTATAACTTGCTTGCCGAAATGGAAACCAGTGCCAGTCCCCGGAACGCGAATCGGCGCGAATCGTTCGCCAAACTGCGGCTTGGCACGAATCTCCACAAAATGCTGGGGACAAAATAAAATTCGCGTAAATTCGTAATGATTCGCGAGGATTCGCGTTTTCCAGTCTCTGGCTCATTCAAGCAAATTCGGGAAATTGTAAATTTACGGGTCCTAACGCAAACTCGCCAGGTTCTGATACAGTTTCAGCCCCAACCGCGGGTGCGCTTCGCACACCGAGTCGAGCTCCTCCTTGGTGAGCGCAAAGACCCGCGAGTTTTCACAAGCGACTGCGCCGCTGTTGACAAACTCGCCAAAGGCAATCCTTGCCCCAATGACCTGCCCCTCCCCAAAAGTCCGTTCCCCCTGCCTGAACGCGCCTCTCAACACTAGATAGAGCGGGTCGGGCTCGAGCGTCTCTCCCTCGGCAACATCAAACGCGTTGCCCGCGCGATTCACCAGATACACTTCGAGCGGCGTAATGTTCTTGAACGCAGGCGATTTTAGCGCGCGCAGACGGTTTTCCTGCGCCCGCGCAGCCCGGATGAACTCTGGCGCGACAATCTCAAAATACTCTTGTGAGGATGGGGTCAGCTCGAACGGTCCCAGTTCCCACGGCGTGTCGAGCTTGGCAAATTTCACAACATCAATCCTCCCCGTATTGTGAAAGACCATTCCCGGCACATAACTCGTTGGCAAAAAACCCATGTCATACAGCGTTTGCTGCATGCGCGGACTATACGCGCTGGCATCCACCTCAATGACCTGTGCCGCATATTCGTCCATCGCATGGTCCACCGCCCACCGCAGCAGCGAACCCTTTACCGTGCTGTCCTGCGCGATCAATTCGATGATACGCACGCTGTCGTGACGCGGATGATGAATCAAGCCCAATGCGCCGAGTGTGCGGTCGCCCTCCGACGCAACAACATACTGCGCCTTGCGCGCCTGCAGCTGTGACATGCCTTCGTCAATACTGCCGCCCCCAAAAATTTCTGGCTCGGTCAGGCGCCCCTGCTCGATTTTCAAAACGCGAATGAGCGACGACGCGGTGAGCGGGTGAATGTCAATCTGTTGATCAACGGGATAAGGATTCACCCCATCGCGCACGGTCACCGTTTCATCCAACTCCAGGTTCTTGAGCGAGAGTCTGGCGAGCGGCTCGATGGCGGGAATGATTTCAGCTTGCCCCACCCGCCGCAGCGCTCGCCCATTGCCAAATAGCTGCCCGCTCAAGATCAGCGTCTCGCGCCACGCCATCATATAATGCAGCGGCAGGACCCCCAGCGGCACCAGGCCAAGACGGTCGTTGATCTTTTGCGTTTTGGGATGCACCGTGCGCGCTTCGGCAAACACAAATTCCGCGCGGTCGTCCGACGCATCCACCAACGCCGCCAGCATCGCGCGTCCCAACCCCTTGCCCGCCACGTCCGGGTCAACTACGACGCGTCCGATTTCCCCGATCTGGTCGTTGTAATCGCCAAAATTCAGAATGATCGCGCCCGACGCCACGATCTCGCCGTTATCCTCAAGCACGAGCCAGATAATATTGTCCGAATAAACCCCGCGTTTCACCCATTGCGGATCATAAAATTCGGGCATGGCATAGTCATCGCCATAATTCTTGCGAAACAATTCGATGACCGTCTCGATATCAGATTCTTGAATGGGTCGGACGTTCATGCTCGCTCCATAAACCCGCGCGCAAACGCCAGAAACGTCTCTACATCTTGCGTGTTGCTCACCATGCCCAGCGAAACGCGCACCGCGCCGCTGCTCTTGCCGTCCACGCACATACGAAAATCATCCACGGTGAAACGAGACACATACTGCGGCTGCCGAAAGCATTGCGACAGTTCAGTGCCGGTGATGCCGAGCGCAATTTCGCCGCCGCCGGGATTGCAAAAACAGCCCGTCCGCAGCGAAATATTCTGCCTATTGGCGCGCCGCTCAATTTCGCGGTGGTCCATGGCGCGCCCGTCGGCATCGTAAAAATTCATCGTGATTGTCCCGCCGCGCATTTCTGTATCGGTGGGTCCATAGATGCGGACGAGGGTCGCCCCATTCGGATGTTTGAGCTCATTCAATCCGTCCAGCATATGGGCGGTCAGCGCCTGTACACGTTCATGAATGAGCGCGTGCCCTATCGCCTGAATGTGCTCCAACCCGATGCCAACGGCGGGAATAGACAGGTAATTGAGTGTCCCATCCTCGAACGCCGCTTCGCCCTCGCTCATATAATACTTGTCACCCTGCACCGATGCCACCGTGATCGTTCCCCCCGCAAACCAGGGTCGCCCAAGTTTTTTCAGAATTTCGCGTTTCGCGATCAGCGCACCCACACCCGTGGGATAACCAAAGACCTTGTAGAACGATTGCGTCACAAAATCCGGTTTGTGACGCGACAAATCCAGAGGATTCGTCGGCGTGAACGCCGCTGCGTCGAGCAAGACATCCCAGCCGCGTTGGTGCGCCCACTCGATAAATTCCAACGGGTGCTGCACGCCCGAAAAGTTGGATTGGGCGGGATACGCCAGGAGATTATTGCCCTTCGGACCGGGTCTTTCCAGCTCGTTGCGCAGCGTCTCGGCGTCCACACGCATATCGGGAAGAATCACGGGCACATAGGTGACTTGCGCGCCTTTGGCGCGCGCAAATTCGCGGATGCCGTTGACCGAATTGTGATTGTCAAACGTCAACACATAGCGGCTCTGCGGCGC
The DNA here is from genome assembly GCA_020851635.1 of Anaerolineae bacterium. GTDB lineage: Bacteria > Chloroflexota > Anaerolineae > UBA4142 > SHND01 > SHND01. The sequence goes on from JADZCJ010000037.1 coordinate 22,805, forward strand.
AAACGGATAGGACTCGCCAACCAGTTTGAGCGCGCCGCTCGCATTCTGGGTAAAGATCGCGGCATACTCGGCGGGATCGGCGTTAAAAAATTTCAGGATCGCCGCCCGCGTCCCTTCGACCAGATCGGTCATGGCTTGCGAGGTCGGGTTGGACGAATGGGGATTGCCAAAGACGTGGGCGCGCAACAGCTCCATATGCGCGCGCAATTGCGAGTCGGCATACAGTCCCCCGCCCGTATAATCCAGATATGTATGTCGCTGCGCGTCGAGGCGCGCATACTCGGACGCGCGCAGGGCGTCGAGTTTTTCCGTCACGCGATATTTTTCGACGAGCGCCGCTTTCATCATACCCCACCGTGCCCATACACAAACAAATCGCTGATGGACTCGCCAAAAAAGTTTTTGCGGATCGCATCGGCAAACACATGCGCGACCGAAACGATATGCAGCTTGGGGTGATGTTTGCTGGGCGGCTGATAGATCGTGTCCGTCGTAACAATCCCCGTAATTTCGGGCATCGCGCCCAACCGTTCCAGCGCATTGCCGGTAAAAAGCCCGTGGGTACAGACGAGTTGAATTTCCTGAATCCCCTCGCGCACCAAAATCCTCGACACCTCCGCCATCGAACTGCCGGTCGCAATTTCGTCATCATAGATGAGCGCGCGCTTGACGCCCTGCAGTTGACTGCCAATAATGCCGCTAATGACGACTTCGGTATCTGAAATCCGTTCCTTGTTGCCCGCCGCAACCGGCAAACCGCCCAGGTCTTTGGCAAAGCGCGCCGCCGATTTGGCGCTGCCAATATCCGGAGCGATCACAATCGTGTCTGACAGGTCCTGCCTCGCAAAATACTCTTGAAAGACCGGGCGGCTGGTGAGCGGGTCGGTCGGAACGCTGAAAAAGCCGTGCACTTGCGGCGAATGCAGCATCATGGTCAACACATGTGTCGCGCCCGCCGTCACGAGCAAGTCGGCGATCAAGCGCGCCGTGATCGAAATGCGCGGCGCGTCTTTTTTGTCCGAACGCGCAAAGGAAAAATACGGAATCACCGCATGCACCTCCCGCGCCGACGCGGAACGCGCAATATCGAGCATCATCAACAATTCCATCAAATGATCGTTAACGGGCGGCGTGAGCGATTGGATGATATAAACGTTGCGCGAACGGACGCTCCGGCACAACTGGATATGCAGGTTGTCATTGGTAAAGCGCCTGATTTTGGTTTCGCTCAACGGCACGCCCATACAATTCGCAATATCTGACGCCAGCGCATTGTTCGAGCCCCCGCTGAAAACACGGATATCATCTGCGTTCAAGGTGTTTTGATCTTTCATAAATTTTTGGACAACGCCTGACCTCTTGTCGCCGTCTATTGCGCGGTCCAACCCCCATCCATGGTGATCGCCGCACCGGTCATTTGATTTGCCGCCTCCGAGCAGAGAAACACAACCAGCTGGGCGACCTGTTCGATGCTCACAAATTGCTGTGACGGCTGCTTTTCAATCAACAGCCCCCGGGCGGCGGTCGCAATCTCCACACCCGATTGCGCGGCGCGGTCCTCGATCTGTTTCTCGACCAGACTCGTCCGCACCCAGCCGGGACAGACCGCATTGACGGTGATCCCCGTGCCTGCCGTTTCGAGCGCAACCACTTTGGTCAAACCCACCAAACCATGTTTGGCAGCAACATACGCCGATTTGTTGATCGAGCCCACCAGCCCGTGCGTTGATGCAATATTGACGATGCGCCCCCACCCCTTGCGTTTCATCAACGGCAGCGCATCATGGATCGCGTGAAACGCCGCCGAAAGGTTGATTGCGATGATAGCATCCCACCTGTCGCGCGGCAGCTCGTCCACGGGGGCAACATACTGAATCCCCGCATTATTCACGAGAATCTCGACAGGACCCAGCTGCGCGCGCGTCCATTCCACCATCTCGTAGATTTCGTCGGGCGACTGTAAATCGGCGGGATGGTGCATCACACGCACGTTGTATGCCTTTTCGAGTTCGTTTTCAATTTGTTCGATTTCGCGCCGTTCCCCAAATCCGTTCAAAACGATATTTGCGCCCTGTGCCGCAAGCGCGCGGGCGATGCCCAGACCGATGCCGCGTGTCGAGCCGGTTACGAGCGCGATTTTACCCTTGAGCATTTTTTCCGGTCCTTGTCGTCACACCACACCTCTCAGACATCCGCATTGCGGCGGACGCGTTCCGCCAACACCTGCATCATTTCGAGAGCAAAAAAGGGGGCGTGCTGAATCAAAAAGTAAAAATCGCCCTCGTTGACTTGAATGAGGACACAATCGCTTTTTGCCGTCGCGGTCGCGCTGCGCGGTTTTTTGCTGATCAACCCCATCTCGCCAAAAAAACCGCCGGGCCCCACCACTTCGAGAAATCTTTTGTGATTGGCGATTTCGACCTGCCCCGTCTCCACCACATAAAAAAACCTGTCGTCGCTGTCGCCCTCGGCAAAGATGGTTTGTCCCGCCGTAAAGCGCTTGGTGTTGCGTTCACGTTTTACCAGTTCAACAGCCGCCATTGATTGCTCCTCAAGAGAGTATCGTCTTGACCATGTCCGACGCCGCGCGCACAAACAGCAGCCCATCGGTCGCCACAGGCACCAGCGTATATCCCTCGGCAAACGCCCGCCGCGCGCCGTCAACATCGGGACTGAACAAACTGATTGGTATTTTTTTGGACTGGGCAAACTCACGTACCCGGGTGATGGCGGACTGTACCTCGGCATCATCGGACCGTCCGGGTTTGCCATAACTGGCAGACAGATCACCGGGACCAATCATGAGCGCATCAACGCCCTCGACCCCGGCTATCGCCTCCACATTCGCGACCGCATCCTTGTGCTCGATTTGGGCAATCAGCGCAATCTCCTCATCGGCATTCTCTAGATAACGGGCAAGGTTTGCGCCATACCGGGCAGCTCGGCCTACCCCAATCCCGCGCCCGCCGCGCGGCGGATACTTGGCAGCGTGGACCGCAGCCCCCGCCTCGGCAGCATTTCGGATTTGCGGAATAATCACCCCCGACACACCCAAATCCAGCACCTTGCCAATCCACATGCGGTCGTTGATTGGCACGCGCACCACGCAAGGGCAGCGGTCATTCACTGTCTGCGCGATGCGCTCGACATCGCGCAGTTCGAGCGAGCCGTGCTCCATATCCAAAAAAAGCCAATCGAATCCGGCGTCCGCGCATATTTCCGCGAGCGCGGGAAGGGGCATCGTGAGCAAGATGCCTAAAAGGCGGTCGTGGTTACAAAGACGAGACCGAAAATTCATTGGGTGTGCCCATTCCCATTCGCCGCTTTAATTTTTTTGCCATACTCGACGCTAAAAAACCGCACACATTCGGGCGCAAGCTCAATCGCCCCTTCATCATACGCATTTGTTTCCGGATTCAACCAAATTAAGGCGTAATTGCCGATGACGCGCTTGAACCGATCATTGTTTTTGAGCCCAGTAAAAACGCCGCCGTGATTGTGCAAGAGAAATATTTCTTGATTTCAATCCGATAACTGCTAAAATCATTCTGGTACTTGCATGTAGGTGTGGTGGGTCGTGATCGTTCTAGTTCAAAAACATCACGATGCCATCCTTTTTGAGGGGGCGTGAGACAGGCGGCATAGTAGGATAGGGTCAGGAGTCTACTTTGGTTCCCGCCATCATCAAACCGATCTTTTCCATATCCGCGTTTTCGGCAGGCATTTCGCCGACAATCCGCCCATCAAAAATGACGGCGATGCGGTCCGAGATCGCCAGCAGCTCATCCAGGTCTTCTGAAATCAAAAGAATGGCAGCGCCCTGCTCGCGCTGTTCCAACAGCAGTTTATGCACCGCTTCGGTCGCGCCCACATCCAACCCGCGCGTCGGATGCACGGCAACCAGCAGGTCGGGACGCGTAGAGATTTCGCGCGCGAGGATCACCTTTTGCGTGTTGCCTCCCGAAAGCGCGCCGACGCGTGTATGAACGCCGGGCGTCGCAATATCAAAGCGCTCGATCAGGGTGCGGCTGATCCTGTTCGCGGCGCCCCAATTGATCGCAATCCCCCGCGCAATCGGTTCCTGTTTGTAACGCCGCAGGATCAAATTGTTCATCACGCTCAAACCCGATGCCAGACCCGTGCCGAGCCGGTCTTCCGGGACATGCCCGACTCCGATGTCAAAGATGTGTCCCGGTGAGCGATCGGTCAAGTCATACGCTCCCAGATGAATCCGCCCACTGACGACGGGACGCAGTCCTGTAATCACTTGCGACAGCTCGCGCTGTCCGTTCCCCGCCACGCCCGCAATGCCCAAAATCTCGTTGGCGCGCACCTCGAGCGAAAAATTCTGCAGCGCGGGCAGCCCGCGGTCGTTTAGGGCGCGCACGTTTTCCATTTTGAGCCGCGCCTCGCCCGGATCCATCCTGGCTTTGTCGAGCGCAAACACAATCTCGCGCCCGACCATCAGCCGCGCCAGGTCATTTTTCGACATCCCTTTGGCGGCAAGCCCCGCCGCCGTCACCTTGCCTTTTTGCATCACCGTCACGCGGTCGGCAATTTCAAGGATTTCGTCGAGATGATGGCTGATAAAAATGATCGAGCGTCCCTGCGCGCTCATGCTGTGGAGCGTGGCAAACAATTCGCGCGCTTCGATCGGCGTGAGCACGGCGGTCGGCTCGTCCAGAATCAAAATCTGGGCGCCGCGATACAGCATTTTCCAGATTTCGACTCGCTGCTGTTCGCCCACCGACAACTGCCAGATATAGGCGCGCGGATCAACTTGTAACGAGAATTGTTTTGACAATTCGGCGACGCGTTTTTCTGCCTGCGGCAAGTTCAACAAGAAACGCGGTTCGTCCAACCCAAGAATTATATTTTCTGTGACTGTCTGCGAAGGCACCAGCATAAAATGCTGATAGATCATGCCAATGCCCAATTGAATGGCGGCACGCGGGGAGCCAATTTCGGTGCGCGTCCCATTGACAAAAATTTCGCCTTCGTCGGCGCGGTAGAGACCCGCAAAAATGTTGGTGAGGGTGGATTTGCCTGCGCCATTCTCGCCCAACAGCGCGTGAATTTCGCCGCGACGCAGTTCAAAATCAACATGGTCATTCGCAAGCGTCCCCGGAAAACGCTTGACGATTTGGCGAGCTTGCAGGACGGGAGTGGCTTCGGACATGGAGGTGGTATAGGGGCGGGTTTCGGCAGGTTCGCCTTGTGCCCCGCCCCTATTCGCGCAACAACACGATCAAGGCGTCAAGCCATGTGCCGGACACGAGAGATACAGTCCGATACTCGAATCTGCGGTCTCGTGTTGTTGCGCGTCCAAGCTGTTACTGCAATTTCGGCAATTCGGCGATGACGTTCTCGTTCCACCAATAGTTGCCGTACTTCGCCGGACAATCAGGGTTCTCCGGCTGCGCCGGTGGAGCAAACTGGTCTACATCGCACTGATTCCATTTTTCACCTGCGGGGATGACCGTGTTGCCCTTGTTGTCTTTGATCGGTCCGCTAAAAACGCTAAAGCGGTCGAATTTTCCGTCCAGCGCATCCTGAAGCGTTTGCTTGACAAGCGGAATCACGTCCTCGGGCACACCCGCCTGCGGAGTTTGCCCTTCCATAAAACCAAACAGCCCCAGACCGCCGTCCTTGACATCAAAATATTCGGAACCGCCGACCCATGTGCCGTCTTTCATTTTCTGAATGTCTGCGGCATAAATCGGACCCCAGTTCCAGTACATGGTCGTCAGGCACGATTCCAGTTTGCAGTTGCCGATATAGTCATACGTGATCGCCCATTTGCCGAGGTCTTTGGCAGCTTCGGCATTCGCGGGCGTATCCGCGCCGGTCATGACCACTTGCGCGCCGGCATCAAACAATGACGAGGCGGCATCCTTTTCTTTGATCGGGTCGTGCCAGGTATTGATAAAGCGCACATCCATTTTGCATTCGGGACAGGTCTTTTGTACGCCCAACGCAAAGGCATTGCCGAGACGGAATTCTTCGGGAATCGCAAAAGTGGCGATATAACCCACCTGGTTTGTTCCATCGGCTTTGGCGCGCGCGCCGGCGATCATGCCCGCCATATGCTTGATGGTTTCCATCCCGCCAAACATATTGCCAAAATTCTTGCCGTTGGATTTGAAACCGGAAACATGCAGGAAATTAATGTCCGGAAATTCTTCGGCGACGGTCGCCATCGGGTCCATATAGCCGAACGAAGTGGCAATGATCGCGTCGAATCCTTTGCGCGCCAGCGAGCGAATCACCTGCTCTGCTTCCGCGCCCTCAGGCACCAATTCCACGTATGCCGTGTGAACGTCGGGCATATGCTCTTCGACATAGAGGCGACCCAGGTCATGCGCTTGCGAATAGCCCGCGTCATCATGGGGTCCGATGTAAACAAACGCCACATTGTATTTGCCCGCTTCGATTTCAGGAATCTGGAATGCCGCGCTGCCGGTGTCAGCCGTAGCGGCGGGAGCTGCCGTTGCTTGTGCAGCCGCGGTCGGCGGCGCGGATGTGGGTGGAACGGCGACGGGAGCGGCGCACGCGGCGAGCATCGCCAAAACGATAACTGCAAGCGCCGTCATTACAAACAGTTTGTTGCGAAACATTTTGTCTCCTCCTCCTAAAAAATGGTAGATCGGTGTCGCTGTGTGAACGCGCGCGACGTTCGAGTTGACGCGTCACCTCCTTGTATAACGCGATAGTTCGGTGTGCGTCCTATTTAAGTAGGGCACGCTCGCCGCAGCGGGCCGGGCAGGGAACGAAACGGCGTTCGTTCCTTAGGGTTCGTACAAGTATAACTTGCTTGCCGAAATGGAAACCAGTGCCAGTTCCCGGAACGCGAATCGGCGCGAATCGTTCGCCAAACTGCGGCTTGGCACGAATCTCCACAAAATGCTTGGGACAAAATAAAATTCGCGCAAATTCGTATTGGCACGAATCATTGTTACGCTTTGCGTAACGACGAATAAAAATCAAAATTAGCCCAAATTCGTGCAGATTCGCGTTTTCCTCCGAGTTGTCAAGACAGAGTTTGTCAGCTCATTCAAGCTAGTTGGAATAATCGGCGAGAACATCTACAAAATCAAATTTTCTAACATCTACCGGTCCGCGGTCGGTCAATTTCAAATCGGGAATCACGGGGAGCGCGAGAAAAGAGAGCGCCATAAAGGGCGTTTCCAGATCGCACCCCAGTTTGCGTGTCGCTTGATTGAGATGATCGAGTTCGGCGCGTACACGTTCGATCGGCTGCTCACTCATCAAGCCCGCAATCGGCAGCGGCACACGCCCCAGAATCTGCCCGTTGTTGACCGCCACAAAACCGCCCTGCATCGAGGCAATCGCCCGCGCCGCGCTCAGCATGTCGTCGTCATTCGTGCCCACGACCAAAATATTGTGCGAGTCGTGACCCACAGACGAACCGATGGCGCCGCTCTTGAGCTTGAATCCGCGCACAAACCCCAGCCCCACGTTTCCCGTCGCATGATGGCGTTCGATGACCGCCATTTTCAAAATATCGCGCGACGGGTCGGCGACAATCTGGTCGTTTTGAATCAACGCGCGGTCAAATTCTTCATGTGTCACCAGCTGTCCGGGCACCAAGCCGATGACACGCATGGTCGTCGCCCCCGGTCTGGCAGGGACACGCAAATCCACGCGCGACCAGTCCACATTCATCGTATTCTTGATGGGTGGGCGCGAACGTTCATGGTCGTCCGGTTCCAACTTGCCGCGATACACCACGCGTTTGCCGCCAAAATAAACGCGCTCGATTTTCATTTCCTCAAAGTTGTTAAATACACACAAGTCGGCGCGTTTTCCCGGCGCAATCGCGCCGCGATCATTCAATCCAAAATACTCGGCGGCGTTCAGCGTGGCAATGGTGATGGCGGTTATGGGGTCAAGCCCGTGCCGGATGGCTGTGCGGACAATATAATCAATGCTCCCCTTGTCCATCAGGTCATCGGGGAGGCGGTCATCGGTGCAAAACAAAACGCGGCGTGAGGTGCGTTCGTTAATGATGGGGAGGAGGGTCAAAAGGTTGTGCGCGTTTGACGCCTCGCGGATCATCACATACATTCCACGCCGCAATTTCTCGTTCGCTTCGTCCACAGTCGTGCATTCGTGGTCGCTTGCAATCCCCGCCGCCACATACGCTTCCAGGTCGCGCCCCGCCAGCCCCGGGCAGTGTCCGTCTATGCGCTTGTCCGCAAAGGCGCGCAGCTTGTCCAATACCTCCGGGTCGCCGTTTATCACTCCCGGATAGTTCATCACCTCGGCAAGCCCCAAGACCCATGGGTCATTCTTGAATTCGATCAAATCGCTCCAGCGCAGACCCGCGCCGCTCGTCTCGAGATGCGTCGCCGGAACGCACGAGGACGCCATCACATACACGCTAAACGGCGTATACTTGGAGGCGTCAAGCATATACCGTATGCCCGCGCTGCCCAGCACATTCGCAATCTCGTGGGGGTCAATCACCACGGTAGTCACGCCGTGCGGCACAACGGCGCGCGCAAATTCATAGGGCGGAACGAGCGCGCTTTCGATGTGCACATGCGCGTCAATAAATCCCGGACACACATACGCGCCGTTCAGGTCTGTCACTTTGACGGCATCATAGTCGCCCAACCCCACAATGCTCGATCCGGAAATCGCGACAGAAATTTCTTCGATCTCGCCCGTAAACACATTGACCACTCGCCCATTTTTGAGCAAGAGGTCCGCGGGCAGATTGCCGCGCGCCGCCTGAATCAGCGTGCCCAGTTCCATGTTCAACTGACCCGCCCGGTCACCGCCATGGGCGCGCCCAATGTCTCGAGCGGTTGGAGCGTGATGCCCATGCCGCCAATGATCTGTTGATCATACAGCACCTCACCACCCTGCCATGCGTTGATCACTTCGAGCGGGTTGTCCGCTTCGAGCACAATCTGCAAAAGCCGCGCGGTATCCACATCCTTGAGAATAATGGCGCCGCGGTACAACTCGAACCAACCCTCTTCGCCGTCAATCCCCAGCAGTTTCTGATATTCCGCCTGTGCCGTCGCCGCGTCCACTACCCCGACGTTGACGTCGTTGAGATGCAGGGTCTGTCCCACCCCAAAGGTGGGCAAACCGATCCGCAATTCGCGCGGCGTCACATCCTGAATCAAAAAGGGCATCCACGGGTCGGCAGGGTGCGCGCTGCGCCATGCGACGCGCTGCCCATCGGGACGCAGACGTTCTCCGTCAGACGGGTCGCCGATTTCCAAACCGCGATTGCGAATCGCAGCCACATCGGCGTCAATATCATTCGTTTCGAGCACAAACCCGCCGAGACGATTCGAGCTGTGCAGAGCCCGCACCAGATGCGGCACCGCCGTTTCCGCCAGCGCCATGTCAAAGAAACCGATCAACTCCAGATACGTGCCATCCGCCAGCGGCGCCAGCGCATTCTGCGTGCCCATTTTGGGGTGCCGCCCGCCCGGTAACACTTGAAACCCCAGCTTTTGATACACCTCGCTGGCAAGTTCGAGGTCCTCGACAACAATCAGGATATGGTCCACTCCGATAATCATAATCGTTTTGCGGCAAATCACGTCAACGCGAACACTATAATACGCGTTCCCTGTGACAGAGTTTCCGTTCTCCTTGTATTCGTTTTGATGCCGTGCTGTAAAGTGTGATTATCGCCAAAAGAATTTTCTCCGTCCCTGCGCGTGGCGGCGCGAAAATTGGCGACCGGTGAGGGCAAGCGCGTGCGCTTGGGGAGTTATCGCCACTTGAGGAATCCCCGACGAATCCAAACAACGCTCTGGATGGATTATAGCATAGTCCCCTTTGCGGATACATTAACCCGATTGTATTGCCATGCCACGATCATGGGCACGGGCGCGGCAAGCGTCAACAGCAAAGTGGCAACCAACAAAATCCCCGCCGCGTTGAGCGCCTGTCGCGTCAAAATCAGCCCCAGCGCTATCAGAACGGTCAGCAGAAATGCCAAAAGCGCCACTGCCCCCAGCCCCAGCGACCAGCTCTGCGCCTTTTTCATGGACGCCCGTTTCAACCCGCTTACGTGCCCCGTCTGACCGTTGATCCGCACCGGCAGCCGATTGTTGTCGTCGTCGCTGTAACTCGTGACATAGGTGGGCAGCAGCATAAGAGTCCAATGCGGTTCGCCAAACGCGGCGCGCCAAGAGAATTTTTCCTGACGCTGCGCGCCGGCTGCCGCGCGACAGTCGTTTGCCGCGCGCCGTTCCAATTCGAGACGCGCAATGTTCCACGCCGCCGCATTTTCGATTTCGGATGCGCGGACCAGCGCGTTCTTGAGGACCTCGCCGGAATAGGGCACGGCGCGCGACGTGTCGTATGGAAAAACATTGCTGTCGCCCAGCGCCGCCATCAACGCGGCGTGGTTTTCGAACGCGGGCGCGGGAATATTTTCATACTGGCGTGAAATCTCCCCCGCCCGCGGTTCCCAACGCGTCCGCGTTTCGTTTATCCGTTGTGACACCCATTGACCGTTGCTGTAACGTTCCTCGCTGCTCGCCACCAAATAGTCATATCCCATTTGCGCGTCCCATGTGCCCCACACACTCGCATCTGCGAGATACATCGGCACATAGACCGGCATCAATTGTTTGCGCAGCGCAGCAAGCTCAAGCGACGCGGGTTTAAAAGGAATATCGCGCCGCCAGCGCTCCAAATTCGCATCCAGCGTCGCATCGGCGACCGAAAACGGCAAGATCAGTTCGGGCGGCTCTGTATGTTCGAGCGCGGGGATCGGTTCGAGTCGCGCTGCCAGACATCCGGGGCAAAGCGGCGCGCCTGCGTTCGGGGCAACCAGAAATTCGGACCGACAGTTGGCGCACTGCGCCGCGTGCAATTCCAGACCCCATGCGGTCCCGCTCATGCTTCGCCTGCTTGCATCGCGCGCTGAACCAACACAACTGCAATCGCAGCTCCGACGATAAAAATCAAACCGCCCACCACAAAAAGCCAGCCGGAACCCGAACGCGCCAGCAGCAGTCCGATCCCCGCCAGCGCCAGACCCGGGACGACGAGCGCGGCGACAAACGCCCACACCTTGAGCCATGCCACAGGTTTGTCACCCGCCACCTTGCCCGTTTGCCCGTTTATGACCAACTGATAGGTCTTGTCTTGAAATTGATACGCGGCAATAAAAACCGGCAGCAGCAACAGCCGCCACGCTTCATCGTCAAACAGCGCGTTGAGCGAAAAATTACGCACATGCGGCGATTCGATCTGCGCGAATGCCGCGCCGCGCGTTTTCTCGCGCATCTCGATGCGCGCGGCATCCCACGCCTGTTCCAGCCCAATTTCATAGCTCTGCGCCCGCCAGCCCGCGAGATACCCGGGATCATACGTGACAAGCTCCTCCAGATCGTAGGGTTCCAGCCGCCGCAGCAAACGCGGCGCGATGCGCGTGGTCGCCGTTGCCAGTTGATTCTCAAAGGGCACAACCACATCGCCCTCCCGCCATCGCCAATCAATGACCTGTCGCCGCTTGAACGTTTTCGAGCCCATATCAAAATACTGCTCGCTGCGTTCGGTCCCCACCTCGGCGCGCCAGCGCCCGCTCACTCGCGCCCGAAACGTCCAGAATGACAAATAGATACCCGTAAATTGCGCCCCATACGCCGCCCGGACCAGGTCGCGCGGATACATCCAACCGCGCTCGAGCCACTCGCGCGCCAGCGTCACACATTGGGCGCGTTCGATTTTGAATGGAATGAGATAGCGCGGGCGAAACGCATCGGGGACGGCGGTGCGCGCCGCCACATGGTTCGATCCGCAAAACGGGCACGTCGTCGCCAGTTCGGTCGGCGCGACCGATGTCGTTGCGCCGCATTTTTCACAGACCAGATCGCGCCGCGTGGAACCCCACCCGCGCGGCGTGCTGTTGAGCGTATCGAGCGTAAATTCCAGTTCGTTTGCGTTCCGCCCAACCTGTCGGGTGTTCAGCGCATAGACCGATCCGCAGTTGGAGCAGGTGACGCTCCCCGCCCGCGGGTCAAACGCGGTGGTCGCGCCGCAGTTCGGACATTTGAAATTCCGGGCATTGTCAGCCTGGTCCGCGCGCGGCGCGGGCGCATACACTGTAATGCCGTCGAGTTTGGATTCGACGCGCACAAAACTCTCGGGAATAGCCGCCGAGGCAAAAGGGGATGGAGAGGCAGACATGATGACGATGCAGAGTCTATTATAGCGAAAACAAAGAGGACTTGGTGCAACAACATGGTGAAATTGCCGGGTCAAGTGATGGCACGCGAGTTACAAAACTCGACGCTCAACCCCGCAATCTCATGCTGTTGCACTACTAGCAGGTTGTCGGAGTGAAATCAAACTATAACTATTTTTGAGATGCTACGACGCGCGTCCATAGTTACAATTGAGGTCTCTCCGACAACCTGCTAGAAAAAATATTTTCGTCCTCGCTTGCTTGTCACGGTTTCGGGATCGCAGAGATCTCGAATTTGCGCCATTTCGTCCGTTCACAGCGCACCGAGCTGCACGCCGCGACGCGGTATTGATACTGCCCGCCGGCTTCAAGCGCTTGTGTTCGGAATTTGGACGCAGTCACAAGCACAACCTGCCCGCCGCTGCCATCCTGTTTCTGTATTTTCACCCGATAAAAATCAGCGCACGGTTCATCGGTCCAATCCAACCGTACTCTTGCCTTGTTCGTCATCGTATCCTCAGAGGGCTTGAGCAGCAGCGGTCTTCCCGGCGCACACGGTGTCCGCGTGACGGTCGGCGTCAGAGTTTCGGTCGCCGTCGCGGTATTGGTAGGTATGGGAGTTTCCGTGGGCGTCTCTGTGAGTGTTGACGTCGGCGACGCCGTCGGGGTATCTGTTACCGTCGGCGTATCTGTTGGCGTCGGCGACGTTGTCGGGGTATCTGTTATCGTCGGCGTATCTGTTATTGTCGGTGTGTCTGTTATCGTCGGGGTGTCTGTTATCGTCGGGGTATCTGTTATCGTCGGCGTCGGTGTCTCGGTCAACGGCGAATTATGCGTCACACGCCAAATCTCACCACCGCCGCGCGCAAGATAATACAACGCGCCGTCAGAACTCACGTGCAAATCTACCGGAACCGAAAGCCCGCTTGCAAACGGAGTCTCGCTGTCCGCGACAGCATCGTAGCGGCGAATCCAGCCGCTGCACAAGTCCGCAAAAAAATAGTCGCCAACATACTCGCCGGGAAACTGCTGCGTCGTGGGGTTATAGAACGCGCCGCCGACGATGGCGCAGCCGAGCGAATTTCCCGGTCCATGCGGGTATGCGTGCAGCGGGTCACGAAAATTCGCGTTCGGCGGATTGCACACGCCCTCGCACGTGTTCCAGCCATAATTGGAGCCCGCAATCCCATCGTTGATTTCTTCCCACAACCCGCCCCCCACATCGTTGATAAACATCCGTCCCGTCCCGGGTTGAAACGCAAACGTATACGGGTTGCGCAAACCATACGCCCAAATCGCATCGGCATTCGGACCCGCGTCGTCATAGAACGGGTTATCGGTCGGAACATTCCCATTTTCGTCATACCGCAAGATTTTGCCGAGCAGGTTTGTCAGAGTCTCGGCGTTGTTCGGGTTCGCATTGTCACCCACACCCGCGTACAAAAAACCATCCGCGCCAAAATGGATCGCCCCGCCGTTGTGGTTCTCGGCGCTGCTCAAATCTTCGAGGTCCACCAGAATTTCCTCGCCTCCCGCAGCGACATTCCCGTTCGCCAGAAAACGACTGATGCGGTTGTGAGCCGGATCGCCGGGGACTGTATAGTACACATAAACATACGCGGTCGTTGGAAAATCGGGATGCAGCGCAATCCCCAGCAGACCGCGCTCGCCGTTAGCATCCACCGCAAGAGAGGTGAACGGCGTCGCCAGCAGCGTGTTGCCCTCCACCACCCGCACAGCTCCGCTCTGCTGGGTCACAAAAATGCGTCCATCCGGCGCAAAGGCAAAAGCCGTCGGGTCTGCCAGCCCTGACGCAATCATCTGCTCGCTAAACCCCGCCGGCAAGGTTGCAGCTTGAACCGGCAGAGCCGGGCTTGACAACACAAGCGCCGTAATAGCTATCAAGACCAAAAGAACAAAGAAGGCCGCGCGGTGGGTAACACGCATCTTCAAGACCTCTCTCTCACCTCTCACGGCGCCGGCGCAAGAGTCGCTATCAAATTCGATGTTGCAACAGTCGTAGGCGTCGCTGTCTTGGGCGTCGCCGAGACAGCAAAGCGAATCCATTTGCTCCTTTCGCAATCAAATGTGCTGCACGCAATGATCCGGTATTGATACAGCCCGCCGGGTTCGAGCGCGTCCGTGCGGTATTTCAACGCCGTCAGTTTGAGGTTCTGCCGCGCGCTGCCGTCCTGCTTTTGCAGCTTGATACGATAAAACTCTACGCACACATCGTATCCCCATTTGAGTCGAACGCGCGCGTTTTTCGAGACAGCCCCCTCCACCGGTTTCAATCCTGTGGGTTTCGAGACCGGGCATGTCGTCGGTGTAAACGTGGGCGTAATCGTCGGCGTTTGAGTGATGGTCGGGGTTTGAGTGATCGTCGGCGTTTGCGACGCGGTCGGCGTGATCGTGGGCGTGGGAGTGCTTCCGGGCGGGTTGTCATACGTCACGCGCCAAATCTGACCGCTGCCCCGCGCAAGATAATACAACGACCCATCCGGGCTGACATGCAAATCCACCGGCGCAGGAATGCCTGACGCAAATTCAAAGACACTGTCACTGCCCGGATCATAACGGCGAATCCAATTCCCGCACAAGTCGCCAAAAAAATAACCGCCGCGATATTCGTGAGGAAACTGTTGAAACGGCGGATTGTAAAACGCACCCCCGACAATCGCGCACCCATTACCACTCAAAGGTCCGTGAGGATACGAAAAGATTGGGTCGCTCAAATCGGGGTCGGGAGAGGCGCAGGGTCCTTCGCACATGGGCCAGCCATAATTAGCGCCCGCAACCCCATCGTTGATCTCTTCCGGTCCGCCCCACTCCACATCATTGATAAAGACCCGTCCCGTATCGGGCTGAAACGCAAACGTGAATGGGTTGCGCAACCCATACGCCCAAATCGCATCGGCGTTCGGACCGGCGCCGTCATAAAAGGGGTTGGTGTCAGGGATGCCGCCGTTCGGGTCATACCGCAGAATTTTCCCCAGACGTTTCGTCAACGCTTGCGCGTTTTGCGAATTGCCGGCGTCCCCAACCCCCACATACAAATTGCCATCCGGTCCAAAATGGATCGCCCCGCCGTTGTGGATGAGCGGGCTGCCCAGGTCGTCCAGGTCAACCAGGATTTCTTCGCTGTTCGGAGCAGCCACATCCCCGTTCGCCGTGAAACGACTGATGCGATTGTGCGCGGGATCGCCGGGGACCGTGTAATACACATACACATACGGCGTCGTTGGAAAATCGGGGTGGAGCGCAATTCCAACCAGTCCGCGTTCGGCAGTACTGTCCACCGTGAGCGTCGTAAACGGGGTGGGTAAAAGCGCCCCCCCCTTTACAACACGCACCGGTCCCCGCTGTTCGGCGACAAAAATGCGTCCATCCGGCGCAAACGCAAACGCCGTCGGCAACGTCAGCCCCTGCACAACCCGGGTCTCGGAAAAACCGGTGGGCAGAGTTGCCGCTTGAACAGGCAAAGCCGCATTGAGCAAGACCGGCAAACCAATCACAACTACTATGCCAACGAACCAACTTGCAAGAGGATTTACTTTGGGATGCAGAGCTAGCTCCTTTTCCCGCGTCTCATTGCGCGGGCGTCGTCTCGATAATGTTCCCCAGCCCATTCACTTTTAATAGCCAGCGCGAACCGGGTCGGAACTGCGTATATTCATTCACAGTGTTTGGCGTGTAGGTATACTGCTGCCCTCCGCCGTCAAAAATGACGCGATACTCTTCGGCGCGATTGCCTTCGCGTTCCCCTGTTGCAAGAGAATAGAGGGGCCAGTTGGGCTGTAGATCAGTGCCGCGCGCGGCGACCGTGTTAATCACAGTCCACTGCATACGCGTAAACGAACAATATTCTTCCGACACCTGATACTGGCAGTCTTGCACGACTTTGCCCGCCCCGGTCCCCTGGTCCAACACATACGGCGTGCCGCACACCTTGACCGAATTGGGCTCTTCAACCTGAGACATTCGTCTCGGCTTGAGCTCACACCCCAGCACCGTGGCGTCCGTCGGAATACGGTCTTGCCAATCGGCGCCGCGCACAGGGGTCAAAGCCATGATCGCAATCGTGCGCTGCCAGCTCGTGCCCGCCACCGTGCCAACCGTATCCGACGTGCGGAAAAAAAGAAAATACGCTCCGGCGGCGCACAGCAGCAAAACTGCCACAATCCCCGCGATCATCAGCGGGCTGATGCCCCGCGTGGGGACGCTCGTCTGCGCTGCCGGCGCCGGTTCGGGCGCGCGCTTGAGCGATGCGCCGCAGTTGGAGCATTTGAACGCCCCCGCCGGGTTCAGAGTGCCGCAGCTCGGGCATTTGACATCCGGCTGTTTGGTGGCGTCGAACGCCCCCAACACCCCTCCCGCCTCGCGCGCCTGCCCGCCCTTGAGATCGCCACCGCACTGCTTGCAGCTGGTTGCCGTCGAAGGATTGCGCGTGCCACAATACGGACATGCGATATCCGGCGCCGCCGCGGCGGCGGACAACTTGCCCGCGTCCTCGATCAATTCCTGCTGCGCGGGCAGTTCGAATTTGGTTTTCGCGTCCATCGCCGCGCCGCACGAAACACAATTTTTCCGCGTCCCCGGATTGCGTGTCCCGCAATTCTGGCACGTCCATTCCAACTCTACATATCCGAGTTCTTCCTGGGGCATTGCAAATTACCTCATAAAACGTTCACCCATTCGCTTCTACGGCACGACGCGCCGCGCGAATATTGACGTCGGGAGTATCCGTCGAAATCACACATCCCGCCGCCACAATCAAACCGATGCCGTCGGTCTGTCGGATCGCGTCTTGCACCTGCGCCTGCACCTCCGCAGGGGTGCCGTCGGCGACGACCTTCCATTCTTCCAGACCCCCGGCCACCGCGCCGTGAAACAACTCCTTGCCCTCTTTTAGCGTCGGCGGAGTTTTGCGGTCGTGCCAGTTTATGATCTGCACGGGATACTTGGCAAGTTCGTTGAAATAGATATTTTCGCCGTGAATGTGCAGCAGAACAAAATCAATCGAACCCGAGACCTCTCGAATCAATGTCACATCGTGTCTGTGCCCATAGGCGTGCGACTCGTCGGGAGTGAGCACATCACTGCTTGCGACCTGCGTCGCAAAAAAGATCGCATCTGCGCCCGCGTGGACAGACCTGTGCGCAAAACGTTCCATCGTCGTCCCGAGATGGTGCAGCGCTTCCATCATCTCACCGGGGTGTTCGCGCAAGTCCTGCACCAGACGCTCTCCCGCCAGCGAGCGCGCACACGACAACGGCGAGAAAAGCGTTTGCAGCACCGGGACCTCTTTGCCCAACCCTTCACGGATGCGCCGGACTGCCTCGCACTCGCGCAAAATGATCGGGTCATCGTCCGGCAGCGCCCTGATTTTTTTCCAATCGCGCCAATCGTTAATCACGCGCCGCACATGAACGCGCGTGCCCTCGCGGTTGCCCGCATCTTGCAGCACGCCGCCGTACATCTCCGCCACAAAGCTGGCGGCAGGCGTCACCTTGCAAAAGTCAAAATCATATTCGCTTTGAAACTCGATCACCCGGCGCGCAAATTTGACCGGGTCCAGGTCATCACCCGGAAAATGCCGCCACAAGGCAATCGGTGGGCGGTCAACCGTCTTTTTGTGAATCGCCGCATCAAGGCGTTGTCGTTTGTTCATATCTGAATCCGGACCTCTCTACAACCATGTCGGCTCATTGTAACGCATTTTTCCTCTCATCCCGCAAACCAACCCGAGACAGGTATACATCATACCCTTGGAACAGTAAGGAACGAACGCCGTTTCGTTCCCCCATGCTGCCATACAAATAGCCGCCGGGAGCATTTTCGAGTACACTCTGCATTCGACGACTCTGGGCACAGATTTCTTGATTCACTGCTGATGCTTTCTCGCCAAATCCACATCTGGCGCGTCCCCCTCGACACGCCGCCGACCCAATCCGATATCCTCTCTCCGGACCAACGCGACCGCGCCGCTCGCTTTTTTGCCGAACGCGACCGCACCCGCTTTCACAACGCCCACACCGCGCTCCGCCATATTCTCGCGCGCTATGCCCGGATACAGCCCCGCGCTCTCGAATTCCGGGTCAATGCCTACGGCAAGCCCTCGCTCGTCAACGCGCCCGGCATCGAATTCAACCTCGCTCATTCCCATTCCTTTGCGCTCATCGCCGTCGCCTCATCGCCTCTCGGCATTGACATCGAGCGCGTGCGCGCCGATTTCGACGTTATCGCGCTCGCTCACCGCTTTTTCGCCCCCGCCGAGACCGCGCTTGTCCGGGCAGACCCCGGTCGCTTTTTTGAATTTTGGACGCGCAAAGAAGCATTCATCAAAGCGATTGGCATGGGCGTCTCTTTTCCCCTGCAAGGATTCGACACCTGCGCCGACCGCGTCAACATCTATTCCCCGACCGACTCGACCGCGTGGTACGTTCAAACCCTTCGCCCCGACCAGGATTACATCGCCGCCCTCGTTACCACACAGCCAAACATCAATCTAGAACAATTTGATTGGACGGGACCTTTCTGAAATCCCCCCCAATCTCTCTGCGCCTCTGCGCGAGTCTCCGCTCTCCACTCTTCAGCCCTCACACAGTCTCCGGTCCTCATCGCCCGGTCCGCTCTCCAACCGGCAGCCCTTCCATCTCCATAATCTTGAGCGCGTTTGTCGTGGGACAAGGTCCCTCACGCAGGCGATAATCGAAAATCAAACGCCCATTGCTCACATCGTCGCGAAAATGATAGTTGCGCGCCAGCGCGTTGTTTTCGGCGAGATGCGCCAATTCCAGATCGTGCGTCGCAATCAAACCCACACCTCGCGCGCCCAGCAAGGTCTGAATATACGCGCGGCTCCCGATCAATCGCTCACGATTGTTCGTCCCCCGAAAAATCTCGTCCACCAGATACAACAGCGGCAGCTCTTGCTCCGCTTGCAGCTCCTCCAGCAGCGTGCGCAGACATTTCACTTCGGCATAAAAATACGAAAACCCATCCACAATCGAATCGCTGATCCGAATACACGCGTGCAGGCGGAACGGACGCGCGACAAAGGCGCTTGCGACAACGGGCGCGCCCGCATAAGCGAGGCAAAAATTCACGCCGACCGTCTTTAAAAATGTGCTCTTGCCCGCCATGTTCGAGCCGGTCAAAATATCCACCTGCCCGAGCGTTCCAATCTCGAGACCGTTCGTCACGCGCTCCCTGACGGGAATCAACGGATGCCCCAGCTCGCTTGCCGACAAAACGGGGGTCGCATCAGCCCGAATCTCGGGAAAGGTCGCTTCAGGATGCAGCGCCGCAAAATTAGCCAGCGCAATGAGCGCGTCCAATTCCTGCGCCACGCGCACCCATTCCGGCAGTGTCGCTGCCACCCGCGTCCGCTGTCGGTCTGCAAGATACGCAAACAAGAAATCCCACGGCAGAATCACATTCAAAAGCACCGCCAGCAGCGGATTATTCCGCAATCCCACGCCCGCCGTGATAACTTGCGTATCGCGCAGCTGGCGGGAAGGCGTCGGCGCCCGATTCAAAAACGACGCGCACAGGGTTTCCAGGTGCGGAGCGTTGCGATACGACGCGCGTTCCAGATACTGCACGATCGCGCGAAACTTGTCCAGCTCTGCGTTCACGCGCGCCATTGCGCCAAGCACGTTTTCCAGCGCCTTTTGATTCCAATAATAAAACGCGATATACGCCGCGAGCGTCAAAAAAAACCAGGGCGGATACAAAAAAAACTGCCACAACACAAACAAGACCAGATTTGCCGTCACCAGAATTGCAGCTATGGGCAGCGCCCGCGCCAGGCGCGCCGATGGAAAATCAGTTTTTAACCACTCTAGCAGATTCTCACCTTCCAACTCGCGCCTGAGCGCCAACCGGTATGTCAACCGAAACCGTTCGCGAAAACGATCGCGCAGTTTTAATTCGCGCACAATCCTCTGACGCGCCGTCAGCGCCGCCACATCCGGGCGCGACCCGGTCAGCCATTCCGCCAACAGCTGCGTCCCCTTGCGCGAAATCGTGGTATCGAGCAATTGATGCACCGAACGCTGACCTGTCAAATCCAGATCGAACGCCAGCGCTTTGTCTTTCAAGTCAATCGGACGCGGCGGCGACAAATTTTCCCAATCGAGCTGCAGGCGCATCAGTCGGTCCTCTTTGAGCGCGCGCCACAGCGTCAGCGTCTCGATCCAATGCTCGAACCGCCGATGCCAAATCACCACCCCCAAAAACACCACCAGCGCCAAACCCAAAACCAGCCACGCCGCCGTCCCATTCCACAACAGCGCGGTCAAAAAAGCCGCGCCGATCCCGACTCCCACAATCGCCAATCGCAGCAGCGCAACCCGATTGCTCCGCTCCTCCAGCGGCTTGATCCGCTTGCCCAATCGTTCTATTTCAAAATTCAGAATTCCTTCAGAATCCACAATCTCCCGTCACCTTTTCTCGGTCACGAATCCTGGCACACAGGATAAAACCTATTCTCTCTCGCACTCCGCCCCATCCTGCGTGAGAAATACGTAAAAAATCCGCAAAATCTACGTAAAACATCCGTGATACACGTATTTACTTTTCCCTGCTCTCACCGTACACTCGCCTCATGCCCTCTTTCCATCAACAATCTGGATTTTTTGGCGCGCAATCCTACAAACCTTGTGCCTCACCCAACGCGTACCCCCAGTTTCCACTCGACGCCGAAACAAAAGGACCGGTCTCTAACTCACCCAATCCAAAAACCGGTAATACAACGCCGCGAACGGCAAAAACCACGGATTCCCCCAAAAGAGCGGCATTGTCGGAAACGGCATCCCTTCAAAGGGATTGTCCCACGCCTGCCCCGCGATTCGATTCGCCAGCTGCTGACCCAGATACGTCGCCAACGCGACCCCATGCCCTCCATACCCCATCGCATAATATATCCCGTCCGCCTGCCCCGCGTGCGGATACATGTCAAACGTGAACCCCAGCGTCCCACCCCACGCATAGCCGGTCGGATACGCGGTCACCTCGGGAAAAATCTTCAGCATCCCCTTGCGCAAGATATGTGCGCTCTCGCGCACCGTGTCGGGCGTCGCCGGAAAAAACGCCGCTCGCCCGCCAAACACAATGCGGTCGTCGGGCGAGCGTCGAAAATAATACAAAAAATTCTTGGTATCAAAAATCATCCGATTGTTCGGAATCAATTTCCGCGCCAACTGCGGGTCCAGCGGTTCAGTCGCAATAATATAACTGCCGAGCGGAATGATGCGCTTTTGCAATTGCGGCGTTGCGCGTCCCGTGTACCCGTTCGTTGCCGCAATCACATTCCGCGTCACAATCGTTCCCCGCGCCGTTTTCACGCGGAACCCGTCGTCCGCTTTTTCGATTTCCATCACCGCAGTCTCATCGTGCAATTCCGCGCCTGCGCGCTGCGCCGCGCTTGCCAGTCCACGCACATATTTCGCCGGATGCAGCCCCGCCGACCGCTCGTCCACCAGCCCGCCGTAATAAACATCCGTGCCCAGCTCTTCGCGCATTCTTGCTCTCGGTACCAGCCGCGTCGCGTAGTCAAATTCCCGTTCCAACAATTCGTGTGTCGCTTCGAGCCCCTTGACGTGAGCTGGCTTGTATGCCGCATCCATGTGCCCGCTGCGCGCAAAATCGCAATCAATCGCTTCTTCCTGCACTATCGTCGCCACCGTTTCAAGCGCCGCCAGCGAAGCGTTCCACAATTCGCGCGCGCGCGTCACCCCAAGAGCCTGTGTGATCTCGCCGATACCGTGTTTGTGCCCCGTCAACACCATTCCGCCGTTCCGCGAGCTGGCGCCCCAGCCAATCGTCTCTTGTTCCAGGACACTCACCCGCGCGCCCAATTTCGCCAACCGCAGCGCCGCCGACAGCCCGGTGTATCCGCCGCCCACCACCACCACATCCGTCCGTTCCGCGAGCGGTCGGTCTGCAAACGATTCCAACTCGGGCGCCGTCGCCGCCCACAGCGATTTCTCTTGAAAAGACATGTTCCTCTCTGCGCCTCCGCGTCTCTGCGTGAGCCACCCCATTCAGTCGTTCAATCCGTCGTTCGTCATTCGTCGTCCGTCATTCGTCGTCCGTCATTCGTCGTCCGTCATTCGTCATCCATCGTTTGTCATCCGTCAGCATCGTCCTTGGGGTCCGCACTTGGAATCATCGCATCGTCCTTGATCAGTTTGCTTATCGTTACCACCCCCACCGCATACAAGAACGGCAGCCCAAACAGCTCCATCCCGCGCCAGGCGACGCTCCCCGTCAATGTCTCGATGTTTTTCAGATCATGTGATGCCAGCGCCCAGTTCACAATCATTACGCTCAACAGCACATAGCCCAGATATATAAAGATGCGTCCCCCGCGCGGAAAAGTTTTTGATTCGGCGTTCGCCCAGACGCCTGCCGTGACCGCGTCATACAAAATGCCAAACGCCACGAACCCAATCCCCGCAAATCCCAGAAACGGACTGAACGGGCTGGAAATAAAGTCTGTTTGCCGCGTCAATCCGGTCAACAGCGTCAAAAAAAACAATCCTGCCATCCGTTCGCGCGTCAGCGACCGCGTCGCTGTCCAATAGAGCGCCAGCGCGACCAGGAGCAGCATCACCAGCGCATCAATGCGCTCGGCGCTCGCCCCGCTCAGCGCGCCCAACCAGCCCTCCGGCGCCGTCACTCGATACCACAAAGCCAGCCCCGCCGTGATCGCCAGATATAGCGCCGCTTCGCGCGCGGCTCGCCGCGCCAGCCAAAACGCCGCGCCCAACGTCAGCACGCTCACCAGTATCCTCCATGGATCAAACACCTGCGCCAGCAAAAAATCATTCACGCCAAACAAAAATGCCCGCACCGGGTCCCACGTTCTCAGAAAAGGTGTCGCCTGCGCAATGCTGATCAACACAAATTCGATCAAGGTGATCGCGCCCGTAGCCAGGATCAACCACAACGCAATGCCGCGCACCCGCTGCGTCAATGTGTCCGTTGAAAACGCGCGGCTTGCCGACAGGCGCGTCACGCCCAGATACGCGACAGTCAAAATCAGGAACAGCCCCGCCGCGCCGGCTCCCGCTGCCATTTCACGCGCAAACCCCAGCTCGCTCACGCGCCCCAACGTCTCATTCATCACTGTCCACACACGCAGACCCAGCGCAATCACCAGCGCGGCTGCAAACGCCTTGCGAGACAAGCGTCCATCCGCCATCTCGGTCGTCCAGCGCGCCGCCTGATTGGCAAACAGCGCAATGTTCACGCCAGCCAGCAACAACAGCGGCGCCACAAACCCCTGATAGGATGCAAGGTTCGACTGGAGCACGCCCACGATCAACGGGATTTCAAACTGACGCCAGTTCGCAACCCCGCGCGCCTGGATCAGCACAAAAAACGCGGCAGTGCAAACAAACAGCACCAACCATTCCCACGCCTGTCTCTTGGCGCGGCGCGCCCGCGCCAGATAAACTGTCGGCACGGCAGCGACCGACAATATCAGTATCCCCAACTCGAGCAACTCGATTGGCTCGAATGTTGTCGGCGCGGCAAATTGTGCCAGCGTCCCGGTCGTATTCAGCCAGCCCAGCGCAAACAATATATAGAGTGCGTTCACCGCAATCCGCACAGCCCAGTGAGTGTGCAGCGCGCCCGCCAGCCCATACGCCCACGCAACCGCGACCAGAAAAAAGGTCACCGGCAATAACGCATTCGGCGCCAACGTCCCCCGCCCCACCGCGCCGCTCTGCTGCGGCACCAGCGCAAATTGTTCGCGCCATGTCTCATTAAACAACAATGCCAGCACGGTTCCAACCAACAGCCCAAAACCCGCCACCACCAAAAAGCGCGTGGGCGCGTCCAACCCGCGCAGATCCACCAACCCCGCGCGCACATCCGCCCACACAAAATCACGCACCAGCTGCGCGGGCACATCGAGGAGCTCGCGCAAGCGGCGCTGTCCATCCGACGGCGGCTGTGTCACCTCAACGCTCATGGCGCCTCTCTCAATCCCATCAAGATCGTCCCATACGGCACGATCACTGTCTCACCAACGACGATGGGATGCTGCGTCACTCCACTCAAGGTTATTGCCACATCCGAAAACTGCGCCGTAATTTCGCCGGTTTCGGCGCTCACCGCGATTACACGCCCATCCTGGAGCATCATCCAAACCTGTCCGTCCTGCGCGTTCAACGTCCCCAACTTGGGCGCGGGCGGCTTCAGACTCCACCGCAGTCCGCCGTCCGCCGCATTCAGCGCGGCTACCGTCCCATCCAGTCCGGCAACAATCACCGCGTCGCCCACGCGGTGTGCCTTGTCCACAAAGCTCGGCGTGTTGGTGGTGGTTGGTTTCTGCCACAAGACCTCGCCATCGCTCGTATCCAACGCCAACACCAATCCCTTTTCTGCGCGGGATGCAGGCACATACAGCACCTGCCCGTCGGCGCTCGTCACCGGCTCGCCCGCCGTCCATCCGTCAAACGCCGCGCGCCATTTCTGCGCGCCTGTCGCCAGATCATACGCCGCCGGTTCCGCCGTATAGACGGTCCCATCACGCACCGTCACGCCGCTCGGAAAGCCCCTCCCCTGCATCTCATTCTGCCATCGCACTTCACCCGTCGAGCGGTCGAGCGCCGTCACTGTCCCCTTTGCGACCCCTGCGCCCGTTTGGTCAAACTCCAGCTGGGTCCACAAGACCGTGTTTTCAGCAACGGTCACCGGGCGATAACTTGGCGTCGTCCCCTCGCCCAGCCATGCTTGCGACCCGCCGACCAAATTCGTCGCAACCAGCGTTGTGCCAATAATCGTAAACAACGTGTCTCCGGCAACGACCGAATCGAGCCGCGACGCGTTCGATCCTTCCGGCAAGATTTGTCCCACCCGCTCTACCGCGCCATTCTGCGGGTCAACCACATAGACATGCGCCCCCTCATCCAGCACGACGGCGCGCTCGCCATATTCCACTGCGCTCGTCGTCAGACTATATTGTTGAAACGGCGGTTCCCCGACGCTTGCAGTCCACACGGGGTTCAATGTCGCGATCTTGGCGCGCGGTCTGCCGAGCCGCCACAACCCAGCGCGGTCGTCCACCAGCCAAATCGCATCATTGCCCATCGCGGGCGATTGTCTAAAAACCGCCGGAGCATTCGAAACATCCGCGCCCGTCCACGTTTGCACGACCTTGCCGTCACGGTCGAGCCGTGACACCTTGCCCCCGGTCCCCGCCACGATCAACGCATCATTCACCATCAAAGGCGTTCCACTGAAACTCGAATTGTGCGTTTTCCACAACTCGTCGCCGGTTGCCGCATCGAATGCCGACAAGTTTCCATCGCTCCCCACAACATAAACACGTCCGTCTGCGAGCAAGGGCGCATAGTCCAATGCCGCGCCTGCATCGGCGCGCCACCGTTCTGCGCCATTCGCCGCATCCAACGCAAATAACGTCCCGCCGCGACTTGCCACATACACCGTGTCATCAGCCACAATGATCGGCGCTTGCACCGCATCGTCTGCGTCAAACGTCCAGCGCGTTTGGCTCCCAGTCTCATCCAGAGCATACACCGTGCCATCATCCGACCCGACAATCACATTCCCATTCGCAAACGCGGCGCCGGAAACAATCGGACTTGCCAACTCGACGCTCCAATCCAACGCTCCGCTCTCGGCATTGACCGCATACACATGTCGGTCTTCACTGCCAAAAATCACCCTCTTGTCTGTCAACAACGGGCGCGCCGCGATATTGTCGTGTGCGCGAAAACTCCACAAAAAGATTCCCCGCGCATCCAGCGCATACAGCCGCTTGTCGCTCGCGCCGAAATAAATGCGCCCCGTCGCCGCGTCCAAGACCGGCTGACTATAGACTGTCCCCTTGACCGGAAACGACCACAACGCCGTGGCTGCCGGTTCATCTGCGTCATAGGCAAAAAATGCGCCGAGATACCCCGACGCCAACACGCTCGGCGGATTCGTGGGCAGCCATGTCGGCGGGATCGTCCCTTCGCCTGCGCCGATATTTTTTCCCACGCGACCCAATCGCGTTAGCGTCCAGTTCTCGAATTGCGGGTCGAGTGCTGCGCGACTGGCAGCGGGCTCGGGCGGAAACGCATCCAGCGCACCCGACGCAAGCGGCTCATCACGGAAATAAACCTCTGTCTGCCCGATCAGCGTTCCCCCCGCGTCAAAGGAACGCGTCGCAACCATCCCCTTGCCGCCGCAATAATCAGTCTCCCTGCGCGACGGACCCGGCTCTTGGATCTCTGTCTCAATTGTCCAACAATCCGCCGCCGCGTTGCGCTCAGCCACCCGCATTTTCCAGACATAGCGCATACTGCCCGCCATCCCGTCACCCTGCCATTGCTTGCCCACTTCAAATGTCGCGGGCAGGATCAACACCGGCGGGTCAAAAACTATTTCAACCCGGTCCTGCGGAAACCAGGAGCTAATGACCGTCTCGCCGCGCTCGTCGCGAATCCCGATTGTCACAATTTCCAAAAGCTGCCCATCCACCTGCAGTGCTCGGTCCGTCTCTCGATAAATCACCACCCGGTCCAAGCGCGCGGCGAGTGTGTCCAGATCAATCTCTTCCTCGCCCTCCTGTCGCATAAATTTCTGAATCGCGCCGCGCGTCTCGGAGCTCACTTCTCCCGCCAGCGCGCGCGACGTCGGCAGTATCTCGATCGTGCGACTCGTCCAATCCAGCGGCTGCCCGCTCCCGTCCCGACCCAACAAAAAAAACGCGTCGCCATCGCCAAGCGGTGCGTAACGCTCCAGCATCGGGACGCTCGCTTTTGGCAGAGGCGCCCACGGCAGCGCAAATGCCGCCGCCGCCGCCACCAGCGCCGCGACAATCAACCCAATCCCAAAAACTGTCCGCAAATTCATCCCTCGACCCGTTCCGCTCAACGCTTTCTGATTTGGATCGAATCAGAAAGCATAATCCATATCCGCCAATTATACCCTCACCCCGCCTTCTTGTGCGCGCCCCAAAATAAAAAAACCCGAAGCATCCCTGATTCGAGTTTTTTCATCCCTTTATTTCGCCGCTCACGCTGGCTTGACCGGCGCGGCTCCCGACGGCGACGCTTCACGCACCACCTCTTCATGCAGTTTTACCGGATGCGTGCCGCGAATCCGCAAATTGAGCAGCTCCACCATCACCGAAAAACCCATCGCAAAGTAAATATAGCCCTTGGGAATATGCACGTGAAGCGCTTCGACAACCAGCGTAAACCCGATGAGCAGCAAAAAGCTGAGCGCCAGCATCTTGACCGTCGGGTGTTTCTCCACAAACGCGCTGATCGGACCCGACGCAACAATCATCACCCCCGCGGACACGATCACCGCGATGACCATGATCGGAATCTCATTCACCATGCCCACAGCGGTAATCACTGAATCCAGCGAAAACACAATATCGAGCAGCAAAATCTGAATGATGACCCCTTGAAACGAGGCAGGCACCTTATTCGAGATATGCCCCTCTTCCCCTTCCAGCTTTTGATGAATTTCCTGGACGCTCTTGACGATCAAAAACAGACCGCCAACTACAAGCACAATATCCCGCCCCGACAATGTAAACCCTGCAACGCTGACGATGGGCGCCGTCAGACCGACAATAAAAGACAACGACAGCAAAAGTAAAATGCGCGTAATCACCGCCAGCGAAATGCCGACGGTGCGGGCGCGCGCTTGCTGTGCTTGAGGCAGTTTGCCTGCCAGAATCGAAATGAAAATCACATTATCCACGCCCAACACCAACTCGAGCGCGATCAACGTGACCATTGCGATCAGCATTTCGGGATTCAACCAGTCCATAGGCGAGAGCTCCTAAAAATGAATTGTTCGGAATTATAGGCAACCTGCGCCATTCTGCAAGGACGCAATCGGACTCTCTATGCCTTTCCACTTGTAACATATCACCGCCTCAAGAGTTCTCCACAACGAATCTCGGCTTATCCCCAACCGACGTTGATGAAATGTGCGTATTCTCCGAGCAAATGGCGGCACGTCACCGAGTTATCCACAGTCTCGCACAACGGCGAA
The DNA here is from genome assembly GCA_020851635.1 of Anaerolineae bacterium. Lineage (GTDB taxonomy): Bacteria > Chloroflexota > Anaerolineae > UBA4142 > SHND01 > SHND01. The sequence goes on from JADZCJ010000037.1 coordinate 51,039, forward strand.
ACCCTGTTGATAAAAACTTTAAGGAGCTCCCGCACAATTACTATGCTATAATCCGCGTAGAACACCCATTCGTCCGATTCAAGATGCGCGCCTGCTCCTTCCCCTGCCACGTTTCCCTGTCGGTAGGGGTTGTTTTGTCATCTCATGTCCGATTTTGTCCACCTTCACGTCCACTCTGAATATTCCCTTTTGGATGGGCATTCCCGGACCAAAGCTCTTGCCGCCCGCGCTCAAGAATTGGGCATGTCTGCCGTTGCCCTCACCGATCACGGCACCATGTTCGGCGTCATCGAGTTTCACGACGCCTGCAGGGCGCAAGGCGTCAAACCCATCATCGGCGTCGAAAGCTATATCGCCCCCCGCAGCATGAACGAGCGCGACGGCAAACTTGACCGCTCCAACTACCATCTCCTCTTGCTGGCGGAAAACGAGACCGGCTACAAGAACCTCCTCAAGCTCTCTTCGACCGCTCAACTCGAAGGATTCTATCAAAAACCACGCGTTGACAAGACGTATTTAGCAGACGTGGCTGACGGACTGATTGCCACCACCGGCTGTCTTTCCGCCGAAATCCCCACCCTGATCGCTCAAAACAAGTCAAAACAGGCGCGCGACCTGGTTGATTGGTATCGCCAGGTCTTTCAAGACCGGTTCTATGTCGAGCTTCAGGAGCACGGGATTCCCGAACTGACGCGCGTCAATACCGAGCTGATTGCCATCGCCCGCGAATTTGATCTCAAACTCGTTGCCACCAATGACGTTCACTATGTGGCAAAACAAGACTGGTTCGCGCAGGATGTGCTGCTCTGTGTCCAAACCGGCGCGACACTCAGCTCGACCGACCGCATGAAAATGGACGCGCGCGACTATTGGTTCAAGTCGCGTGATGAAATGTTCGAGGTCTGGCGCGAATTTCCGCAAGCGCTTACCAACACTCTTGAAATCGCGGAACGCTGCAACGTTGACCTGTCGTTCAAGGGGTATCATCTCCCCAATTTTCCCGTCCCCGACGGCTATACCGCCGAGAATTATCTGCGGCTCATCTGCGAACAGGGCTTTCGCCAGCGCTATCCCGATTCCACCCCGTTCCAAACAGAACGCCTGAATTACGAACTCGGTGTCATCCACAAAATGGGTTTCGACACCTATTTTCTCATTGTTTGGGACCTGACCATGCATGCCCGCCAGCATGGCATCTGGGCAAATGCGCGCGGCTCGGCCGCGGGTTCGATGGTCGCCTATTGTTTGGGCATCACTCACCTCGACCCGCTCGAGCACAACCTCATATTCGAGCGATTCCTCAACCCCGACCGCATCTCGATGCCCGACATTGACCTCGATTTTCCGGACGACGCGCGCGAGCACATGATCCGCTATACCGTCGAAAAATATGGCAAAGCGAACGTCGCCCAAATCATCACGTTTGGCAAAATGCTCGCCAAAGCAGCCATTCGCGATATCGGGCGCGTGATGGACTATCCGTTGAGCGAAACCGACCGCGTCGCCAAGCTCATTCCTGTCGGTCCGGGACAGACCATCGAAGGGTCGCTCGAAAATGTGCGCGAACTGCGCGAACTGTACGAGAGCTCTGACTATATCAAAAAGCTCATTGACAACGCCAAACTCGTCGAAGGTCTCACGCGCAACGCGTCCACCCATGCGGCGGGCGTCGTCGTCACCGACAAGCCCGTCATTGAATACACCCCCCTCCATCGCCCGACCCGGGGTGACGAATCGGGCACGCCCGTCACACAGTATGCGATGGGCGACATTGAGCACATCGGACTGCTCAAGATTGATTTTTTGGGTCTCGCTCATCTCACCATCGTGCGTGAAGCGTGCGCGCTCATCAACGCCCGTCACGACTCTGCTCTTGACCTCAACACCATTCCCGTCGAAGACGACGAAGCGTTCAAACTCTTGGCGCGCGGAGATGTGATTGGGGTCTTTCAGGTCGAAGGCGGCGGCATGAAGCGCGTGCTGACACAGATGCGCCCGACCCGGTTCGATCATCTGGTCGCCACCATCGCGCTCTATCGCCCCGGTCCGATGGACTATATCCCCACTTATATCGCGCGGTTGCACGGGCAGGAAAAAGTCGAATATCGCCACCCTGCCCTCGAGCCGATTCTGTCCGAGACCTTTGGCATCATGGTCTATCAGGAACAGATCATGCGTATCGCCCGTGACCTTTGCGGCTTTACAGGTGGCGAGACCGACACCTTGCGCAAGGCGGTGGGCAAGAAAAACAAAGAAGCGATTCTCAAGCAGCGCGAGAAATTTATCGCGGGCGCGGGCAAAACAGGCATCATTGGCGAGGAGATTGCGACCCAGATTTTTGACGACATTGAATTCTTTGCCCGCTACGGTTTCAACAAGGCACATGCCGCCGTCTATGGCGTGCTCACGGGTCAGAGCGCATATCTCAAAGCGCATTACACCATCGAATACATGACCGCGCTCTTGTCCACGGACATCGGCAACACCGATAAAGTTGCCATGTTCATTGCCGAAGCGCGACACCTCGGCATCCAGGTCTTGCCGCCCGACATCCGATACAGCGGCGTCAAATATACGATTGATGACACAGCCGCTCCGGGTGGCGCCATCCGCGCGGGCTTGCTCACCATCAAAAATGTCGGTGAAGGTCCCCTGCAAGCGGTCCTCGAAGCGCGCGGCGCCGAACCGTTCACGAATCTGGACGATTTCTGCACCCGTGTGGACTTGAAACAGGTCAACCGGCGTGTGCTCGAATCACTCATCAAAGCGGGAGCGTTTGACGGCTTTGGGCATCGCGCCCAATTGCTCCAAGCCATTGATCGTATGCTTTCGATCAGCGCGTCGCATCACAATGCGCATGCGGCAGGACAGCTCAGCATGTTTGGCGGCATCTTGGCAGCAGATACCTTTGGCGACCTGCCGCAGGCGCCCGAAATTGACATCAAGACCCAGCTCGAATGGGAAAAAGAGCTGATGGGGGTGTACTTTACCCCCCATCCCTTGCTCAAACTTGCGGCGACCGGCAAAAAACTCGTTGGCGCTTATACGGGCGAGATTTCCCAAGAGAGCGACGGACAGCAGGTCACCATCGGCGGGATTATCAAGAGCGTGCGCCAGATTGTCACCAAAAAAGGCGATGCGATGGCATTCCTCCAAGTCGAGGACCCGCAGGGAAGTATCGAAGTAGTCACGTTCCCGCGCACGTTCAATGACTGCCGTGATGTGATTCACCAGGATGCTCTCGTGCTGGTGCGCGGCAAAGTGCAAGTGCGCCAGGAAAAAATTGCCGTGCTTGCCGATTTGGTTTGGAACTATCCCATCGAGACGCCCAAACCCGAAGCAGTTGATCGGGCTGATCGCCCCATTCCCGGCATTTTTTCCAACACTCCAATCATTGTCGCGCCAACAACGCCCGCCGCGCATGAATATATCGAGCGCATCGAGGAAAACTGGGTCCCCGACGCGGGCGATTGGGATGAACAAGCCGCGGAAGACGCATCAGTACAATCCGCCGCGGTTGCCGAGGCCCGCTCATCCGAACCAGCCGTCACCGAGAGCGTCGAGGAATTCGAGCCGGAACCAAGCCCCACCGAGCCGACTTGCGCGCCCCTTGCCACCCAAGCTGTGGTCGAACAAATTGTGCCGCCGGAGACCGCGTCCGCGCCTGTCGTCGCACAAACCGTTTCCTTTGATTCCGAATCTGCCGCGCCCACAGCCGCGGTGGAGGACCTTGACGATCAAGATCTGTGGTTCAGCCGTGACGACAAAGATGAGTTGGTCTCGGAACCCGACCCGCCCGCTAATTCCGACAAGCTCGTATCGGAACAGGGAGCCATTTTACAACCCCCTGCCGCCAAAGAAACCGTGAATGAATTCCCCCCCCCTGCGCCCGTCCCCGAAATCAAACTCGGCGGCGGCGTTGCCATTCCGAGCAAAAACGGCGGCGTCAGCTCCCGTCCCCAACCTGCCGCGCCGCCCCCGCGCGGCAATGTAACCCCTGCCGCGCGCGAGAATGCGGCTGCCTATCCCAACTCTCGCAGCGCGCGCCGTATTCGCATCCATCTGGAACGCACAAACGATGACCCGCTTGACACCAGGCGCATGCGTCAGGTTGTCAAACTCTTGCGGAGCGCCGAAGGGCGCGATCGTTTTGCGCTCGTCGTTCCCTCTCAAAAGAGCTGGGTCGAACTCGACTTTCCAAATTTCTATACCAACATTGACCAGGTCCGCTCCCCGCTCGAAGAAATGGTCAGCGACTGGGGCGGTTACATCGAGCTGGGCTGAATCCCATCGCAGCAACAAAAAATCGCCGCAGCGTGCGGCGATTTTTTATCTGCAATACAGCGTGACGCGCTCTAGTTGAATTTCCGCGGGCATGTCGGCAGGGTCGAGCCGCAGCCGTAATAATGGCGCATCGCCGCGGACCGACAGGTGCAGCTCATAAGTGTGAGATTCGCCATCGGCGGTCACCTGAAACGATGTCCGCGCCTCTTCGGAAAAATCCTGCATGTCTGTCGTGAGCCAGTACAATGCCGCATTGAACGTCGGCGCATCTGCGCGGGCAAGCATTCGAATCTCGACGCGGTCCAGCTCTTGTGGCTCGATTTCCAGAAACGGACTCCCCATAAAAGGGTCGGCGCCGTTCGTTCTCACATACAGCGACCCTTTGCGCGCTTCGAACGAGTCAATTTCGTTCCACGCCTCCCACCCTTCCGCCCCTTCTCGGAATGTCCACCGAACAAGGTTCTCCGGCGCGTCCGCACAGCGGCGGCGGTCCCGCATCGCCTGCACCAGGTCGGCGCGTTCAATGATTTTGCGTCGGTCATATTCAAAGAAATAAGTGCGGTCCAACGCGGTCAGCGTAACCGGAAAGTTTTCCGCTCGCGTCGCGCGCAGCGTGCGGTCGTCACCATACAACATCTGAACACCATACTGCATCTGCAAGTCCGAGTTGAACAGATAGCCGCCGCGAATGACCTCGGGCAAGCCGACAAACACAAAACGCGAACCCTCAGGCACCGTCGGATGCAGGGTCTTGACTTGTTCAAACACACTCGCCACGATCTCGCCCGCATTGCGAAAACTGGTCGTGCGCTGCCACGCCCCATACGTCAGACCGACCACCAGCGCCGCCGTCACGATGCCGCCCGCCCACTGCGCCCAACGTACGCGGGCAGAGAGCGGCTGCGCCAGAATGCTTCCCAGCGCCAGCGCGATCCCCGCGGATGCGGTAAAGAGATAACGCTCCTGCGGGGGCGACGCATACGTGACCAGCAAAGTAATCGGTACCCACAAGAAACCAAAGATGACCGCGCCGCGCGAACGATATACCACCATCAAGAGCGCGATGACGACAAAAACGATAATCGCCTGCCACTCGAAAATATCCGCCAAAAACGGCGCCAGCGCATACAGCATATAGCCCTGCACCTGGTACGTCCACTCCCACGACCCCAGACCATAGCTCGAACTCGACAGCCGCCCGAACAGGTAAAAACGCAGGGCGATCAAACCAAGCACAATCAACCAAAAGGGCAGCTGCCGCCAAACCACCGCGCGGGGATTGCGCCATATCTCTGCGCGGTGAAACACGAGTTCATAGACGGCGAGGAGCGCGGGAATCACGAGGGCAGTTTCCTTGGAGCCGACCGCCAAAATACAAAAGAGACAAGCCGCGAGCGTGTTGCGTCGCGAGCGCGGCAGCACATAATACAGGACGCACAGCACCACAAACAGCCCTGCAAGCACGTGCCCGCGCGATGCCATTTCCGAAACCGGAGCCGTATGCGCCGGCATCACCGCAAACAATATTCCGCTGATGACCGCTGCGCGACGCTGTTTGGTCAAACGGAACGTCAGCAGCGCGACCGCAAAACAGGTCGCCAGATACAAAAGCCAGTTTGTCAGGTGATAACCAAACGGTTCGAGTCGCCAGACAAAGTAATCTGCCCAGAAAATCGTCTGCCGCGTGGGTCGAAAGATCTCTTGGCCCGATACCGGGTCAATGAGCGCGCGCTCGATAAAGCGCTCGAACCAAATTGTATTGTCGCCGTTATACAAGCCATCCCGCGCGTCAAAATGCCGCGCGCCGACTTCGATGAAATCGTCAGTGACAAACCCCATGCCAAACGTCGGCGCATAGAGAATGCCCAACACGAGCGCGAGACCTATAAACAGGAGCGCAATCCAGTGTTTCGAGACCCACGCCTGTCGCTGTGTTGTCCATGTCCCCATCGGCAGCGATTATATCCACAAAGGCGTTTGCGCGCACGGCCTGACCGACGCTCATTCACCGACCTTGACAACCGGACGCCGGGAGCGGTCTTGGTGTGGTTCGGGATATAATCACCCTGCTCATGTCCCGTGTCCTCATCGTTCTCGGCATCCTCGCCGCCATCCTGCTTGCCGGTCTCATCCTCGCTTTTATCCTCATCCCCACACCGCGCGTTGTCCAAATCCAACCTGCCGACGGCAGCAGCTCTGTGCCTCCCACCACTCCCATTACCATCACTTTTTCCGCGCCGATGGACCGGGTCCGCACCCAATCCAACGTCCGCATCGAACCCCGCGTCCTCGGCATTTTTGACTGGCAGGACGACCAAACCTTGACCTGGACTCCCCGCGCTCGCCTGCCCCTTTCGACCACCATGACGGTGCGCGTGACCGCCGATGCGCTTTCCGCGTTCCGACGGCCGCTCGCGGACGCAAGCGCGTCTCGTTTCACCACGTTGGGTCACACCACTCTTGTGGCAAGTACGCCCGCGCTCGATGCGCGCTTTGTCTATCTGCCCGACCACGTCACCATGACATTCAATCGCCCGTTGGACGGCGGGTTGCTTGCCGACAGCATATCTATCGAGCCGTCGCTCAAGAACCAACAGCGGGCGGTGAACGGCAGCACCGTCACCGTACGCGGTTTCTTTGAACCGCACACTCGCTATCAAATCACCATCCCCGCAGTCGTGACGGATAGCGAATTTGGCATCGAACTCGATCGCGATTACGTCTGGTCTTTTACCACGACGTCACAATACCCACATTTCTCGATTCTCAACCGTGACCGCACCCTGAACGCTTCCGCCGACGTTCCCGCCTCTATTCCCACGCAGTTCATCAATGTCTCGCGTCTCGACATCGCGCTTTACCCTCTTACGACGCGCGAATTTGAAACCCAATCCACCGCGCCGTTCGAAACCTGGTCCGCGTTGCGTCCAACCTCAACGCCGCTCGTGTCACAATCCATCATCACAAACGCCCAACTCGATCAATACACACAGCAAGCCGTTGATCTCGGCGCCCTCCCCGCAGGCGCGTATTATCTCCGCATCACCACACCCGAAGAGGTCGGCGACACGCAGCTCCTCCTGCTCAAATAAAAAAAAGCGCCGCAGTTGCGGCGCCCTGTCAATCGGGTTCTCTTTTCAACACATTGGATGATACCCAATAAAGCCGATTGTTCACTCGAACCAGATACAACACAGACCCTTCCGTAGTCGCCCTCTGCAGCGCTTCCCCATCCGTCACATCCGGGATATTGTTGCACAAGCCCAAAATCAGCGGGCGCGGGTATTGCGCTTCGCAGGCGTAAATTGTGCTGCTCACAAACTCGACGTTTGCTCCCGCGACGGTGTCATCAAAAGTGGGCGCAGACGCAGGCGACACAACGACATTGTCATTCAACGTCCAAAAATTCAGCGTCCCGCCAGACGACAACAGACGCGAAAATGCCCCCTCACGCGCCATCAATTCAAATGGCGCGGCCGGATCGGGCGCGGTATACAACCACAATTGGTCTGCCGGAACGGGCGCATCCTGATTCAACGCCAGGACCTGCGCAAACGGTTCGAGATATACGATCCCTGTCACGGGCGGCGTAATCGGAGGCGCCGTCAGCGGCGCCAACGCACTGTTCTGAACAATCACCAGCGGCTGCCCCGTCCTGTCAACCCGTGTTCGGAGGATATATTCGCACCCCGGCGCATAGCCCACCGTGCCGGTCACTTCAAGGTGATTTTCAATATTCGGCGCGAGCGGCACCTCCAATTCGGCGGGTCTCGCCGCCGTAAAGTCGCCCTGCAAACTGATGGTTCCGCCCTCGCTCGAAATCTCGATCTCTTTGCCGCGCCCAAGCGTGACCGAAACCCTTTGCGTCAAGAGGTCCGTCGGTGAAACGACCGGGTCAACCCACAACGGTTCCGGGGTAGCAAGTTGCGGGCAGGTGGGCGCGGGCGCCGTCGGCTCGATGGTGGGCGCAACCACCGCCGGCGTATCAGTCGGCGCGTCCGTTGCAGTCGGCGGCAGCGCGGTGTCAGTTGCCGGAGGTAGAGTAGGCGAGGCGTCCAACACGGCGACCTGGACAGTCGGCGTAGCGCGCGGTGACGACGCAAGGTTGCTAAACAGCGCAATCAACAGCGGCAGCGCAATGATCAAGATTACCACCAGCGCCAATGCGGCGATGCGCGCAAATCGTTCAGGCATGTCTGCTCATATTCCCGGCTATTTGAACGCCAACTGCGGCGTCACATCCGATGTCTCTTCCACATCCAGCCGCTGAATGATTTCCTTTTCTTCCGGCGTCACCAGCACTTTGAGCGTGGTATAAAACCCGTCCGGCAGCACCAGCACACAATACCCGCGCGGACGGCGGCGCGCTCCGATGATCAGGTCAATCAGCGCGGGTTCGTACCCCTTTTCGATCAACATTTCGCGGTCTTCAGGACCCACCTGGAAATACGCCACCGTGCGAAATTTTTGCAAGGCGATGCCGAGATTGCTGCCCAACAAATCACGCAGGGTCTGCGTTGCCGCCGCAATCACCAGCTTGCGCTCCGCCCAGTCCTTGAACGCTTCCGCAACATACGTCGCGACTCGCTGAGCATTGTCCGAAAGGTCACGGTCCTTGGGCATCAACCGGTGCACTTCGTCAATCACCAGCGCCGCGGGCGTGTTGCGCGAAGGGAGCCATTCTTCATAAAAGATTCTGATGAACGCCAGCAGGCAGGGGTCGTCCGCCAGCGCATACGGACGCGTGCCTTTGACGGGTTGATACAATACAGCCCGGTCCGACAAGAGCGCGGCGCGCGTCTTGTCCTCGAACCATTTCAAATCGTCGGTCGGATGCAGCGTCACGCCGCCGATCGCCTCCATCGCCGCCTGCATACGCGTCGAGTACTTGAGATTGATTGCGACCGTCTTGTAGTTGAGCATCTGCAAACGCAGCAAGAACCAGATGATGAGTGTCGAAGATTTCCCGCCGCCCTGATCGCTGACCAGCAATACGGGTCCCGTATCCGAACGAAAGTCGGCATAGCGTAAACCTTCCTTGCCCGCCGTCACGCTGCGCCCCAACAGAATCCTGCCGCGCGCGTCTGCCAGGTGAATATCACTCCCTTCTTCACGCGCCAGCGTCGTCAACACCTGCGTCGTCAACAATCGCTGTGCGGGCGGACGAGGCGGCGCGGTCAGCCAATTTATCGCCCTGACCATCCGATTCGGCGTCTCGCGCGCCGCCTGCAGCACGGGCAGCCATGACACAAGCGACTCGTCCAGCGCGCGGTCGGTCAACGGCGTCAAATTCAAGCCCGTGAGATATGATGCCGCAAAATTCTGATTGACTTGCGCTTCGCGTTCGTCCTTGCCCCACGTCACCAAATACGTTTCCGTATCAAACAAATATTCGAGCGAGCGCTTGTCCTCGAGTTTCTCCAGTGTGTCGTGCAGTTGTCGTGCCTGGCGCGCCCGTCCCAGTCCGGGCACACGCGCCGCCAATAGCTCCCCGCGAAGCCGCGTCGCGCTCGCATCACGCGGCAGCGGCGTGATCGTCACGCTCAACAGCCCATCGGCAGCGCCCAGCGCGCGCATCAATGCGTCGCGCGCCTCATCAAAGGGCGTATTGACCCGCAAGACCTGGAGGACATTCTTTTGCTCGCGCGCCCGGGATACCAGCTGTGCGCCAAATGAGAGTTGTTCGGGAATAAAACCCCGATATGCCACACGCGGCAGGGTCCCCGCATCCATGAGCGTCGCCTGCGAAATCTGTCCGAGCAAACTCTCCCCGCCAAACAACATACGCATCAACGATTCCGCAGCAAACGCGCCCAGCGGCGCAAGCCCCATATCCAGCGCGCCCAGCCAGTCTCGAATGCGGTCTTCGACATAAACGGGGTACACAATCCCCGAAATAACGACCCGCGCGCGCCGTGCGCCGCTCGCCGCCAGCTCTTGCAGCGCATCCAGATATTCTTGCGGAACGCGGCGCGTGCCGTCCGTGTCCAAATCCAGCTGCCCCAAATGATAATCGGTCAGCCAGAACAACTTGATAGGCGCCGCTCCTTCTTCGTGCTGCGCCAGATAGGCGAGAAATTTCGTGAGCGTATCCGCTACATCGGCGGCGGCTAGTGCAGGTTTGTATCCCGTGCGCCCGAGCGTCAAGAGCGAGACCTTGACGCGCGTGCCATCGCGCGCCACGATCGCCCCCTCGCTTTCTATCTTCAAGAGAGGCAGCCGTCCTGCCACCGTCTCTAGATTCAGCGTTCCGCCGTTCGTTTCGCGTTGGGCAATCAGCCAGAACAAGACCGCGCTCGCGCCAAACGCCAGCGCGCACAACATCCCGATCCGCCAATCCATCAGCCCCAACAGCAGGATAGCGATCAGCCCCGCTGCCACAATTGCCAGCAGATAGAATTTGGACTCGCGTTTCTGCGACGGCAATGTCAGCGGCTTGTACAGCCACTCATACAGCGCCCGCAGCCATCCGACCACCGCCCGCCAGCGCGCATAGAAACCAAAAAGGATCAGATAGACCGCAATCGGTCCCAGCAGCTGGATGCCCGCAAAATTCCGCAGACCGGTCCATGCCAGCATCAACGCGGCAAGGATGAGCGCGAGCAATTCCAACCACGTCAAGCCAATCGTGGTCTTGTAATTCAGAAAAGCCCACAAGCGCGCCCAAAAAATCGCGCGAGGCGAAGCGTTCGTTTTCATTCTCTACTACAATTCATCAAGCGGACCCGCCGCTGCCAAAAGGCAAGTCCAAGCATTGGCATTTCTAGACCCAGCGCGCAATACTCGCGTTCAATTCCTGTGTGGTGTAAAAATGTCTCGCATAACGTGACGAGTGCATCTCGCGCACAAATTCGGGCGACAGGCGCAGCGCAGTTCGAAAATCTCGATAAAGCGTGCCCACTGCCTTGTCTTCACCCACATTCCGCTGGACGAGTTGAAAATTCTCCAACCCGAGAAACTCGCGCATGGCGTCCGACGCAACACGGTTCAGGTCCTCGAGACGGATTATCAAGAGTCTCAAAGATCCATGCCGATAGATCTGAAACCCGCGCGCTGTCTCGAACGGCTCTGCAAATACATCCAGCCCAAATGGCTCATACAGCTGACCGTCAAACCATCCCTCCGCCCACCCCTCCCGAAACTGATCCGTAAAATAGTCCAAAACCTGCTGTAACTTGAGTGTGCCGGACTGATACCGCTCTGCGGCATTCGGAATATCGTTATCAATTCCCTGAAAAAAGACCGAAATCAACCGCGGCACTGGGGCGCGCGTCAACGTGATTAGATTCCATTTCTTCTTCGGCTTGGTTACCATCTCGGCGCGAATGCGGCGTGCAATCTCGATCTGTCGGTATGCAATCTCTGCTTCTTGGCGCGTTCGGGTGACGCGTTCCATCTTGTCCAAATCGCTCATGAAATGCAACTGATAGAGCGGCACATTCAGCTCCATACGTTTCAACGACATGAAAACTGAGGTGGAGCCAACCTTGCCCATTTGATAGACGATTATGGGGTCCCGTACGGGAAACGCGCCGAGTGATTTTCCGGCGCGCTTGGCAAGCTTGCCGAATGGCGTGTTCCAGTACAACCAACGGTACCCCCAGTAAGGGACCCCGCCGAGCCCCTCTCTCTGCCACGCCTGTTTCAATCCCCGAAAGCCCGACCTTGTTTTGGACATCCTTGGACTCATTCGCGCCACCGCGCGACGCTCGCCTCCAAGTCCTCGGGCGTATAAAAATGCCGCGCGTACGCAGTCGAGTGCATTTTTTGAATATACGCATCCGGCAGTCGCAGTTGGTCGCCAAACTGCCGGTACAGATCGCCGTGCGCTTTCGTGCTGGCGCTGTTTTTTACTGTCAAGGGCAGGTCTCGCAATCCAAAATAGTCGTCCAGCGCCCGCGGCGCGCAGCGGTTCAGGTCTTCAAGCCGCATCAAGAGCAAGCGAGCGCGCTCGTTCTGATATATTGCAAACCCCCGCGCATGTGGAAAGGGCGCTGCATAGACATCTATTCCAAACACGTCGCGCACCTGGTCATCGAACCAGTGAATCGGCGAAAAATCCTGATAGCGCGTCCAAAATGTTTCGCTCACTTCCGCAAGGGTAATTTCACCTCGCTCGAATCGCCCAAAGAAATCGGGAATATAGGCAAACACATTTTCAAAAAAATCCGAAACGGCTCGGGGGATCGGCGCACGCACCAGACTTATCAACGACCACGCACGCCACCGCCCGCTGTCCACGATGCGGCGCATGGCGCGTCCTTCGGACAAAACATCCAGGTCATTGCCCGGAGCCGCGCGCGTCTCGCGCACGCCCGCCTCGTATACGTCAAAGCGGTTCAATACATGCGCGTGATAGACCGGCACATCCAGATCGAGATCGCGCAAGGCATCATAGACCGACGAAGAGCCAACCTTGCCCATCTGATACACGATGATGGGGTCGGTGATCCCGTATTTCTTGTGCGGCTGCCGATATTTTAGTTCCGTGCGCAGGCGCGTCGCAACCGGGATGCGGTACAGTCTGCCGTTCCAGTACGCCCATTCAGCAGCCCAGCCCGGCAGCGCGCCAAGCCCCTGCTCGCCAAGATGCCTGTTTAGTTTTTCCCAACGCGTTATCGTCATTCGTCCAGCATGCTCCGCCGCGCATGATCAATTTCGGCCGCGCGCGCCGCTTCGGCAGAAGAAGGCAAATTTGCGCCGCCATACTCTCCCGCAGACGCGGGCACCATATCATTCCACGCCCGGCCCGCCGCATCGCGCACCATGTTGAATGGAATTCTGAAAAACCTCCACGAAATGACGGTCAACAGTAACCCGGCGGGCAGCACCAACCACGTGAACGACGCCAGATTCGGAGCGGCAGCAAGCGCAATCACAATCAACAGCAGCGCCACCTGCGTGACGAGCGCAAACCAGGACTCGAAGAATCCCGCGATCACCCTTCCCGCAGCGCGCGGGCGCGTCCCCTCGATCAGCACCGAGAACGGAATCACCAACACACTCAGCAGGCGCAGCAGAATCATCGCCAGACCGCGATAGACCAATTGCAGCAGCACTATCAGAAATAATACCACAGAGACGGCGAGCGCAACCAACGACAACAGTCCGCCGTTATTTTGCAGGTTCGACAGCGCGCTCAGCGCCTGATCGAGCAGAGTCGCCTGCGCGAAAAACGGCGCATCGCCTCCGCCGCTCAATGCCACAGCAATCGCCCGCCCCAGTTCACTCATCCCGCGCGAGATAACCACAAACGCCGCCAGAAAAACCATGACAGCGACCACCAGTCCGGCGTACAAAATCGGATTGGGAATCGGTCGCTCTTTATACACGCTGTACGCCAGCATGACAACATACGCCAACACATACAACGGCGTCAGCGCCAGGAGCGTGCTGGCGAGTTCCGCTGCAAATTGATTGATGCCGAGGTTTGGGTCCGCAAAATCCAAAAAAAAGACGCCCGCCCCTTCCTGACTCAGCAGATCAGTCGCCTGGCTGCGCGACTGTTGAAAGAGTTGATCGGCGTTCGGTGTCACCTTGCCTTGCGCCAAATCGCTGATCATCTGTACAATGGCATACACCTTGTCCAGCTCACGCACGCCGGGGACCGGCAGCCCGCCTCCCGATTCCGGCGCCTGCGCCGTCGGCTGCGGTTGCGGCGCCGGCGTCGGGTCTTGCGCATGCGCGACCGTTCCGTTCATGAAAAAGACCATGAACAGAAACAACAATGCAACCGACACAAGCGCGCGAGATTTCACCGATTCACTACTTGCCCAATAGCCAACCGAAAAATCCCTCTGCCGCGCCCGGCGCGCTCGATTCCGCCGCCGTGCGTCCGGCTAAAAGAAATTGAAAGAGAAAGCCCGTGAGCAGCGCCACACCGACACAAATCACAAGGATTCGGACCGTGTTTTTTACCTGCGCGCGTCCTTCCACGCTTTCGGTGAACGTGTCGCCTTTGACAAAAAAAATCCACGCAAGGCGAAACAAAAAGTAAAATGCCAACAGGGTAAAGATCACAAAAACCCACGAAAGCGGCGAGCTGAAATTACCCGCCAGCAGTTCTTGTACGAGTCCGGGCATACGAATACTCCTTGACTTGGCGTTCTCCGGCTGAATCTGCATGTCCACCGGCAACGCAACACAGGACATACGCAAAACGTGCGCGCTGTCCTCTTTTTCAACGGTATTATATACGGAATGAAATCAGTAAAGGTTTCTAATGGATTCCTTGTACCTCACACTCGATTTTGGCGGGACAAAGAACGCCTGTGCGGTATTTGTTGCCAACGGACACGGCGAATTTCGGGTCGAGTCCCTCGAACGCCGCGCCTCCCCACCCGATCCCGACGCAAAATACGACTATGCCACCATGCTCGACCTTGCCAAAAACGTGCTGCGCGGGCGCACCCCTACGGCGGTGGGCGTCAGTTTCGGCGGTCCTGTGCGTGCGAGCCGGGGGCTGGTCGTGCTCTCGCACCATGTCGCGGGCTGGGAAAACATCCCACTGCGCGCCAGACTCGAAGGCGAGTTCGCGACACGGGTCGTAATGGACAATGATGCAAATGCCGCCGCCCTCGGCGAAACGCATTTCGGCGCAGGCAGGAGTTGTTCGTCAATCCTTTATATCACCGTCAGCACGGGCGTGGGCGGCGGCTGGGTTCTGAACGGTGAAATCTATCACGGGGCAACCGAGCTGGCAGGCGAGCTGGGACACGTCGTGATTGACCCACAAGGTCCGCCCTGCGTCTGCGGACGACGGGGCTGTGTCGAGCAGCTCGCCTGCGGACCTGCAATTGCGCGCCGCGCCCGCGCGCGGCTGGCTCGCGAGCCATCGCGCGGCAAACTCTTGCGTGCCCGCATCCGGGACGACCCGTCACTAGTGACAGCTTTACTTGTCAACGAAGCGGCGCTGGCGGGTGATGAGCTGGCGCGCGAAATTATGCAAGACGCGGCAAGCGCACTGGGTTTCGCGCTCGGCAATGTCATCTGCCTGATGAATCCACAGCGCATAATCATCGGCGGCGGTGTCAGCAATGCGGGTCCGCATTATTTCGAGACCGTCCGGACTGCCGCCCGCGCCAACGTTATGCCCCAGCTGCGCGATACGGTGGATATCGTTCGAGCCGAATTGGGCGATCAGGCGCCCTTGTGGGGCGCGCTGGCACTGGTCGTCTAAACAGAAATCTCGCAAGTTTTGTAAACTTGCGAGATTCTTGTCTATCCCTTGTCCAGATCAGCCCAGTCTTCTTCACTCCAATCGTCAAAACCTCCCAGATCATCTTGTTCGCCAGATTTGGGGGCAGCGTTTTTTTTGGCGCCCCCATTTCGCGTCTCCGTCGTCGCCTTGTTGTCCAAACTCGTTGCGGGGCGGATAATTCCGCTGTTACCTTTGGGCACAGACCGCGGCGGCTCGCTCGGCGGCGACGGCGGCAGCACCTGCCTGCCTTTGGTCGGCGCGCCTTCTTCTTCACTCACATACCCGCGCTCGACCAAAATCTCCATCAACTTGGCAGCGCGCGAATACCCAATCCGCAGTTTGCGTTGCAGCAAAGAGACCGACGCGCGTTCATTGTCCTGACAGATTTGGATCGCCTGCGCCAACAGCTCGTCTTCTTCCGAACGTTTTGGTTCCGCTTTCAGGTCACTCCACAATCCGCTCAGCGCTATCGAGCCGGACGAGGGCGGATTCATCACGGCGGAGGGCGTGACGCTCGCTTTCGGCACATTCGAAATCGTGGACACCGTTGGCAGCTGCGGCGGCGTGGCATCCACGAACCCTTTCCAATAGTTTACCAGCCGGTCCAATTCCTTGTCCGACACAAAACAGCCCTGCAAGCGCGCCAGTTTCGACGAATCGCTCGCCATATACAGCATGTCCCCGCGACCGAGCAATTTCTCTGCGCCCGGCGTGTCCAAGACCACGCGCGAGTCCACCTGACTCGTTACCGCGAACGAAATTCGTGACGGAAAGTTCGCCTTGATCAGCCCGGTCACCACATCCACCGAGGGGCGCTGGGTCGCCAACACCAGATGAATCCCCGTCGCCCGCGCCATCTGCGCCAGGCGCGTGACCGTATGCTCGACTTCATCGGGCGACGTCATCATCAGGTCCGCCAACTCGTCCACAACCAGGATCAAATAGGGCATCTTTGGACCGCGCCGTTTCTCTTCAGTGAGCGCGTTATAGTTTTCCAGGTTGCGCGCGCCGACATGCGAGAATTTGCGATAACGGTCATCCATTTCCTGCACGGTGCGATTCAATGCCGCGACCGCCAGGTCCATTTCCACCACGACCGGCGCAAGCAGATGCGGAATTCCGTTGAATGTCGAAAGCTCGACCCGTTTCGGGTCCACCATCACAAATTGCAGCTCGTCGGGTGTGTTGGTCATGATCATGCACGTGATCATTGCATTGACCGCGACCGATTTGCCGGAACCCGTTGCGCCCGCCACCAGCAGATGCGGCATCTTGGCAAGGTCAGCCACAATCGGCTGCCCCGAAACATCCTGTCCCAGCGCAAAAGCGAGCGCCGACTTTGCGCGCATTCTTTGAAATTCTTCCGATTCCATTACGCTGCGCAAACTCACGAGCGAAATCTGCGAGTTGGGCACTTCGATGCCCACCATGCTCTTGCCCGGCACGGGCGCTTCGACGCGAATCGGCGCGGCTGCCAACGCCAATTCCAGATCATGCTGCAAACCGCTGATGCGATTGACCTTGACTTTGGTCTGCCGCATCGAACCGTCGGCAGCTTTTTGCTGAAGGAACCCCGGTTCGACGCCGAATTGGGTGATCGTCGGACCCTGATTCACTTCGACCACTTTGGCGGGCACGCCAAAATGCGCCAGAGTCTCTTCAATCTGTTTGACCTTGGTGCGAATTTCCGTCGCGCTGATTTCCTGCTCGATTGACTCTTCCAAAATGTCCGGAATGCGCGGCAGACGCCATTCGCGGTGCATCACGGGTTGTGTGGGCGCGCCGCCGCCGACAATTCTCGCCGCAACAGAGGGACGCACAGGCAGCGCTCCCTGTTCGATTTGCTCATCCATGCCAAAATCGACGGGCAAACGCGGCACATCGTTCGCGGGCAAGCGCCGGGTTTCCGGCGTCCGTTCGCGCGGTGGCGCAGTCACCATTTCGGTCGGGACCCGTTCTCTCCCCTCACGCGTGAGCTTGATCTGCGACGAACGATTCGCAAACCGTTCGCGCACGCTCTCGAGCGCGCCTGTAATCGAGCCGATAATTTGCGACAGCGGAATGTTAAAGAGCAAGATCAGTCCGATGGCGCCGAGCACAGCCAGCACCAGCATCGCGCCCGCCAACCCAAGCCCGCCAACCATCAAGTCATACAACGCATGTCCGATCAGCCCACCCCCCTGTCCCGATTGCGCCGTGGCGAGCGAGGTGGGCGCAACTTGCATGAACGCGACGCCGAGAATTTGCAAAGAACTGGCGAGCACAAAAAACAAAATGATCAATGCCAGTGGACGTTCCCATCCGATATCCGGACGCATATCCAGAGAATCGAGCATCAACCACGCCCCAAGCCCCGCAAAAAAAAAGGGCGCGAGATACCGACCCCACCCAAACAAGATTGCAAGCACTCGCGTCCAACCGTCCAACAAACTCCCATTCGTCGGATTGACCGCGCCCAAAAAGGTCAACGCAGCGATAACCAACAAGGCGAGCGCGGCAAGCTGCTCTTGCTGCGCGGGGGTGAGCGAGAAACCGGACGACGGCGTCTTGCGCGGCGAAACACCGCGCGGTTTGCGCGGACCTCGAGACGATGAAGAGGTGCCTTGTGCCATTAGAACATCTGTATTATAACAAGAATGAAGAGTGTGTCAATGAAAAATGGCGTTCCGGGACAAAAGCGGGCCAATCACGCATTCCTTCCAAATCACCCGCGCATCCTGCTCCGGTTTTTGCTCGTGTTTCCGAGCAAATCCTCATAGAGTTGAACGTGCGCATGGGCGATTCTGTCCCACGTAAAAAACTGCGCGGTCTCTCGCGCCCCGCGTCGCAAGCGTTCGCGCAGCTCCGGCGACGCCGTAATCCGCTCCACCGCTTTCGCAATCGCCCCCGCATCATCCGGTGGCGCCATCAAAACATTCTCCCCATCCCGCAACACAGGCAGCTTACCCGCGCTATTCTCCCCCGCTGTGGTCTGCTTTTTTTCGCCGTTGTTCGTAGTTAACTGCTCGTCGTTGGTCCTTTGTCGTTGGTCCTTTGTCGTCAATCGCCCACTCGTCGTCACAATCGCCATCCCATGCGCGAGCGCCGCCATAAACGTCCCGCGCCGGTACGATGCTCCATCGCGGTATGGCAGTACACAAATGTCCGCCGCCAGAAAATGCGCGCTCACATCCGGCTGCGCCAAAAAATCTGTCCAGATAACGCGCCCGATCAATCCCAAATCCGCAATCAACTGTTTTACTTGCTGCAGATACGCCACATTCGTCGCGTCGCTCGCGCCCGTTTGTCCGCCAAGCATCAGCAGTTTAGCGCCTGGAATTTGCGCCAGGGCGCGGACCAAAGTTTCTCCCCCTTTGCTGTCATTCAAAAATCCAAAATAACACAACAGAGTTTCGTCCCGTCCCACACCCAACTTGCTACGCAGTGTATCCCGCTCGAATCCCACAGGCGGGACCGGCTCGATATTGCTTCCAATCGGAATCAACGATAGACAATCCAAACCTAGTTTTTCCAACCGCTCGAAATCCTCCTCATTCGTCGCCACCGCCGCATTACACGATCGCGCCAATTGAAACGTCACCCAATCGCGCGCTCGTCCCGCCTTTGGAAACAAATACATCGGACGCAAATCATGAAACGTGACAACACTCTTGACGGAGTCCTTGCCGAGCAGCCGCGGCGCAAAATTGATCATCGGGTGCATCCCGAAAGCCGCCGTCTGATATTGAATGTGATAAATATCCGCCCGCGTCTCGCTGATTGCTTGCCGCAGCTCGCCCAGCGCGCCCCAATCCCATTTTTTCACAGCACGCAGAACGGCGACTGTCTCCCTATCGTTCGTCGCTCGCGCTTTGTCATTCGTCGTTTGACCGCCATCCGCCGTCGTCAAAACACTCGCCTCGACCCCGCGCTTTGCCAAAGCCCGCGCAATCTCGTTCGTACAGTCGCCAACACCCCCCTGCATGGGAGGAAATTCGCCGGTGATAAACAAGACCCTCATTCTTTCACCGAATGCTCACACCTGACGGTCGGCTAAACATCGTCACCAAGATTCCAGACCTCATCCTCATCGAGCTCTGCAGCCGTGTCAGCATAATAATCCGCTCTGGCATCAAACAACGATGGCTGATACCCGTATTCTCCGCCGAACCTGCGCGGCATAAACTTGCCTTCTTCGCTCAAGCCACCGAGCGAATCAATCGTTTCGGTTATTTTCCCAACACAATACGTTTCGAGTTGTTCACGGATTTCATCTGTCGTGAACCTCAGAGTCTGCCAACCATTGGCGTGTAAATCATTGTCCCGCCGCTTGTCCGCCTTGACACGCTCCGACGCATTATGATACCAATCGCCGTCTGTTTCGACACCCAAATTCCCTTTCTCACAATAGATTGCAAAGTCAAGAATATAGTTCTTGGCCCCGATGCTTACAAGCTCTTGACGCTCGGCGGAAATCTGCTGCCGCTTCATCGCCGCCCAGAGCTTGTCCTCCAGCGGACTCTCGGCATACAAGTCATTGATTTCCGAAGCGTTTTCGAATTTGGACCACGTGGTAGGAATAAACACAATCCGCCGGAATCGGCGGCTGTGAATCGGATAATCCAGGGATTTCAGTTCACCCAGCTTTAACTTGTAATACTTGCGCTCTGCTTTTTCGTTCTCGGGCTCGTCAGGGAACAACTCGCGCCGTGAAACGATTGTATTGCCTTCCACGTGCGAATAATGACGAACGGAATACGCCTCAGAACCAAACGCTTTGGTCTGATAAAAACCGATCCATTTCGGTGGCCATTGTTTCCCCAAAAGTCTGTCGGCGCTCTCCACCGGAATACGATACCAATGTTTGTCGCGCGCATAACTCAAATCAAGTGGTCGTTGAACAATCGCCACCAGAAATTCGCCGCGTTTTTCTTCGGAATTTGTCTCAGCTTTCATTGTTCGCGGTATACACAAAAGCGCCCACTCTCCTGCTGGGACGAGGCGTGACAGGCGTCAGACACAACTGTTTGGAGCAACATACACGCCTCCCTGGTTACCTCAGCCCGCTTGCCAACACCTGCCGGTACGCGCGCACCCGTCTCGCCCGCAGCTCGCGCTTGTGCCCGAGCACGTATTTTGCGCTTTCCTCGAACGACCGGTATGCAAACGTCCCCAGCAAAAAATAGCGCAGTATTTCACCTTGTAGAGCGCCGTGATGCTTTTTGAAAAAACGCACCTTGCTCGAATGGAAATAAATGTCCCGTTGGGCAAGCGCCTGCTCGGACGATTTACCCTCGTAATGCGTAACACGGGCTTTGGGAAAATACACTACCCGCCACGCCGTGCCTGTCCGCTCATTTCGCGCCTGTTTGGCGCGCAGACACCAGTCCAGCTCTTCCGAATACATAAAAAATCGTTCGTCCAACCCGCCAATCCGGTCATAGAGCTCGCGCCGCACAAACATCGCCGCGCCTACCACCCAGTCCACATCCTGCGTGACGTCGTCCCGCGTGTCGCGCATATAGAAACTATCCAGCGCGCCGTTGCGCGGAAACCACTGCTGGACCACGGTGGCTTCGACAAGCGCGGTCGTGAACCCGGGAAATCGCCGCCGCGAAGATTGAATTGTGCCGTCTGCGTACACCAATTGCGGTCCGACGATGCCCACCCCCACATTTTCCGGCGCATCCATGAATTGCGCCAGTGCCCGCGTCGCCCCGGGCGCCAGCTCTGTATCCGGATTCAACAAAAACAAATAGCGTCCCTGTGCCTGCGCCAGCGCTTGATTGTTGCCCCGCGTAAACCCCACATTCTCCGTGTTGGCTATCACACGCACCGCAGGAAATTTGGCGCGCAGCATCTCGACCGTCCCATCGTGTGACGCATTATCTACAACAATGATCTCGTGTCTATGATCCGCCGCATCCGCCTGCGCAGCAGAAATCGCCCGCGCCAGCAGTTCGCGCACATTCCACGACACAATCACAAACGACAGATCAACCATCCCAAACAGCATAGCGCATTTCGGCGGAAAACAGAAAAGCCGATGACTACGACGATATCTGTCGTCCGTCATCGGCTTTTGCCATTCGTTTGCGGCTATCCGCCATCCGCTACTTTTTCCGTTCGATCACATACTCTGCCAGTTGGACCAGCGCCTGGCGATACTTGCTTTTGGGCAAAACATCCAATTCCCGAATCGCCTCGCCTGCCAGTGTCTGCGCCTGCAGCCGGGATGCCTCAATTTCGGGCGACACGCGGATTTCCTGGATCACTTGTTCCAACTCTTGCGGCGTGTGCCCATTCTTGACGACCACCGAGGCAAGGGTCGGGTGCGCGGGATGTTTTTCGTAATACAACAGTGCGGGCAGCGTAATCACTCCCTGCCGCAGATCATTCCCGACCGGTTTGCCCAGATCGTTCTGTGTGCCCACAAAATCCAGCACATCGTCAATAATCTGGAACGCCGAACCCAATTTGCGCCCGTACATGCCCAGCGCGTCCACGTGGCGTTGTGGCGCATCACCCAGCACGGCGGCGGAACGCATCGCGCCCTCAAAGAGCGAAGCCGTCTTGGCGTAAATTCGGTTAAAATACTCGTCACGGTTCGTGGACGCGCCAGACCCCATATAGTCCTGCTTGATTTCCCCTTCCACAATCACCATCACGGTATCCGCAAAAATCCCCAATACCTGGGTGTTGCCCACATCCGCCGCGATTTTTGCCGCTTTTGCCCAGACATAATCGCCCGCCAGCACCGTGGACTTGCTGTCCCACTTGGAATTGATTGTCGCGGACCCGCGCCGCGTGCTCGCCGCATCAATCAAATCATCATGAATCAAGGTTGCCAGATGCAGCAGTTCCACCGAAGTGGCAAGCCGCAGTAAATGTTTGTCGTTTTTGGGGTACATGCGCCCCGCCAGCAGCGTGACCGCAGGACGCATTCGTTTGCCGCCGCTCTCGATCACCGACTCGATGACCAGCGCCAGCGGACCAAATTCGGCGCGCGCCGCCTCGCGCAGCTGCGCTTCAACCGTGACAAGGTCCGCCTCGACCGGTTTCAAAATCTCTTTTAGTTCCACATTAACCTTCACCTTTTCGACGACGACTACAAGAACCGGGAACCCTTAGATTCCCGACGCAATTCCAAAGAGTGTTTGGGCGTTTATTGTTGTCTGCGTCGCAACTTGCTCGCTGCTCAAACCTTTCAGTTCGGCAATCCGTTCCGACACCCGGATTACGCGCGCCGGTTCATTTCGTTTCCCCCGAAAGGGATGCGGTGCAAGATAGGGAGAGTCCGTTTCGACCAACAGTTTTTCCAGCGGCAGCGCGCGAATCAACTCGGGCGCCTGCCTGTTGTTCTTGAAAGTAATCGGTCCGCCAAACGAAACCATGAATCCCAAATCGAATGCCTTGAATGCCATTGCGGCATCACCCGAAAACGCATGTAGGACCCCGCGCACTCTTGGATTGCGTTTTCGTTCGAGCGTAGCCATGATCGCGGCGTGCGCATCACGATCGTGAATCGCTATCGGCAAATCCAATTCCGCTGCCACTTCCAATTGTTTTTCGAACCAGTTTTGCTGCAAACCTGTCGTCGTCTTGTCCCAGTAATAATCCAGCCCAATCTCGCCAATCGCCACGACCGCATCGTGCTCTGCCAATTCGCGCAAAATGTCCAAGTCTCCGGACCCCGCCTCGCGCACACTCTCGGGATGAATTCCCACCGCCGCGTATACTCCTGTATACCGTTCCGCCAGCGCAATCGCCGCGCGGCTCGATGCCACATCCGTCGCCAGCGTCAATATCTGCGATACCCCCGCATCTCTCGCCCGCTGAATCACCTCGTCGCGATCAACGTCAAACTGTTCGGCTGTTAAATGACAATGCGAATCAAAATACATCGGTGCTGTTCGCCTATCGCAAATCGCCGCTTGCCCGTTGCGCTAATCTCCCGTCCTCGCCCTCACCCCAGCCCTGCCAACTTTAGTCCTTCCTGCAAAATCGCTTGCACCTTGTCGCCGTGGGTAGTTTCGGTATAGACCCGAATGATCGGCTCGGTGCCCGAGAATCGAATCAGCATCCACCCGCCATCTTGCATCTCGTAGCGGAATCCGTCGAGTGTATTGATGCTCAGCACCTTGATTCCCGCCAACTGTGACGGCTTTTCGCTCGCGATTCTTG
Source organism: Anaerolineae bacterium (assembly GCA_020851635.1). GTDB lineage: Bacteria > Chloroflexota > Anaerolineae > UBA4142 > SHND01 > SHND01. Next base: position 74,686 of record JADZCJ010000037.1, read on the forward strand.
CCCGCACCTCGGCGTTGCGCTCCGGCGGAAACGGAGTATCAATGCGGTCGTAATAATGTGCGCCCATGATGCTGAACAGATGGTCAATCAACTGCGTCGGCGTTTTGCCCAGTTTCATCATCAAGTCGAGCAAAAAGAGCGAGCACAGGATCCCGTCACGTTCGGGCATATGCCCGCGCACGGCAAACCCGCCCGATTCTTCGCCGCCGATCATGGCGTCCACTTCGAGCATTTTCGGCGCAATATATTTGAACCCGACCCCGGTCTCATAGACAGGCACGTCATACAGCTTGCCCAGCTTGTTCAACATCGAGGTCGTTGAAATCGTCTTGACGATGGGGCCGCGCCAGCCGCGCACTTCTAGTAAATAATACGCCAGCAGCGCAAACACCTCGAGCTGATTCACAAAACGCCCGTTTTCCGCCACAAAGCCCACGCGGTCGGCGTCCCCATCCGTCAAACACCCCGCGTCCGCGCCCACAGCAGGCACCGTTTCCTGTAATCGCGCCGTGTTTGGCGGAATCGGTTCGGGGCGCTTCATGTCGGGAAAAATCGGATTGCGCCCGCTGTGAATCTCGGTGACGCTCGTCGCGCCGCCGTCCAGTATTCGTTTTAACCAGCCGCTGCCCACGCCCCACATCGGGTCATGCACCACTTTCAAGCCCGCCCGCTTGATGGGTTCCACATCCACCATATCTACAAGGTGCGTCAAATAGGCGGTGCTTGCATCAAACTTTTTGATCAACCCTTGCTTGAATGCCGCATCACTCGCCAGCCGTTTAGCGCCCTCACCGCTCGGCGGAATTGCCGCCTCGATTTCGAGCAGCACCTTCGGGTCCACCGCGCCGGCAAATTCATTACGCACCTTGAACCCGTTGTCCGAGCCCGGATTGTGGGACGCCGTTATGTTGATGGCGCCCGCCGTCTTGTTCGCCAAGATCGCATACGAGATCACGGGTGTGGGCGTACCGGTTTCAGCCAACCAAACCGGAATCCCATTCCCCGCCAGCACCTCAGCCGCCGCCAGCGCAAACCGCTCCGAGCCAAAACGGTTGTCATAGCCGATGACCATGCCGCGTTCCGACGCGCCGTGCTTTAAAAAATAATGCGCCGTCCCCTGCGCCGCGCGTCGTACATTCTCGAACGTATAATCTTCGGCGATCACGCCGCGCCAACCGTCGGTCCCAAACTTTATCTCTTGAGCCATTGACTGCTCGTTTCCCCGTTTCCCGTTTTGTCGATGCTCCTGTCTGCCAACAGGTCTCCGGCGCCAAACCGGATCACAAACTATGCGCCTTTTTCAACGCCGCCAAATCCGCCTCGACCATGATCTGGATCATTTGTTCAAAAGTCACGGTGGGTTGCCAGCCCAATTTGGCGCGCGCTTTGGTCGAGTCTCCCAGCAAGTGGTCCACTTCGGCGGGACGCAGGTCTGTCGGGTTGTTTTCAATCACATAGCGCGTATAGTCCAAATCCACGCACTCGAATGCAATCCGGCACAAGTCACGCACCGAATGTTCCTTGCCCGTCGCAATCACATAATCATCCGGCGCGTCCTGCTGCAGCATCAACCACTGCGCGCGCACATAATCCGGCGCAAAGCCCCAATCGCGCTTTGCTTCCAGGTTGCCGAGTTTCAATTCGTTCGCCAGACCCAGCGCAATCCGCGCGGCGGCGTGCGTAACTTTGTGTGTCACAAATTCAAGCCCGCGACGGGGACCCTCATGGTTAAACAAAATACCCGAGCAGGCATAAAGATTATACGATTCGCGATAGTTGACCGTAATCCAGTGCCCATACACTTTGGCGACCCCATAGGGAGAACGGGGAAAGAACGGCGTCCGTTCGGTCTGCGGCACCTGCTGCACCTTGCCAAACATTTCCGAAGACGACGCCTGGTAAAAACGAATTGCCGGGTCCACAATCCGCACGGCATCCAACATGCGCGTCACCCCAAGCGCCGTCACCTCGCCCGTCAGCACGGGTTGTTTGAACGACGTCGGCACAAAACTCTGCGCCGCCAAGTTATAGACTTCGGTCGGACGATATTCGCGCAGCACATCAATCAACGAGATTTCATCCAACAAATCGGCTTGCGCAATCGTGATCTTGTCTTGAATGTGCGCGATGCGTTCAAAGTTGATTGTGCTGGTGCGTCGGACCAATCCGACCACCTCGTACCCTTTCTCTAGCAAAAAATCGGCGAGATACGAGCCATCCATCCCCGTGATTCCCGAAATCGCCACAACTTTTCGAGCCATACTGCTTTCTTTTTCCCTTTACTTGGATTCTGCCAAATCTTGAACTCGGCCCAACTCAATACGCCTATCCCCTAGCTCCCTATTTCCCCATTTGCGCCGGGTCGAACATCTTCCATTGTCCATTCTTTTCTATCTGCTCTCCGCCAACCGTGTCCGCCAGTAATCCAGCGTGTCCGCCAGCGTCTGCTCGATGGGAATCTCCGGCGCCCAGTCCGTCGCGCGATTGAACTTGGTCGCATCACAATACGACACGGGCGTGTCCGAAGGACGCATCCGCTGGGGGTCAAACTCTACCTCAAACGGCACGCGCGCCAAACGCCGGTACGTTTCCACCAACTCCTTGATTGCGCGCGGCTTGCCCGAACCGATATTATAAACTTCTCCGGCAGTCCCCCGCTCCAGCGCCAGCACATAGCCGCGCACCATATCGCGCACATCCGTAAAATCGCGCTGTGCGTCCAAATTGCCGACGCACAATTTTGGTTCGTGCAGCCCCATTTCCATCTCTGCCACCTGCTTGGCAAAATTCGCCGCCACAAACCGCTCGTTCTGGCGCGGACCGATATGGTTGAACGGGCGCACCCGCACAATATGCATCCGGTGGCTGATAAAATACTGCAGCCCCATATAATCCTGCGTGATTTTGCTCACGCCATATGGACTATCGGGACGCAGCGGCGTATTCTCATTCAACGGCAAATCGGCAGGCGTCACCCGCCCATACTCTTCCTGAGATGCCACAATCAGAATTCGCGCGCTCGAATGATTCAGCAAAGCCGCATGAAGCAGATTCGCTTGCGCGCGAATATTGTTTTCCAGCGTCGCCCAGGGGTCCTGCCAGGAAATCGGCACGAACGCTTGCGCGGCAAGATGATAGATCTGGTCGGGAGAAACCTTGGAAACGAGATTGGCTGTAAAGCGCGGGTCAGTCAGGTCGCCGCGTACAAGCTTGATCTGGGCGTTCTCATCATGTTGCGTTTCATTGGCTTGCGAAACACCCCACACTTCCAGGTCGGACTGCGCCTTTTTCTGCGCCAATAAAAAATCGGCGAGAAAACTGCCCGCAAAACCGGAAACGCCTGTGATCAGTACTCGCACGCTAAAAAAACCCCACTTTTCGGCATTATAGCACGCGCGGGATTCGATTGCAACATCTTTCACAAATGAAATTCATCGTTGACATCTATCTCTGCGCAAGGTAAAGTTATCATACGGATTTTTTATTGATTTAGTTTGGCTCTGCCGCTAGCATACGGTCGCGCAAAAAAATATTTGAAAGGAGCAAGCAGCATGAAACGCCTTGTGCTATTCGCCCTGACTCTGGTGTCCTTGATTTCGGTCGGACAATGGGTCAGCCCCAAGCAGCTGTATGCGGAACCGAATGCCGCCTCTTTGGTTTATGGTATGCAAAGCTGGGAAGAGCCCAAGAGTCTAGACCCCTTGGCATTTGGTTATGCCGATGCCCCTCTCTTGATCGAGATGCAAATCCACGAGGGCTTGGCGCGCTGGGACGCCAACGGGAATCCCATTCCAGCCATCGCTTCTTCTTGGAACGCCAAAAACGCAAAGGTTTGGATTTTTAATCTACGACAGGATGTCTATTTTCACAACGGGCGTCAAGTCAAAGCGCAAGATTTCGCCTATTCGTGGGGACGCTTTAGTAACTGCGCCAAGTGCGCGACCAATTGGACGACGGACTTGATTCAATCTGTTGTGGCAGTTAACGATTTCAAGCTCAAGGTGCGCCTGAAATACCCCTATGCCGCCTTTCCAAAGATTCTGCCATTACCCTCATTTTCCGTAATCCCACAAGAGGCAGTGGCAAACCTGAAAAAGAATCCTGTGGGCGCGGGACCCTTCAAGTTTCAAGCTTGGGACAAACACAATTTCATTCAATTGACCCGGTACCGCAAATATTATGGGACCAAAGCGTCGCTCAAAAAACTAAAGTTTCAATTCTTTCCAGATATTGACGCCGAGTATACCTCGTTCACAAATGGAACACTTGATATAAGTGAAGTTCCGGCGAGCGCATGGTCTGTCGTCAAGACAGACCCGAACATTCTCGGTCCTCACATAATTGGCACACAGTACATGTATCTGGATACCACCGCCTATGCCACTGCCAACCTCCGCTGTGCCCTTCAACGGTCGGTTGACCCGAACGCAATAATTGGCGCAATTTCATGGAATTATAATCCAGCACCTCTCGCATCGGGTATGGTGACGCCGGGAATGGGTAGTTTTAACGATTCTGACATTTCGGCAGTTTATGATCCAACCGCCGCGCTCAGTCTGCTCGCAACCGAAGGTTGGACAGATACCGACAGCGATGGGATTTTGGATGACGGCGCGGGTCAAAAGTTATCCGCAACCATTCAACATTCGACGTTTGTTGGCAGTCCCAGCTATATCGCTGCCCATGTTATCGGCAATGCCCTGACGGATATCGGCGGAATGGGTGTTGGGTTTCAAGTGAGTTATGTCACGTCTCCTGCCCTTGGGACAGTGTATCACTCGGGGTGGGTTTCTGACTATCCTGATCCGAACAATGATCTGTATCCCTGGCTGCATCCGAGCGGCATGCTTAACTTTAGGTCACACTATAACAACCCCACTGTGACGACGAATCTCGATTCGGCAAGCACGACTCTTGATGAGAACACGCGGAATACCCTGTTGCACGATGCGGAAGAAATCGCCATTGAAACAGATTGCGTATATTCTCCGACCTACCGCGTAACCCAGACTCCACGCATCAAAAAAGCCGCCGTATTGGGATTGACAAACATCTCTAGCATGGGACACGCGGCATATTTGAATTCTGTTTCACTTGCGCCGTGACCATAAAGAGAAAACTCAAAACAAACAAGTTTCGGCGCACAAGCACAATTCAACAAGATACCAACGAGGAGACAGATATGCGTGTTGTTGTATGGCTAATGAGTTTGATTGTTTGCGCGCTGCTGTTTGCCGCGTGCGGTCCCGGCGCGACTTTGCCCACCCAGCCAGCGACCCAAAAACCGATAGAGGTCCGGGTTACGATGAACGAGTTCAAAATCGAGCCAGCCATGACAAATTTCAAGGTGGGGGTGCCTTATCGTTTTATGGTGACCAACAAAGGCACAGTGAATCATGACTTTACGATTTCGCCGCCTGTAATGCAGCACGGCGGGATGGCAATGTCAACAGAGGACGCACACGAAAACGCGCTCGCCGTGATTGATGCGAATGACATGCCGCCGGGCGCGACGAAAACAGTTGACCTCACCTTTACCAAGTCGTATTCGCCGGCTGAACTCGAAGCCGCCTGTCATACGCCCGGACATTACGAATCAGGCATGCATGTGCCGCTCACCGTCACCCAATAACAACCCGCATCACGACTCTATCACGCCGCGCGACCAAGTCGCGCGGCGTGGAATTTGGAGACGGTCAGCAGCGCCCAATCACCGTAAAAGATAGTCCCGACGAGTGAGTGAGCAACAAGGACGCCCACGCAGTTTGCGTGGGCGTCCTTGTTGCTCGTCTCATACCCCAGCCAACATCGGCTCACTCCGCTCCACCTTTTCAATCCGCAAACTCATCGCTGCCAAACGCGGCACAATATCCCCATAGCCGCGTTCGAGGAATGGAATCCCGTTCACCAGCGTCTCGCCCGGCGCAATCGCCGCTGCAATGACGTATGCCAGCCCCGCGCGCAGGTCGGGAATCGTAATTTCGTCCGCATCGTGAAACGGCGTCGGACCCATGATGATGGCGCTGTGCTCGTGCCCCTGGTCCAGGTAGCGGCAGGGCACACTGCCCAGGCATTGGCTCGTCAATTGCGTTTTTGCGCCCAACTTGTTCAACGCCTTTAAATAGCCAAACCGCTTTTCATACACCGTCTCGTGAATCACCGAAATCCCGTCCGCTTGCGTCAAAAGCACCGCAAAGGGCTGCTGCCAGTCCGTCGAAAAACCCGGATACACATCCGTCTCGATCATGGTCGGGCGAATCGGTCCCTTGCGAAAGAACCGAATACTCTCTACACCAAGCAGTTCAATGCCTCCGCCCACCAGCTGATAATACGACAAAAAGTTGCCCAGCGTCTCCGGGCGAATCCCGTGCACCGTGATATCTCCGTCCGACGCGCACGCCAGACACGCCCACGACGCGGCTTCGATGCGGTCACCCAATATCCGCATGTTCGTCCCGCTCAGCTCCGGCACCCCGTCAATCCGAATCTCGCGGTTCGGCGTCGTAAAAATGATCGCGCCCATCGAACGCAGCATCGTAATCAATTCAAAAATTTCCGGCTCCATCGCCGCATTCGTAATCACCGTGCGCCCTTCGGCAAGCACACCCAGATACAAACACGTTTCCGTCGCGCCCACGCTTGGATACGGCAGTTGAATCCGCGCCCCATGCAGACTCTTGTAACGACGCGCCACAAACCCATCATCCGTCTCTTCGATAATGCCCCCGAACGCGCGAATCGCTTCCAGATGAAAGTCCACCCCGCGCGTCCCGATTTTGCAACCGCCGAGCACGGGCACAAAGACCTCGTTCCAATGATGCAGCAGCGCGCCGAGCAGCAGAATCGGAATTCGGTTGCTCCCCGAATGCGGCGTCGACACATGCGACGAGCGCATCGCGGACGGGTCAATCTGCATCGTCTCCCCGTCCCGCGTCACGACCACCCCCACCGATTCCAACATCTCGCGCGTAATGTCCGTGTCGCCTATCGGCGGCACATTCGTCAGCGTCGTCCGTTTCTCGCTCAACAATGCCGCCACCATCGCCTTGGTCGCAAAATTCTTGGCTCCCAGCGTCTTGATTTCCCCGCGCACGGGATGCCCGCCGCGAATCCGATATGCGATCGAGTGATTCATAAGACTCCAATAGACCAGATTTACAAAAATGCCCCTGACGATCTCTTGCAACATCGTGCGCCGCAATTATACAACGTCCCGCAAAACGCTGACGCTTTCCCCGCTTTTTTTGTTCCGCCAGCGACTTGACCCGGCATCATTTGTCATAAACAATACGGCGCAGGAGTTACCCTGCGCCGCCATTTGCCTATGGTCAACTTGATTTCTTGGTGCCCTCGAAGCGAATAAAAAACACCTGCGTTTGGGTCGCCTGGTCTTCACGGACAGGCAGAATCAGCAAGACCGTATCGGTGTTGCCGCTCTTTTTTCCAAAGGCGCAAAAACCTCCTGCGACACCTTGCCCTGCTCCCACCTGACAGCCGGGCTGGTCCTCGGCATTCCATCCCGCCGCCGCCATTTTTTCTTTGGTATAGAAATTGCCCACCTGTTCGGGCGTATCGGCGGTCTGGTATACAATGAAATCAAACTTGTCGAGTTTCATATCGCTCGAATTATCCGCATTCGCCGCCTGAATGAACCCGGTAATGATAATGTTCACCAACGGCGGGATCGGAATGTCCGCTTTCGACGCGTTCGCCAGCGGCGGCACGTCCGACCACAAACTCGAGACAGTCCCCCCTTTGCTGCCTGTCAACGACTCGACAAGCCCGCACCCCGAAACCAATACTGCGACCAGCACAAACATCCCAACCAGCAAATACCTGACTTTCATATTCACCTCCGGTGAAAAGAGGTCCCCATGACCGGACGGGCGCCCCTGGGTTGCCTCAACCATGGCGCAAGGCAGAGCACATAATCCTGCCCGCGCCCACCCAAATTATGCCACATTTCACCCCATCGCCAATATTCTCCCGAGATTCTTGCCCTCCTCCCCCTTGCCGTATACCTTTTATGGCTCGCCCTATTGACACCGACAAACCGCCCGCTATAATCAGCTCTGCTGCAGATTTCCATCAGCAGGTTGTCAGAGAGAAATCAAATTCTAGCTATCTTGAAGCTGCCGCAGCGCGCTTTTTCCGGCACGGCTCGATACAAGCATACAATGGGTCTGGACGGCTGATATTTCCATAGTGTATAACGCAGTGCAGTCCACCTCTTGGATGAGCAATTCACCACACCGGATGAAACGTCATCGCAGGAGGTAACATGCCCACGCCCAAAACAGGGCTTTGGCGCATGTGGTTCACCACCAAAGCGTAGTGGACCAATATTTTTTCCTTAGGAGGAGGAGAAAATGCAAAAAATTACCCGTTCGTTGTGGGTTCTCGGTATTCTGATTGCGGTACTTGCCATCGCCGCGTGCGCGCCTGCCCCGGCGGCGCAGCCCACGGCTGCGCCGCCCACCGCGGCGCCCGCCCAACCAACCGCAGCTCCGGCAGAGCCAACCGCCGCACCCGCGGAACCGACCGCCGCACCCGCGGCCGGCAGCGCCGCCGACACCATCGTCTATGCCAAAAACATCAACGATGTCGTGTCCATGGATCCCGCACAGGCATACGAATTCAGCGGCTGGCTCGGCATTCACAACGCCTATGACACCCTCGTCAAGTTCGAGGGCAAGGACTTGACAAACCTCAAGCCCGGTCTCGCCACGAAATGGGAGACCAAAGACGCGGGCGACAACTGGGAATTGGTCTTTACGCTCGGCGACAATCTGAAATTCGCCAGCGGCAACCCCATCACCAGCGCGGATGTAGTTTACTCGTTCCAACGCGCCATCGAGCTCAACAAATCACCGGCTTTTCTCTGGACCTCTGTCGGCGGCTTGACGGTGGACAGCATCACAGCGCCTGATGAGAAAACGGTCGTTTTGACCATGCCCAAGAGCGCCAGCCCCGCCGAATTCTTGAACGTGCTGACCGCGCCCCCGCTCTCGATTGTGGATTCGGTCGAAGTGAAAAAGCATGAAACGCAAGTGGACGGCAAAAACGATTTCGGCAACACCTGGCTCTCGGAACAATCCGCGGGCAGCGGTCCGTATATCATTGACCACTGGACCAAAGAGGTCGAATTCCTCTTGAAAGCCAATCCCAATTCGCCCGTCCAACCCAAGACCCCGAACATTCTTGTCAAGCACGTTCCCGAAGCGGCAAACCAACAGTCCATCCTGGAACAAGGGGACGCCGACATCGCACACGATCTCACCCCCGAACAGATTGCGTCGCTTGCCGGCAAAGCTGATCTCGCCACGGCACAGGCGGGCAATCTCCAGTTGTTTTATATGGGCATGAACGCCAAGCTGCCGCCGCTCGACAAACCCGAAGTCCGCGAAGCGATTCGCTATGCCATTGATTATGAAGGCATCACAACCCAGCTCTTGTCCGGCAATGCGAAAATCATCCAGACCATCATTCCGGATGGACTGATGGGCGCCAACACCGACATTATTTTCAAGCGCGATGTCGAAAAAGCCAAAGAGCTGATGAAGCAAGCGGGCGTGGACAGTTTTGAAATTGACCTCCAAACCTATGTCGGCAACGCAGGTATCGTCCCGTTGGGCGATCTCGCCGCCAAGATCCAGGCCGACCTTGCCGAAATTGGCATTACCGCCAATGTGAGCCAGCAGGCGCAGGCCGACCTGCTCCCCATCTATCGCGCGCAGAACGCGTCAATTGTAGTCCTCTACTGGGGTCCCGACTATCCCGATCCCAACACCAACGCCGGACCCTTTAGCGATTACGCGCAAAAAGTCATCGCCTGGCGCAATAACTGGGATGATCCAAAAGCCGCCGAAATGGCGGAAGCAGCCAAGATCGAGCCGGATACCGCCAAGCGCATCGAACTCTACAAAGAACTCACCGAGTATGTGGCGCACAACGGACCCTATGCCATCCTGTTCCAGCCGTTGCAGCTCTTTGCCATGCGCAGCAACGTTCAAGGATTCGATTGGAACCCCATGGGGTATGTTGACCTCTGGAGCGTCAGCAAATAGAAAAAAAGGTTAGAGACGCAAGATGTTGCGTCTCTAACCTCAACAAACGACGCGCTCGGTTGTATGAAACCAACCGAGCGCGTCGCCCTACAACCCATCACATATATACGATCTTTTCAATGCCCTACGATCCGAATCTTATTTCTCAAAACAACGCCTCACGCGAACGCCTACGCACTCTGCTCGAACGACTGACCGAGCCGGATTACAACATCCCGCTCGACACCGGCTGGACTCTTGGCATCACGCTCGCCCACATTGCCCTGATTGAAAGCGCGTTGGGACAAGCATGAGCGCCCACGGCATCTGGCAGGTCCCATTCACGCTTGAACTTTTCAACGAGCGGACCAACAACACACTTGCCCAGCACATTGGCATCGAGTTCACCGAAATTGGGGCAGATTATTTACGGGCGCGCATGCCGGTCCACAGCAAGACGCATCAACCTTTTGGCACCCTTCACGGCGGCGCATCGGCAACGCTTGCCGAGACCGTGGGCAGCGCCGCCGGCGCGCTTTGCGTAGACCCCGAAACCAAGATGGTGGCGGGATTGGAGCTCAACTGCAACCACGTGCGTCCCGTTCGAGAGGGTTACGTCTATGCCACCGCGCGCCCCATACATATCGGAAACACCACGCACATCTGGGACATTCGCATTCTCGATGAGCAGGAACACCTGGTCTGCGTCTCCCGTCTGACGCTCATTGTTTTGGACCAAAAACAAGCCGGATTATGAATTTTTGGAGCTATCTCCTGCGTCGTGCTGTCGGCATCCTGTTTGTGCTGATCGGCGTTTCGATCGTCACGTTTGTCATTTCGCACATCGTCCCCGGTGACCCCGCCGCCGCGGCGTTGGGCGATCGCGCGCGCGACGAACAGATCGAGGCCTTTCGGACCGAATACGGTCTCGACCGCCCCGTAGTCGAACAGTATATCCGTTATGTCAGCGGACTCGTACGAGGCGATATGGGCAGGAGCATTCGGACGCGCCGCCCTGTCACGCAAGACCTCGGTGAAAAACTGCCCGCGACGATTGAACTTGCCATTGCCGCGCTGCTGATTGCCATCGTTCTCGGCATCCCCGCGGGCATCTGGTCCGCCATTCATCGCAACCAACTCCCCGATATTCTCGTTCGCATCTTTTCACTGGTCGGCGGTTCGCTTCCCATTTTTTGGCTCGGTCTCTTGATGATTGGACTCTTTTACAATCAACTGGGCTGGCTGCCTGCCGGCGGACGCATTGGCCAATTCACTCCTCCCCCCGACCGCATCACCGGCATGTACACTGTGGACAGTTTTCTGACCGGCAATTTGACCGCCCTGCAAAGCAGTCTGCATCACCTGATCTTGCCCGCGTTTGTCTTGGGCTATTTTTCCACCGCTGTAATTGCGCGCATGATGCGTTCTTCGATGCTCGAAGTTTTGAATCAGGACTATTTGCGCACCGCCCGCGCCAAAGGACTAAAAGAGCGCGCCGTGATTTTGCGTCACGGTTTTCGCAACGCCCTTATCCCCACCCTTACGATCATCGGCATCACGTTCGGCAGTTTGCTTTCCGGCGCAGTCCTGACCGAGACTATATTCAGCTGGCCCGGTCTCGGCGGCTATGCGACCTCTGCGGCGATCGGACTTGATTTTCCGGCTGTCATGGGCGTCACGCTCATCGCCGGGATCATTTTTCCGTTATCCAATCTGTTTGTGGACCTGGGTTACGCGTGGCTCGACCCGCGCATTCGCCATGGCTGAACTCGCCCACCCCACCGTTCCCATGCCCGTCTCGGGTCAAACGTCGCCGCGCCGCCGGCGCCGCATCCCGCTATTTCTTCGAAATCCTCTGACCCTCGCCGGAGTGATCATCGTGGTGGTCTTTGTGATTGCCGCAGTCGCCGCGCCAATCGTCGCCCCCTACGAGCCCAACAAACAGAACCTTGCGCTGCGGCTCAAACCGCCATCCGCCCAACATTTGCTCGGCACCGACCAATTGGGACGCGATGTGCTCTCGCGCATCGTGTGGGGCGCGCGCATTTCGCTCACCGTCGGACTGGTCGTCGTGATCAGCGCTTCGATTTTTGGGACCATCGTCGGCATGATTGCGGGCTACTGGGGCGGCTGGACAGATGACGGCTTGATGCGGCTCACCGATGTCTTTTTTGCCTTTCCCTCCTTGATCCTTGCGATGGCGATTGCGGGCGCGCTCGATCCTTCGATCTCTAACGCCATGATTGCGATTGCCGTCGTCACCTGGCCCGTCTATGCGCGTCTCGTGCGCGCGCAGGTCTTGCAGCTGCGCCGACGCGAATTTGTCGAGGCGGCGGAAAGCATCGGCGCGTCTTCTTTTCGCATCATCAGCAGACATCTCTTGCCAAACTCGCTTTCGCCTTTGCTCGTCCAAATCAGTTTCGACATGGGCGGGGCGATTCTGATCGCCGCCGGTCTGAGCTTTATCGGTTTCGGCGCACAACCGCCGCTCGCCGAATGGGGCGTCATGATCAGTGATGGACGCAAATACGTAACGACGCATCCCTGGCTCCCGCTCTTTCCGGGACTCGCCATCCTCGTCGTCGTCGCCGCATTCAACCTCATCGGCGACGGCTTGCGCGACATCCTCGACCCCCGCCTTCGCGGGAATTTATAAATCAAACAAAAAACGGGGCAAATCTCTTTGCCCCGTTCGTCGTTCTACCACCCCGTCAACATTCTCGAAATCACCACCCGCTGAATCTGACTGGTGCCCTCGAAAATCTGCATGATCTTGGCGTCGCGCATCCACTTTTCAGTCGGATAGTCGCGCGTATAGCCGACGCCGCCCATGATTTGCACCGCATCCGTCGTCACCTTCATCGCCGTGTCTGCCGCAAATCGCTTTGCCATGGACGCTTCCTTGTTCACGGGCAAACCCTGGTCCAGCATCCACGCGCTGCGCCACGTCAAAAGCCGCGCGGCGTCAATCTCTGTCGCCATGTCGGCAAGCATAAACCCGATCGCCTGGAATCGCGCAATCGCCCGCCCAAACTGCTCGCGGTGCTGCGAATATTCCATCGCATACTCGAATGCGGCGCGGGCGATACCCACTGCCATCGCTGCAACATCGGGTCGCGTGTGCTCGAACGTGCGCATCGCAGTCAGAAACCCTTCTCCCTCTTCGCCAAGCATATTCTCCTGAGGCACAAACACATCGTCCAGATGAATCTGCGCGGTGGTCGAGGCGCGAATCCCCATCTTGCGCTCTCTTTTGCCTCCCTGCACGCCCATTTCCTTTTCCACGATAAAGGCGCAGATGCCGTCCGCGCGCTGCGAAGGGTCCACCGTCGCAAAAACTACATACACATCGGCAAGCCCGCCGTTGGTAATAAATTGCTTGGTCCCATTCAACACATACCCGCCGTCCACCTTGCGCGCGGTCGTCCGCATGGACGCCACATCACTGCCCGCGCCCGGCTCGGTGATAGCATACGCGCCCAGCGTCAACTTGCGTGTATCTGCAAAGCGCCCCAGATATTTTTTCTTTTGCGCGTCCGTGCCCGAAATGATGATCGGCGTGGCGCACAAGCCCGTGCCGCCAATTGCCGTCGTAATGCCCGCGCAGCCCCATGCCAATTCTTCCGTGACCACACACTGCGTCAATGCATCAGCGCCCGTCCCGCCATACTCTTCGGGAAAACCATATGTCATCAGACCAAGTTCGTGCGCTTTTTTGACTATATCCCATGGAAACTCTTCGCGTTCGTCATAATCCGGCGCCACGGGCCGAATTTCATTTTCCGCAAAGCTGTGCGCCATTTCCTGAAACTGGCGTTGTTCCTCCGTCAAGTCAAAATGCATCTGCGGCGCCTCTGCGCGGCTTGTCGTTTTGTGTTCCATCAACATAGTCCCCTCCCGTCTCGAATCACCCGACTCGGGCTTTGGCTTTTTCTTCTTCCGCCAATTGTCGCTTGAGTACCTTGCCAATAATTGTCTTGGGCAGCGCGTCACGGAATTCGATCTGGCGCGGCACTTTGTAATCGGCAACGTGCTTGCTCATAAACTCTACAATCTCTTCCGGCGTGCACGTCTCGCCCTCTTTTAACACGATAAACGCCTTGGGCACCTCGCCCATCTTGGGATGCGGCACCCCGATCACCGTCGCGTCTTTGATTTTTGGATACTTGAACAATTCCTCTTCGATATCGCGCGGAAAGACCTTGTAACCGCCGATTATGATCATGTCCTTTTTCCGTTCGACAATATAGAAAAAGCCGTCGTCGTCCATTCGCGCAATATCGCCGGTAATCAACCAGCCATTCCGCAGGGTATTGACCGACTCTTCCGGGCGGTTCCAATAGCCCTGAAAGACCTGCGGACCTTTGATCGCCAATTCTCCGACCGTGCCGTATGGCAGCACTTGGTCCGGGTTTTCCGGATTCACAATCCGCGCATCCGTCGAAGGCACGGGCACGCCAATGCTCCCCGCGCGCCGTTCCCCATTGAGCGGGTTTGCATGGGTCAACGGCGAAGATTCCGTCAGCCCGTACCCTTCCACCAGACGCCCGCCGCTCAACATTTCAAATCCCGTCTGCACTTCTTGGGGCAGCGGCGCGGCGCCCGACAAACAATTCCGCACCGAGCGCAAATCATGATTGTGCACGTCCGGGCTGTTGATGAATTGAATATAGAGCGCAGGCACGCCCGGGAAAATCGTCGGACGATACGCGTCGATCGCCATAAACGCCTGTTTGAGGTCAAAGCGCGGGAACAAGACCATCGCGCCGGCTTTCCAGACGGTAAACATCATCGCGATCATCATCCCATACATATGAAAGAACGGAACGATAGAAAGCGTCACTTCCTTGCCATCCCTTGCAATCGGAAACCATGCCGCCGCCTGCAAACAATTCGAAACCAGGTTGCGATGCGTCAGGACTGCGCCCTTTGGCACACCCGTCGTCCCACCCGTATATTGCAAGAGCGCGATATCGTCAGGGGACAGCGGCACATCAGGTTTCGCCGCGCTCGCCCGTTCCAACATCATCTTGAAAGAATAGTCCTTCGGGTCGAGCTGAACGCGGAACCCTTCATTCTTTTCTTTTGCAATTGTAAACAACAACGAAGCGACAGGATGCAAATACTCTTTGATATTGGTCGCGATCACGCGCGTCACGCGTGTGTTCGGCTGGACTTTTTTAATGGCGGGATACCATTTGGTCATCGTCACCACTGTTTCCGCGCCGCAGTCGAGCAATTGCCGCTCGATCTCGGGCTCGGTGTAAACGGGGTTGAACGCAATCACGACGGCTCCCGCCTTGAGCGCGCCAAAATACGAAATGACAAACTGCGGCGAATTGGGAAACAACAACGCGACCCGGTCCCCCTTCCGCACACCAAGTTGGATCAACGCATTGGCAAAGCGATTCGCCGCTTCGTTCAGGTCACGATACGTCAGGCGTCCTGCCAACAGACGACTGCCCAGCGCCGCCGGGAAAATCGTCGCCGGATTATTGGGAAAACGCGAGAACGCGCGCTCCAAAATATCCGGAACGACCATCCCCTCGGGATAGGCAATGTCGCCCGGCACACCCGCTTCGTACATTTTTTGCCATGGTCTATCCATCTCGGACCTCCTCGAGAAACAGTCGAAACCTGCTAGCTTTTTGCTTTGCCGATTGCCGCCTCCATCGCGGCTTGGTTGAACGCCTTGGGCTCGAGTTGCACAGCATCCGTAATCACCCCGTCCTTGTTGATCGCATAGATCACTACAGGGTTTTCGACGCCGTATAACCGGTAAATCTCCTGCTTTTGGTCATAAAGCGAAGGCGACTTGAGTCCCAGTTGCTGCAGAAATGCCTTTGCCATCGTCACGCTCGGAATCTTGCGAACGATCGAGACCAATTCCACATCGGTTTTGTTCTTTTCATACAGGTTCTTTGCCCACGACACTTGCGCGGGATTGATCTGGTCAGGCGAAAACGAAATGACCACGCCGCGCGTCCCCTTGACGTTGTCCAGCGAAAATTCGCCGCCCAACAAATTCATGCCCGTAAACGATGGAGCCGCAGAACCCACTTGCAATAATGCCATCTCTATACCTCCCACATAAGATAAATTCTTTGCTTTCCCCGTGCTATTATCTACTTGAGCGGATGACCCATCCCAAACAAGTTTGGACATGAATTCGTCCGCGACCAAGTTCATTGCCACGTACAATCTCTAATCTTTGGTATTCCCTTTCACCTTTTCCTTTTCCGCGTGTCTGTCTCGTCCGTCAAACCCCGCAATACCAAATCCGAATACATCCCCGCTATCTCGCGCGGCTGTAGTGCGCCGGTCGGCGAATACCATTCGTACAACCAGTTGCACATTCCCAAAATCGCCAGTGTCGTGACCGCTACATTAACCTTGCGAAACTCGCCCGCGGCAATGCCTTGTCTCAAAATGCTTGCCAGCAAACCCGCGTGCTGCTTGCCCTGCCCGCGCAGCTGCTTTTTATAGACGTCGCCCAGAAATTTCTGCTCGCGCAAAAAAACGGTAAACAGGTCCAATTGTTCGCACAGCGCGACCAGATGGCACTCGATCGCGCGGCGCAGCTTGGTCGGTGCGTCAGAATCTGACGCCACTATCTCGCGCAGCTCTTGCGTCAGCGCGCCCGTCCCGCGCTCACAGACGCGGACCAACAGCTCTTCCTTGCTGCGGACATAGTAATAGAGCGATGCCTTTTGCATGCCCATCGCGTCGGCGAGGTCTTGCATCGAAGCGCCGTGATACCCTTTTTGCTGGAAAAGGCGCAGCGCTGCCGAAAATATCTCTTGTTGCTTGCTATGATTGTGGGGAGGGTCGTTTTTCCGAGACGTGGCGCGCGCGACGCGCACAGCCGCATTCCTGCCAGACGCAGACGCGCCATTCTGTCTGTCGTGCTGCTTGGCGGGTGCGGCATGTCCGTTCACCCGGACTGCCGCATGTTCGTGAGGACTCGGTCTGCGAGTGCGAGACGCCATAGTCTCCTATCTGCAAAACCCAACTGACCGATTCGGCGCCATTCTACCGACCGGTAGGTAGATACTAGCACAAGTTCGCGCCATCGTCAATAATCTATGACGCACTGCGTCACAAAGTTCGCCCGACCTTCGAATGTCTCTTGACGAAGCGAGTTCACCCGACTTGGGTTTTGAGATTTGGGCAATCAACCGGAAACAACACAGATTGACATTCATCCATTTCTCGCTACTATATGCAGTGCATATAGAAACAGTCCCACAAGGGACCTGCGGCGAGCTGATTGTGCCCGGAATGACCGCCTTGCTTGCCCTCTATCTCGCCTGAACCCTACCATGTCCCCTCTTTGCCCACTCCTTGCGCTCATCGCCCGCGCCGACGCGTACGGCTACGAGCTCAAACGCGCCGTTGACACCCAATTCGCGCCCGCGTGGAAAATAGACTTTGCCCAGCTCTATCGCACCCTCGCCCGGCTGCGCGCACAGGGTTATGTGCGGGTGCGGCGGTCGGCGCACAGCGGCGGACCCGCGCGGCAAATCTATTCCATCACCCCGCGCGGCAGACACGCTCTCGACAGGTGGTTCCGGACGCCCGCCGACTCGCCCGACGAGCATTGGGTAAAGGCGCGGCTTGCCGCATCCCTCGATCTCGGTCCCCAATTGCCTCTTGTGATCAGCGGCAGTGACGATACCCTGCTGGCGCATCTCGCCCGCTCTGCCCGCGCGCACACGGATGTCATCGGCAGCATGGCAGGACTTTTGAATCTTGCCGCCGGCAAAACAGAAATCGCCGGCACGCATTTGCGCGATCCCCGAGCCGACGAATTCAACATTTCGTTTGTTCAGCATCTGGTCGCCGAACAGGACATCTTGTTGGTCAATCTCGCCGCGCGCGAGTATGGCTTGCTCGTCGCTGTCGGCAATCCCGCGAACATTTCCGGCATTCGCGACCTGGCGCGAGACAGCATCCGCCTTGTCAATCGTCCTATCGGTTCCGGGGCGCGCGTCTGGCTGGCGAGGCATTTGCGCTCTGCGGGTCTCGACCCGAACACACTTCCGGGCTGGAGCAGTGCGGCAGCGACCTATGACGACGTTGCTCGCGCCCTCCAAACCGGCACAGCCGACATCGGTCCCGGTCTGCGGGCAACCGCCGTCAAGTTTGGTTTATCTTTTGTTCCTATCGGGATGGAGCGTTTCGATCTTGCCATCCCCCGCGCAGAGTTCGAACGTCCGCGCGTCCAGCAGTTTCTGCATGGCATGTCCACCGCGGCTGTTCGCGCCTGGTCCAACTCGCTACCCGGCTACGACCTGACTCGGTCCGGTCAAATCATAGCCCAAATCAAATATGGAGAACTATAGTAGAAAAATTTACCGGAATGTCACCCGCTCACGCAACTCGTAAATTTTTCTGCCCTTCAACATGAAACACCTCTCGTTCGGTCTCATTCTCATTGTCTTGCTCGCTGTCTCTGCCGCGTGCGCGCCCGTTGTGGTTCCAACGGCGGCGCCGGCGCAACCCACCGCGGTCGCCGTGTCGCCAACTCAAGCTCCCGCCGCGTCATGTGCCCTGCGTCTCGCCACCACCACCAGCACCGCTGATTCCGGTCTCCTGACTGCTATACTCCCCGCGTTTGAAAAACAATTCAACTGCAAGGTAGATGTCGTCGCCGTCGGCACCGGACAGGCGCTGGAAATCGGCAGCAAAGGCGACGCTGATGTGGTCCTCGTCCATGCCCGTTCGCAAGAAGACAAATTTGTAAAGGATGGCAATGCGCAAGAACGCTTTGACGTCATGTACAATGACTTTATCCTGGTCGGACCCGAGAGCGACCCCGCAAAGGTTATCGGCACGACCAGCGGCAAAGACGCTTTCAAATTGATTGCTGATTCAGCTTCACCCTTTGCCAGTCGCGGTGACAAGAGTGGCACCAACTCCAAAGAACTTGCAATCTGGTCAAGCGCCGGCATCACGCCGACCGCCGAAACGAGTTGGTACAATGCCCTGGGTCAGGGCATGGGCGAAACCCTGCTCACGGCGAACGAAGGCAACTTTTACACCCTCGCCGACCGCGGCACCTATCTCTCGATGCGCGACAAATTGCCCAATCTGACGATCGTGCTCGGCGGCGAAACGATTGACCAGAATCCTGATCGCGCGCTCTATAACCCCTATGGTGTCATGGCAGTCAATCCCGACAAATTCCCGGGCGTCAACGCGTCAATGGCGTCCAACTTTATCCAATGGCTGCTCTCGCCCGAAACCCAGCAAGCCATCGGTCAGTTTGGCACAGATAAATTCGGTCAGGCGCTCTTTTACGCCAACGCCGCCAAGTGATTTCACCCATCAAACAGAAACGGGAGGAAATTTCACCCTGGTGAAATTTCCTCCCGTTCAAATAACCAAATGCTCAGCGCAAGAAATCAACTCAAGGGCATCATCAAATCCATCACCCTCGGCACTGTCATGGCAGAAGTCGTCGTTCAGGTCGGCGAAAATGAAATCGTCGCCGCCATCACCCGCGCCTCTGTCGAGCGCTTGGGCTTGAAAAAAGACGACCCGATTACCGTCGTCATCAAAGCCACCGAAGTCATGCTTTTGACCGACTGACAAGAATCGCATGGGCGAACTCGCGCAGGGCTTGGTCCAAGCCGTTCAACTCATCCTCAGCGGCGACCCCGCTCTCACACAAATCGTCCTGCTCTCGCTTCAGGTCACGGGCATTGCGCTCTTTATCGCAATGCTGTTTGGCATCCCCATCGGCGCCGCGCTCGGTCTCTCGCGCATTCGCGCGCAGGGTATCATCGTCATTCTACTCTACACGGGAATGGGGCTCCCACCTGTCGTCGTCGGACTATTTGTCTATCTCATGCTCTCGCGCGCCGGACCGTTTGGGGGGCTTGGTTGGCTGTTCACAACCAGCGCGATGGTGGTCGCCCAGGTCATTATCTCGTTCCCCCTCGTCGCCGGGCTTACGATGGTCGCCGTGCAAAGCGTTGACCCGCAGCTGCGCGTGCAGGCGCGTTCGCTCGGCGCGACCCGCGTGCAGGAAATGTGGACCGTCTTGAAAGAGGCGCGCATCGGCG
Source organism: Anaerolineae bacterium (assembly GCA_020851635.1). GTDB lineage: Bacteria > Chloroflexota > Anaerolineae > UBA4142 > SHND01 > SHND01. The sequence continues at coordinate 94,802 of JADZCJ010000037.1, forward strand.
TCGTCGCCGCCACCGTCGCCGCGTTCGGCGCGATTATTTCCGAAGTTGGCGCGGTCATGCTCGTCGGCGGCAACATCGAAGGCAAGACCCGCGTCCTCACCACAGCCATCGTCCTGAACACACGCACGGGCGAATTTGAACTCGCCCTCGCGCTTGGTATCATTCTGCTTGGCATCGCCTTTTTGATCAACGGCGCAATGATGCGCCTTCAACGGGTAGCGGATGACTGAGGCAATTTTTCGGCTCGCGCAGCTTGTCAAACAGTATGGGACCCGCACGATCCTCAATCTCGATGCCCTTGACATCCTGGAAGGCGAGACCCTTGCCCTCGTCGGTCCCAGCGGCGCGGGCAAATCCACCCTCCTCCGACTGCTCAATTTTCTCGAAACGCCCACGTCCGGGACTATCATCTATCGCGGCGCGACCGTTGCGCACAGCAGCGTCCCCATCAAGCTGCGCCGCGAAATCACCACCGTCTTTCAACGCCCCGTGCTGATCAACAGCAATGTGCGCGACAATATCGCTTATGGGCTTGCCCTGCGCGGCGTATCTTGCGCCAGGATCGTTGACGAAATGCTCGAGCGCGTTGGTTTGACAGAACTGTCGCGCGCCACGGCGCGCAAACTCTCGGGCGGCGAAATGCAGCGCGTCGCCCTTGCCCGCGCCCTCGCCATCGCCCCGCGCGTCCTCTTGCTCGACGAACCGACCGCCAATCTCGACCCTTACAACATCGGGTTGATCGAAGACATTGTCCGCGCCCAGAACCGCGAGCGCGGCACAACGGTCGTTCTCGTCACCCACAACATTTTTCAGGCAAGACGCCTCGCCCACCGCGTTGGCTTGCTCCTTAACGGTCGCCTCGTCGAACTCTCAGCCACCGCGGCGTTTTTCGACAACCCCCAAGACCCTCGCACCGCCTCATTCGTGCGCGGCGAAATGATCTACTGAAACTCTTGGGTCACGTCATTTACGCAGCTCGATTGGCTTGCCCCTTTTCCCTGCCATAACGCCCTATCTTGTCACTCAAGTCGCTATCCCTTTGTGTTGCGCTTTTCCATCACCCCCGCTCCGCAAATTCGCGCCATTCACCAATCCCTGACGCCTAATGTCTGGTTTCCAATCTCCAATCGCCGCTTGCGACAATTCTATATTTCGCCGTCTCGTTGTATATTAGCCCCCGTCAGTTCCCGGCAACCGAAAGATTACCCGCACGGAGGTCCGTTTGAATACCCGCATCAAAACGCTCGCCAGTCTGCTTCTCGCCCTGTCCGTCGCCGTCACTCTCCTCGCGTTCGCCAACGGCGGCGCGTTGGCTCAGGACCAAGACAGTCCCATCGTCATTATCAACAAGCCGCCCAGCAACAGCAGCTATATGCAGGGCGACATTATCAGCATCGAGTCCCTTTCGGCTTCGCCGGTTGGGATTGTCGAGGTCGAGCTCTATGTGGATGGTCAGCTTGTCCAGCGCGACGACACCCCGGGCGCGCTCCCCGAAACCCAATTCACCCTGATTCAACGCTGGATCGCCAATTTGCCGGGCAGCCATGTCGTCACCGTGCGCGCCATTGACAGTGAGAATCGCACCGGACAGGCAGCCATCAATGTCATCGTCGCCAACATTGCGCCCACGCCCGTTCCTGCGCCCACGCTTGCGCCTCCCCCGACGCCCACACCTGTCACTTGCGTCCTGGATGCGCGATTCGTGCGTGATGTCACCCTCCCCGACAATACCGTGCTGGCGCCGGGAACATCGTTCGTAAAAACGTGGACCATCCAGAACAGCGGCACGTGCGCCTGGGACCCGCAGGCAGTCGCGGTCTTTACAGGCGGCGCGCGCATGGCGGGCGGTTCGCCGCATCCCGTCGGCGCTCTCGCCGCTGGCGCAACGATGGACATCTCGATCAATTTTGTCGCGCCGGGCTCACCCGGCACCTATCGCAGCAGTTGGAAAATGCAGTCAGGTAGCGGTGTACAGTTCGGGCAGCCGTTCTACGTCCAGATCGTCATTCCCGGACCGCCGACGCCGGTTCCTCCACCACCACCCCCACCACCTCCTCCGAATCAGGGATGTCAGGGCGCGCCCATCATAAGTTTCTTTACGGCAGACAACACCGACATTCAACACGGTCAGGGCACCACACTGCGATGGGGTTTAGTTTCCAATGCCGACTCGGTCTATCTTGAAACACCGCACGGCTCGGGTGGCGTTCCCTCTCCTGGTGAGACGGGCGTCAATCCCAAACAAACCGCAACCTTCATCCTCGCCGCGTATTGCAAAGGGTTTCGCGTCCAATCGCAGGTCACCGTCAACGTGCACGGTGGCGGGGGCGGCGGAGGTGGCGGCGGAGACGGCGCGCAGGGCAGTATTGACGGCATGGAAGTGGGCACCAAAAACAACAAGACCCAGGTGCGCGTCTTTTACAGTTGGAACGGCGCCGGCGGACCGGCAGAAGTTTGCGCCAGCGCACCGGGCACGGATCGCCCCTGCACAAACGCGCGACCCGATGCCCCTTATGCGGTGCTCAACCTGAATCAGCCCGATGCCGCGCCGGTCACTGCATGTCTCTTGGACAGGGACGGCCGCGAGGTTGCCTGTGGTTCTCAATAATCCTGACGGGCAGCGCAAACCCTAATCAATCTTGATCATCGCCCGTCAGGGGCAGGGAGAAATTAATGCACATTCCAGACAAACTTTCGATTCGTCCATTTCTGATCGTTGCCGCCGTGTTCGGCTTGACCGTATTTATCCTAGCGCTGGCGCTCAAACTGCCGGGGCGAGTCTCGGCATTCCCGTCACTTCAGGCAACTGCCACACCGACCGTGCCCGCAAACGCCAATGCGTGCGGCGTGGTCATTTCCACCGAGCCCATCACGCCCGCCGCCAATATCACCGTCACTGTCATCGCCGAACCCACCGCATCCGCCGAGGTTACACCGACGATAGAAATCACTTTAACGGGCACGGTCTCGCCCACAGGCAAAACACTGCGGATCGGCGAAGATATTTATCCCGCCGTGCTCGATCCTCAGCGCGCGTCATTCGTCAACGAATTTGAAATTCTCTCGCTCGCATACGAGGGGCTTACCTCGGTAGATGCAGCCGGTCGCATCTCGCCCGCTGCCGCCTCGAGCTATGCCTTTACACCAGACCAGAAACAACTCACCTTTACTATTCGCGACGGTCTGAAACGCGTGGACGGCGCACCCATTACTGCGCGCGACTTTGAAGCCGCGCTCGAACGCGCGCTCGACCCGTGTCTTGGCAGCCGCGAATACGCTTCGGTCCTGTTTGACATTCAGGGCGCGCAGCTCGTCAGCGAATTTGATGTGGATACGCACACCCAAGCCGAATTGCAAACCGCAATGGCAAACGTCGGCATTGATGCGCCGGATGAAAAAACGCTCGTCCTCTCCTTTGCCGAACCCGCAGGTGACTTTTGGCTCTATGTCGCCAGTCTGCCGATCTTTTATCCGACCGATGTATCCCTCACAGCCGAATCACCTTACGGCTGGTCCGAGCTCGCGGGCAATCATAACGGGAATGGTCCCTTTGTGATTCTCGGTATGGATGGTGAAAACAGCATTGCGCTCGCGGCAAACCCGGACTATCGCCTCGGCAGACCCAAACTCGACCGCATTGAATTCACCTACAATTCCGACAATCAGGCATTGCTCGACCAGTACCGAGACGGCAAACTCGACATTGATGCTGCTGTCACGGCAGAACTGGTCCCGCAGATTCTCAGCGACACCATCGCAAGCGAACTGAAACAATACGATGCCGCGCAAACGTACGCGCTCGCGTTCAACAATTCGGTCGCGCCGTTCACCGATCGCATTGTCCGCACCGCGTTTTCGCAAGCTGTTGATCGCGAGGGCTTTATTCGCGATGTGCTGCTTGGTCATGCCGAGCCGACGACGCGTTGGATTCCTCCGGGCGTTCCCGGCAACCAGACGGGCAAACCCGGCGTCCCTGCCTCTGATGCCGCCGCAGCGGTCAAGACACTGGTAGATAACGGCTATGGCAAAGACGGCAAGGTGGATTGCGCCAAACTCGGCGAAATCAAATTCACCTATCCCGGCTCACCCGTCAACACCGCGCGCGTTCAATACATTGCGGACAATCTCACATCGGTCCTCGGCTGTGAAATAAAGGTGGACCCCGTTGACCCCACCGAATTTACACGCCTCACCCGCAGCGTCAAAACCAACCCCCAGCTCTCGCTCCAGCGTTGGGTGCAGGATTATCCACATCCGCAAAACTGGTTGAGCACATATTGGACCTGCGGCAGTCTTGCTCTTAATTTTGGCTACTGCAACGTTTTTCTCGACGAGTTGTTGAAACGAGCCGATTCGACCACCGACCCCGGAGCCGCCATTCGGCTCTATCAACAAGCCGAAGATTTACTGATCCGGGACGTGCCGGGCGCCTTTCTTTACAATCCGGAGAACCTGCACCTCATCAAACCCTACGTCATCGGTCCCGCGCAAAACACCAGTCCGAGCGATGCCGGTTGGATCGGGCAATTCGGTCCCGTCCGGCAATACGACATTGCCGACGAGGGTACGACAACCGCCCCACCTGCGGCAGGCGTCGTTCAGGAAACACAGGTGATCGTCTATCAGCCCTCGGCTCCACCCGACCCCGCCTACAAAGGTTCATGTTTTACAACCTCCATACGCGTTCAGCGTGTGGGCGCATACCGGTGCAGCTCGGAAGAAAATGTTGCCTCGCACGGCGGCGCCAACCTCTTTGACCCCTGTTTTGTCGTCGCGGGCGAAACCAATATCCTGAATTGCAATCCGAATCCCGTCACCAGCGAGGGCGGCATCAAACTCGAACTCACCGCGCCGCTGCCCGCCGAAACGCCCGCGCCGCCCGACCCGGCGAGCGCATGGATTGTCGAACTGGAAAATGGCACATTCTGTGAATTTGCCACGGGCGCGACGTTCGGCGTCAACGACATGCGCGCCAACTTTGCCTGCGACGATGACGGCTGGCTGTTTGGCGACCTCAAACCGGGCACGGTTTGGACAGCGCTCCACGCCACCGTCGCCGGCAGCCCGCCCGACACCAAATTCGAAACGGAAGAAACTGCGCCCGTCCGCCGCGTCTGGCGTTGATGCAAACAAGTAAAGGGGCAAACGTATATGGGTCTAGTCCCAAAATACGTCTGCCCCTGCTTGTAGGCACGGTCATAGGCAATCGAACTTGCCATCCGTCGCGCTTGGATTTCTATTCTTCCAACTCTAGCGCAATCCGCAGTGCCCGATTCAGCTCCTGAATCTTGGTTTCGGACAGCGAACCAATGAAATGCGTCAAGATAGATTTCGGCAGACTCATCAAGGCATCGCAATGGATACTGCTATCGTGCTTTAATCCCTCGTCAATCCCCACCAATACCTGGGTTGAAATTCCGTCACGGGTTGAATATACCGGAGCACAGATCACTGTTGAAAATCGCGTTCCGAGCAAGCCCTGGCGACTAACAACCACAAAAACCCGAGTCCTTTTTGGGTCTGCAGCGGACGGGTTTGTGACAAGATAAAGGTCGCCGCGCTTCATAATGGCACTTGGTAGGTCAAAGCGTCCATCGTCTCAGCGTTCAAGAAATCGGCACGCCGATTAATGATTTCAATGTCACGTTCTGTGCGCTCTGCTCGACGGACGCGCTCAATGAATGCCCACGCCGCTGACTCGAGAAACACAGAGCGACTTGGAAACTGCTCAGGAGCATCCTCCACCAACTCGTCCATTGCTTCCACTAAACTTTCCGAGAGTGTGATAGAAGTCTTTACTTTCATACTACTACCATACTACCCGATTCAATACTTGTCAACCTACTTGGATGTACGAAATCTTGCCTTCAAATTCAACCTGAGAGTATCAAGATGAAAATCACCGCGCGTGTAGAGAATCGCGAGGGAGAACACCAGGTCAGTTTGTCCACAAACGACAACACCCACCCCCTGGGCATCGCTCAAGTCAACGGGCATGGGCTCGAGCGTTAACGGCGGCGAGCTGCTCTTTTTGGCATTGGCAACATGTTACTGCAAGGTCATGAATGCCGCCGCATCGTACCACCATCCCCGCCCGCCGGGTGCCAATACAATCGTCAAATCGGGGAAATCGCGCACCACATCCTCCAGCGCCATCGGGTCCGCATACGCATTGCTCGATCCCGCAAACACGCTTGTCCCACAGTGTACCACCACTGCCAGACGTTCTCGTTCGCAATAGGCATACGCGGGATACAATTCGCGATCGTTGGCTGAGAACCCGCCATGAACAGGATACAGCTTGAGCGCCACTGCCCCCAATGCGCGCTGTCGTTCCAGTTCCGCCACAAGCGGATAATGGTAATGCGGGTTCAGGTTCGCGATGAGGCGAAAGCGCTTGGGGTTGTATGCCGCGAGCGGGACCAAATCCTCAATGGGCTGAATGAGTGTTACCTTTGGGCTGTATTCCGCCAGAACAAGCGCCACATCCACGCCCTGTCGCTCAAAATATGCATCCAATTTGGCGGGCACAATCGTCCCCTGCTCATCATACAGCTCTGTCAGGGGCACATTCCTGCCATACCGTTCCGACCAGTCCTTCCACGATTCGCGCAGTGTGGGCAGTCGCGCCGCATGAACGTGCGCATCAATTAAAGGTATGTTGTCAATCATTTATGTTATAGAGACATACGACCATGGCTTACCAACCTCCTTGCCAGAATCTCGACTCGCGGGCGTGCGCATTATTGTCTTGATTTGATACCGCTGGCGAATTTCCGTCGCCAAATGGATTTGGCGTCTGGGGAGATGAAAAAATGCCGCGGCAGCGGTTCCCCCACTGTCGTCCTTGTCTCGGGTACAGGGGGCGCGTTTGATGAATGGACACACGTGCTTGACTCCGCTGGGTCTGCCAAACCGGACGATGTGGCGGTCTTGCCCGGCGTCGCTCGTTTCACCCGCGTCTGTGCCTATGATCGCCCCGGTACTCGCCGCTTTGACGATACGCTCACAACTTTAACCACAGTGCCACAGCCGACCACGGCCCAAGACGGTGTCGCCGACCTCCACGCCTCGCTGACCGCCGCCCACGAGCCGGGACCCTATGTCCTGGTCGGTGCATCTTGGGGTGGAATGATCACATTTTCTGCTCAACTCGGCGCTCGCCATATTACACAAACCAACAGCAGCCATGGCATGGCCGTCGAGCAGCCCCAAATTGTCATTGATGCTATTCGTGACGTGGTTGACCAGATTAGTCCACATGAATTGCATTCACCACCAATAATGAAAATATGCTAGACTCCGCGTGTGCGGCTGGCACAGAGGTCGTCCTTTCCTTGGTGCCATGAGCCTGATGATTAGTCGGACCGGGATA
>JADZCJ010000038.1 GCA_020851635.1 Anaerolineae bacterium
AGCAAGACCCGGAAACGACGGCGAAACGACTTGCAAAGCGTATTGCAAAGCTGGGTTACCAAGTCACTCTACAACCTCAGTCCACTCCAATCCCCGCATAGCCGGGGTTATTTTCGAATCAGAGAGCCACAAAGGAGGCAGAGTCTCAAGATACCAAATCTCACAGCCAAAGGCGAAACACAAACAGTTTGATTCCAAAGGAGGAACAAAATGAAGCTCGAACGTTTTTCGCGGACAATTATGCTATTGGCGCTCGTGCTTGGGGTCCTTGTTGCTGCGGCGTGCGCCCCGGTCGCGGCGCCGGCGCCGAGCGCGCCAGCCGCCACCTCGGCTCCCGCAGCCACGGATGCGCCCGCTGCCACTGCGGCGCCTGCGGCGACAGATGCGCCAAGCACAACTCTAAAGCCGATCACGTTTCAGGCGGGCTATTTGGCACAAGGCAATATCAGCTTTGTCCCGGCATATATTGCCAAGGAAAAAGGGTTTTTTGAAGACGAAGGTCTGGATGTGACGATCGAACATGCGTCGCCGGGCGGAGGCGAGCAGTTCCAACGGCTGGCAGCCAAGAACATCCATTTTACAACTCACACTGCCGAGAACTGGGCCAAGCAGGTCGAAGCGGCTGGTCCGCCGTTTATAGGCGTTGCGGTACTGGGTCATGCCAGCGACCACGGGCTGATTGTGCTTGATGATAGCGGGATCACAAAGGTCGAAGACCTGAAAGGCAAAAAGATCGGAATCAAGACGGGTGAGGGCGCCCTGCCACCGTGGCTGCTCGGGATGTTGAAATCCGCCGGTCTCGACTTTGACGACGTGCAGTTGGTGCAGGTCGGTTTTGACCCGCGCGTGATTTTGCCGGAATCAGGAGCCGGGCAGGTGGATGCGCTGCAAGTGTTCAAGTCCAATGAACCCGACACCCTGGAACGCATGGGGCACAAGACCCATTTGTTCAACCCGGAGGAATATGGGTTGACGTTTCTGGGGCAGATGTATGTCACGAACGCGGACTTTGTGCGTGACGATCCCGAGATGGTGCAAGGATTTGTCAATGCCACGATGCGAGCGCTTGCGTGGGCGATGGACCCCGCGAACAAGGACGAAGTGACGGACATTGTGATGAAGTACGCGGGTGAAAAAGCCAACCGCGAACACAACGAATTCATGTGGACGACAGAAATCAAGTATGTGACTTCAGATGAGATCGCCAAGCAGGGTCTGGGCTATGCGACTCCTGAGGAATGGAATACGATGATGGATACCATGGTCGAATTCGGTTCGCTAAAGGAAAAAGTCGCGCTCGAAAAATTGTATGATCCGCGGTTTGCGCAGGCGGCGGGCGTCAAGAAATAGGATTGTGTAGAGACCTTGAAGGCGCCCGACGAGGCGTATCGCCGGGACCTTGAAGGTCTCTACTGAAACGCGGTAGCAAGTATCTGTTTCGACGAATTATCGGCAAGCGTTCATCTTTAACCTAAATGTCAGCGATAGATCCGATTTTGCTGTCCGTATTGCGGAGGCGGTTCAAGTCCATCACGGAAGAGATGGGGTTGACGCTGCTGCGAACAACGCGCTCGCCGATCTTGAGCGAGGCGCGTGATTTTGTGACGGGGTTGTATGACGCGCAGGGGAATATGCTGGAACAGACCGAGTATATTCCCGTGCTGGCGTTTGCGCTGCAACCGGTGTGCAAAAATATCGTCGCATATTTTGGGGACAAACTGTATCCCGGCGATGTGATTCTGCACAATGATGTTTTCAGCGGGGGCAACCAGTTGGCGGATGTGGCGGTGTTCAAACCCATCTTTTTTGAAAATCAATTGGTCGCGTGGGCGGCGTGCAAGGGACATCAAGCGGACATTGGCGGCGCGGTGGCGGGCGGATACAACCCGCAAGCGCGCGAGGTATGGCAGGAGGGGCTGCGGATTCCACCGGTGAAATTGTACGAGCGCGGGGAGCTGCGACAGGATGTCTGGGATTTTGTGTTTGCGAACATTCGTTTGCCGATCGTGCAGGACGACATCCGCGCCGAGATCGGCGGCTGCACCATTGGCGAGCGGCGTTTGATGCAGGTATTTGAGCGTTATGGCATCGAGCGAGTGCGCGAACATATTGACGCGTTGTATGACGCGACGGAAAAGCAGATGCGCGCCGAGATTGCGCGGATTCCCGATGGGACGTATCGCGGCGCGAGCACGGTGTATTTTGACAGCATCCGCGAAGCAAGCGAGATGCAAATTGTCGTAACCGTGACAAAAGCGGGTGACGAGATTTCGTTTGACTATACGGGAACCTCAGCGCAGACGCCGGGTTTTGTGAACGCGCCGCTCAATACCACACTGTCCGCGCTGCTGTTGACCTTTTTGATGCTGGTGGACCCGGATATTCCGCACAACGCGGGCTTGATGCGCCCAATTCATGTGACGGTGCCGGAGGGGAGTTTTTTGAACCCGCGTTATCCCGCCGCGACGACGTTTGGCAACACATTGACGGGACCCCACTCGGACGCGTTGTTCCGCGCGCTGGCGGACGCGCTGCCGCAGCGCGTGACTGCCGCATGGAACCGTGTGCTGGCGTGCAACCTGGTGGGACACGACCCGCGCTTTGGGCGGCGGTATGTAGACATTTTGTTCTTGTCGCAAAAGGGCGGTTCGGGGGCTACCTATGGCGTGGACGGATACGACCACATCGGATTGATCAACTGTGCGGGCGGCATTTTGGCGCAGGACTATGAGATGTTTGAACTGCAGACGCCGAATTTTTTGCGTCGGCACGAGTATTGGCGCGATTCGGCGGGCGCGGGGCAGTGGGACGGCGGGCTGGGCATTTATACCGAGATGGAGCTGCGCGGCGACAACAATATGGCAATCGTCTATGGCGATGGGGTGGATGAGAATGCGCGCGCGTTCGGCGTGTTTGGCGGTCAGCCCGGGGCGGCGAACCGCATCGAATTTGTGCTGCCGGATGGGCAGGGCGTGACGCCGCGCGTCAAGGACAAGGTGGAGAATCTGCCAAAGGGGACGGTATTTCGCCAATGGGCGGGAGGCGGAGGCGGTTACGGAGACCCGCGCAAGCGTGAGCAGGGGTTGGTGCGTGCCCGTATGCGGGATGGGTTGTTGTCACGCGAAAAAGCGATGGATGTGTATGGGATCGAATTGGACGGGTTATAGAGAATATGTTTCGTATCGGCATTGATGTTGGCGGGACGTTCACCGATTTTTTGCTGCTGGATAAAACGGGCGCGGCGACCCTCTATAAAACTTCAACCACCCCGCACGACCCAGCGATCGGTTTGTTGAATGGGCTGCAAGAGATGGCAGACGCACACGCCGTCTCACTGCAGGAATTTGTGCGTGATGTGGAATTGATCGTTCACGGCACGACGGTGGCGACGAACGCGGTGCTGACAGGGAACGGCATGCCGACGGGTTTGGTGACGACCGAAGGATTTCGTGATGCGTCGCAAATGCGGCGCGGGATTCGCGAGGCGCAGTACAACAATCGCTATCGAGCGCCCGAGCCGCTGGTGCCGCGCCATCGCCGTTTGACGGTGCGCGAGCGGATCAATTACGCGGGCGAGTGCGAGACACCGTTGAACACGCAAGAGGTATGCGCGGCGGCGAAACAGCTGCGGGACGAAAGGGTCATGGGTGTGGCGCTGTGTTTTATGCAAGCGCATGCCAACCCCGCACACGAACAGCAGGCGGCTGAAATCTTGCGGCGGGAACTTCCGGACGCATATCTATCGGTCTCGTCCGAACTGGCGCCGCAGATTCGTTTTTATGACCGAACCAGCACGACCGTTCTTAACGCGTATGTAGGTCCGTTGATCGAACGCTATTTGACCAACTTGAGCGCGCGGCTCGGCGAACTCGATTTTCGAGGGGTGCTTCTGATCATGCAGTCGAACGGCGGTGTGGCATCACCCCAGGTGACCAAGCGGGTGGCGGCGGGCACACTGCTCTCGGGTCCCGCAGGCGGTCCGGTGGCGGGACTGGCGTTTGTCGAGCCGCATGAGCGCGGCGACTGTATCACGGTGGATATGGGCGGCACGAGTTTCGATGCCGCGCTGATCTTTGACCGCAAGCCGCTGGTGGTGACGGATGGGCGTATCAACGGACATTTGCTTGCGCTGCCGATGCTCGACATTCACACGATAGGGGCGGGCGGCGGGAGCATCGGCTGGATTGATTCGGCGGGGTTATTGCGGATGGGTCCGGCGAGCGCGGGCGCGCAGCCGGGTCCGGCGTGTTATGGGCGAGGGGGTGAAAAACCGACCTGCACTGATGCGGACCTGGCGCTGGGTTATCTCGACCCGGACTTTTTTCTGGGCGGGAAACTGAAATTGTATCTCGACAAGGCGCGCGGGGCGATTGAAACGCATATCGCGCAGCCGCTTGGTATGAGCGTGGAACAAGCGGCGGCAGGGATGTTTTCGGTGATAAACAATCACATGGCGGAAGGGATTCGCCAGGTATCGGTGCGGCGGGGCTATGACCCGCGTGATTTTCCGCTGGTGGTCGCGGGCGGGGCAGGTCCCATTCATGCGGCAGTGCTGGCAACCGAGCTGGAAATTCCGCTGTTGATCGTGCCGCGCGCGTCGTCCATTTTTTGCGCGGCGGGGATGCTGCTGAGTGACCTCAAGCACGATTTTGTGCGGACCTACACGACGCCGTGGGCGACGCTGAGTGTAAAACGGCTTGAAGAATTGTGCGCGGCGATGGAGAGCGAGGCGCGGGCGACGCTGCAAGTTGAACGTGTGCCGCAGGACAAGCAGCAGATGTATTTCTCGGCGGACTTGCGCTATGTGGGTCAGTATCATGAGGTGAGCGTGTCGTTCACCGCGCAAGAGCTGCAGAAATTCGACCCGGATGAACTCACGGCGCGATTTCACGCGCGGCACGACCAGTTGTACGGATACGCCGTCCCGGGCGCGCCGATGGAACTGGTGACACTGCGCTTGACGGCGGTCGGTCAGACGGTCAAACCCCAACTGCCGCGCATGCCAAAACAACCCGCGGGGAGCGACCATGCGATCAAAGGCAAGCGACGCGCGTATTTGCCGCAATCGGATGATTATGCCGAGATCCCGGTGTATGACGGGGACAAGCTCGTTCATGGGAACCGCGTAAAGGGTCCCGCGCTGATCGAGCAGGCGACGACAACGGTGCTGGTCCCAAACGAATACGATGTCGAGTGTGATGCGCTCGGGAGTTTTGTGCTGTCGCTCAATTAGCGTCGGATACACTTGGGATGGCAGACGGGTATACCGCTCCGCGGATTTATTTTGGATGGGACGCGCTGGAGACGTTGGAGGAATTTCGGGCGACGCGGGTGGGGATTGTTTCGGATGAGGCGATGCGCGGGTTGGGGTATGTGGCGCGGGTCGAGGGAATATTTGCGAAAGCAGGGATCAAAGCGCGGGCGGTAGGTTGGGTGAATCGCGAACCACAGGCGGCGGATGTGCTGCCGCTGGTGGACGAACTGCGCGAATATGCGCCTGATTTGGTGGTGGCGCTGGGCGGCGGCGCGGTGATGGATGCGGCAAAAGCAGCGTGGGCATTGTATGAGCATCCGGGATTGGGTTGGCAAACGCTGTTGACCGCAAATGGTTTGCCTCCGTTTCAAGGGCGGGCGCAGTTTGTCGCCGTCCCGACGACGAGCGGTTCGGGCAGTGAAGTTTCAAAAGTTGCCGTGCTGATTGATGGGCAGACGCGACTGAAACGATTGGCGTATTCACAGCATCTGGTGCCGCACGCGGCGATATTGGACCCCGCGCTGACGCTGACGATGCCGCAAGCGTTGACGGCTCATTCGGGATTTGACGCGCTGACGCACGCCGTGGAAGCGATGACGACGCGGGCGACCAACGAGTTTTCGCGAGCGAATGCGCTCTATGCGGTTGAGCTGATTTTTGGCAATTTGCGCGGCGCAATCGAAAAGAACGACCACACGGCGCGCGAAAAAATGCATTATGCGGCTACGCTGGCGAGTCTGGCGGTTAGTAATTCGTTTGCGGGACTCGCGCACGGGATGGACCAGGTGGGTCCGCTGTTTCATTTGCCGCACGGGTTGGTCTGCGCGACGCTGCTGCCGCACACGATGCGTTTCCAATTGGAGACGGCGCAGGATGCATACGCCCGGCTGGGAAGTGCGGTTGGATTGAGGATGAACGACGCGCGCGAGCGCGCCGAAGGGTTTTTGAGACAGGTGGTCGAGCTGCAGCGGACGGTCAATTTGCCGACGACGTTGGCGCAGTGTGGGGTTGGCGAGGCGGATTTTTTCAGAGCCATGGAGACACTGGTGAACGCGACGCGGGAATCGAGGTCAACGCAATTGAGCGCGCGTGTGCCGGATACGCAAGAGACGCGCGAATTGTTTGAACGGGCGTATTGGGGAAATTGAGTCGGTTATGAGCGAGACAGAGAATGTAGTTGTGACACTGAACGTAAACGGCGAGACGCATACGGTGTTGGCGCCTCCATACGAGACGCTGCTCGAAACACTGCGCGAACGGTTGGACCTGACGGGGACCAAGCATGGATGTGAGTTGGGCGAATGCTCGGCGTGCATGGTTTTGATGGATGGCGAACCGGTATTGTCGTGCTTGACGCTGTCGCTGGAAGCGCAGGGGCACGCGCTGACGACAATCGAGGGGGTTGCGAAAAACGGCGTGCTGACGCCCCTGCAGCAGGCATACATCGAGTCAGGGGCGTCGCAGTGCGGGTATTGCACTCCGGCGATGGTGCTGTCGGCGCAGACGCTGCTGGACAAGAACCCGTCGCCCACGCGGCAAGAGATTCGCGATGCGATAGCGGGCAACCTCTGCCGCTGTACGGGGTATGTACAGATTGTGGATGCGGTGGAGCTGGCGGCAAAGAGGATGAGGGAGAGCGTAGAGGACAGAGTGAGGCGTGAGACGTAAAGGATGGCAAAGGACGGACGACGCAAGACGGACGACGTTTGGCAAAAGGCGTTCGACGAAATGTGATATGCGATTGGCGATGGGCAATAGACGATGAGCGAGATGAGAATTGTTGGGAAACCGCGAACAAAAATTGATGCTGTGAGCAAAGTGACGGGCGCGGCGAAATACGGCGACGACATGATGCTGCCGCGCATGGCGTATGGCAAGTTACTACGCAGTACGCAGCCGCACGCATATATCCGGCGGATTGACGTCTCGCGCGCGCGGGCGCTGCCCGGCGTGCTGGATGTGATTACAGGAAAGGATTTGCCGATTCATTACGGCGTGCTGCCCAACAATCAGGACGAGACGGCGCTGGCGATGGACCGCGTGCGCTATATCGGCGAACCGGTCGCGGCGGTGGCGGCGCTGGATGAGCGGACCGCGGAACGCGCTTGCGATTTGATCGAGGTCGAGTATGAACCGATCAAACCGCTGTTGACGATGGAGGATGCGCTCGCCCCGAATGCCGGGCGGATTCACGATTGGACGCGCACGCCGAACGCGCACAAGATTGTGTCGCTCGAATTTGGAGATGTGGAAGCGGCGTTCGGACGCGCCGACCTGGTGCGCGAAGATACGTTCTTGTATGAGGGCAACAGTCATGTGCCGCTCGAAACGCATGCAGTCGTTGCGAAATTTGAAGGCGGGCATCTGACGCTGTGGTCGGGCACGCAGGTGCCGCACTATGTCCAGCGCGCGCTGGCGCAGGTGCTGAATATTCCGCACGGACATGTGCGTGTGATTCTGCCTGCCATCGGCGGCGGATTCGGCGGCAAGAGCGAGCCGTTGAGTTTTGAATTTTGCGCCTCGGAATTGTCACGACGCACGGGACGCCCGGTAAAAATTGTCTTGACGCGCGAAGAGCAGTTTTACACGCATCGCGGGCGGCATCCCGCAAAAATGTGGATGAAAACGGGTGTGAAACGCGACGGCGAATTGACGGGGCTGGCGGTCAAGATTTTTCTGGACGGCGGCGCGTTCAGCAGTTTCGGAATTGCCAGCACCTATTACACGGGAGCATTGACGCCGATTACATACAAGGTCCCGGCGTACAAATTCGATGGGGTGCGTGTGTTTACCAACAAACCGCCCTGCGGACCCAAACGTGGGCATGGGGGACCGCAGCCGCGTTTTGGATTTGAAATTCAGCTGGACAAGCTCGCCGAGGACCTGGGGATGGACCCGATCGCCCTACGCAGGCGTAATCTGGTCGAGCCGTACTCGACGACCGTAAACTCGCTTCGGATCACGAGCTGCGGATTGAGCGAATGTATCGCACAGGTTGAAAAAGGTTCGGGGTGGCAGGAACGGCGCGGCAAGATGCCGCCGGGCAAAGGGCTGGGCTTTGCGGCGAGCGCGTATTTGTCGGGCACGGGGACGACGATGTGGCATCCTGACCTGCCGCATTCGGGCGCGCACGTTCAAATTGACCGCGGGGGAGCTATCACGGTCTTTTGCGGCAGCGCAGAAATCGGGCAGGGGTCGGACCATTTGCTTGCCGCGCTGGTGGCGGAAGAATTGGGCGTGTATCCCGAAGATGTGCGCGTGGTCGCCGGGGATACGGGGATAACGCCGGTTGATCTGGGGAGTTATTCAAGCCGTGTGACATTCATGAGCGGGAACGCGACGCTCAAGGCGACGGGCGAGCTCAAGGCAAAATTGCTGGAGGCGGCAAGCCGCGTGCTCGAAACGGCTCCCGAGGAGCTGGAATTTGGCGATTATGAAATCCACGACCGCAACGACCACGCCAATTCGATCAAACTGGTGGACGCGATCGTGCGCGCAGAGGCGCAATTTGGCACACTGGGTGCGACAGGCAGTTATTCGCCGCCGCGGCTGGGAGGGAACTATCGCGGGTCGGTGATCGGCACCTCGCCCGCTTATAGCTTTACGGCATGTGTGGCGCAGGTGGATGTGGATGCGGATACGGGCGAGGTGCGCGTGGAAAAATTGTGGGTCGCGCACGACTGCGGACGCGCGCTAAATCCCACACTGGTACATGGACAAATTCAGGGCTGCGCGTATATGGGTGTGGGTGAGGCGCTGATGGAGACACAGCAAATTGATGGGCGCGGGCTGCACATGTCACCGTCGCTGCTAGAGTATCATTTGCCGACCTCTATCGAGACGCCCGAAATCGAGACGATTCTGGTGCAGGCAATAGACCCCGAAGGACCCTATGGCGCCAAGGAAGCGGGCGAAGGTCCTCAGAACCCCATCGTGCCCGCGATTACGAATGCGGTGTATCAGGCGACGGGGGTCCGGTTTGACGAGACACCGCTGAGCGCCGACAAGGTGTATCGCGCGCTGCACAAGAAAAAGGGTCAGCGCGAAACGACGTTGACGATTCCCGAATTTCGATTTCCGGAACCCGAACGACCCACACCGCGCGAGTACTATGGTGATTGCTCATGATACGGCTGCCTCCCTTTCGGTTTTTCACTCCGGGCACATTGACGGAAGCGACGCGCCTGTTTGCCGAGCACGAACGCGCGGTCGTTGTGTCGGGCGGGACGGACTTGTATCCAAACATGAAGCGGCTTCAGGTCAGTCCGCCGTCGCTCATCAGTCTGCGCGGCGTGCGCGAGTTGAAAACGATTCAGGCGGGCGCTGACGGTTCGATTCATCTCGGCGCGGGGATGACTTTGACGCAGATCGAGCGCCATGCGCTGGTGCGCGAACGCGTGCCGTCGCTGGTCGAGGCGATCCCCTTGGTTTCGACGCTGCCGTTGCGGAACATGGGCACGCTCGGCGGAAATCTGTGTCTGGACACGCGCTGTCACTTTATCAATCAGACGCCGTTCTGGCGTCAAGCTGTGGGTTCGTGTCTAAAAGATGTTGGGGATGTGTGTCGCGTGGCGCCGGGGGGTTCACGCTGTTGGGCGATTGCGTCGGCAGATTTACCTCCGTTGTTGATTGCGCTCGGCGCGCGCATCCGGCTGGTGAGCGAACGCGGCGAACGCGAAATTCCGTTGAGCGAGTTGTATCGTGATGATGGGATCCATTATTTGAATAAAATGCAGGATGAGATTTTGACCCGGGTGATTTTGCCGCGCAATGAAAATGTGCGCGCGGGTTATTTGAAACTGCGGCGGCGCGGGGCATTTGATTTTCCGTCGCTCGGCGTGGGGGCGGCGCTGCAATTCAACGCGGATGGGGTGTGCGAATCGGCGCGCGTGGTTCTGGGGGCGGTGACCTCCAAGCCGCTCGAAATGCCGCAAGCGCAGGGACTCGTCGGCGAAAAATTGTCGGCGCCATTGATAGCCGGGGTGGCGGAAGCGATCGCGCTCCAGGCGCGCCCCCTGCAGCTCGCCGACTATACCTATGCGTTTCGAAAACAAATGGTTGCGGTGTATACGAGCAAATTGTTGAATCGTTTAGCTGATTGAGGTGTGTATGATTGCCGATAAAGCCGAGCCGCGTTTGCGCTTGAACACGATGCGTCTGCCAAAAGCGGCAGAAGTGCTGGCGTCTCAGATCAAAGCAGAGATTATTTCGGGCAAGTATCCCGAGGGCGCGATGCTGCCGCCGGAAACCGAGATGGCGACGCAGTTGAATCTGAGCCGTCCGACGGTGCGCGAGGCGCTGCGCCTGCTCGAATCCGAAGGACTGGTGAGCATTCGCCCGGGTCCGCGCGGAGGTCCGCGCGTGGAACGTCCGAGCAGCAACACGGTCACGCGGTCGCTGACGACGCTGTTTCAGTATGAAAGGGTGTCGCTCGCGGCGCTCTTGGAGGCGCGGCGAGCCATCGAGCCGGCATGTGCCCGCGTGGCGGCGGCGCGCGCCCAAGACCAAGATATTTCGGCGCTCAAGGATTCGATCAAACGGATGCGCGGGAACCTGACGGATGATGGGCAATTCTGGACAGAAAACGCAAATTTTCATGTGGCGCTGGCTGAGGCGGGAAGCAACCCGGTCTTGAATACGCTGATGATTTCACTGCGTGAGCTGATCTATGGATTTACGGCGGGATTGCACATCGAGCCGGAGGAACGGGCGGAAACGCTGACCGAACACACCGCCATCTTGAAAGCAATCATGGCGCGGGACGCGGATGCAGCCGCGCGCGCGGCGGAGGCGCATCTGGGCTCTTTTGAAATGCGGCTCAAGCAGGTGTTTCATGATCTCGATTCGGTCTGTCTGAGCGGAACAACTATTCCGACGAACGGAAAAATGGGCGGCGAATGATGGCATCCATCAACGAGTTTTTGATTATTGCGGGCGACGGCGAACGCAAGATGATTCGATGCGCGCGCTGTGGATTTGATTTGTGCGCGGCGACCGAAAATCACAAACTGCACGCGCTGATGCAGGAAGGTCCCGTGCAAGAGGCGGGTCCACACGTGAATCCGCATCATTTGGGCGGGGACAAGTTTGTGTTGAGGCGGTTTTATTGTCCGAACTGCCTGACACAGCTCAACACCGAGGTGGCGTTGAGAGGCGAGCCGGTGTTGTGGGACGTGCAGCTCGGGACCGAGTGACCGGTGCGCGGGCGCGCAACGCGACGGAGGACCGGGGGACACGAGAGCGCGCCAAACGTGAGGTGTAAAGCGTCAAACGTCGAGTATAGCGGGTCGTTCATCATTCGTCATCAGCAATCATGATGCGTGGAGAGACAAAGATAATGCAGCCGACAACAGTTTCGGAAATGATTCGAGAACGGATAATCAAGCGCCGCGGGCGTTTGCGCGTTTTTCAGGATTTGGACGCGAACAAGATGGCGCTGGTCATCGTGGACATGCAGAATGTGTTTTGTCAGCCGGGCGGCGCGTTGGAAATCGCTGCGTCGCGTGACACGACGGACAATGTGAACCGGCTGGCGGATGAATGTCGCGCGGCAAAGATTCCCGTGATTTGGATTCGTTCGTATCACCCGGCAGGCGGCGCGGACTGGAAGATGTTTTTTGACTATTTTATTTCGCCGGAACGGGGCAAGTTGGCGGCGGAACAACTGCAACAGGATAATCCCGGCTCGGCAATCTATTCCGAGATGCGCGTGGACCCCTCCGATTACATTCTCTCCAAGAACCGCTATTCGTGTTTGATTCCCGGCTCGTCATCGCTCGAACGGCTGCTGCGGAGTTTGAAACGGGATACACTGATCATTTGCGGCACGCGCTCGAATGTGTGCTGCGAATC
Organism: Anaerolineae bacterium; assembly: GCA_020851635.1. GTDB lineage: Bacteria > Chloroflexota > Anaerolineae > UBA4142 > SHND01 > SHND01. The sequence goes on from JADZCJ010000038.1 coordinate 12,107, forward strand.
CACCTCGCGCGATGCAATGATGCTCGATTTCAAAGTGTTGTTTGTCAGCGACGGAACTTCGGCGATGAGTGATTACGAGCACCAGGCGACGCTGGACACGCTGGCGCAGTCGTTTGCAGACGTGATGACGACGGATGAGGTGATTGCAGAAATCAAAGGGGCGGCGGCGTGAAATGATTGATCCGATTACACTAGAAATTTTCCGGTCGCGGTTGGCGGCGATCAATGATGAGGCGGCGACGACGCTGCGGCTCGTTTCGGGGTCGCCGGTCGCAAACGAAGCGCATGACATGAACACCGCGCTCATGACGCCCGCCGGGGAGGCGTTTGCCATCGGCGTGTATATCTCGATCCATGCCATGTCGCTCGCGTCCACCGTCCAAACCATCGTGCGCGAATATGCGGACAATCCCGGTATCTCGGAAGGGGATATCTGGATGTCGAATGACCCGTATGTGGGCGCGTGCCATCAAATGGATGTGGTGGTGGTCGCCCCCATTTTCTTTGACGGCGAGTTGGTCGCATGGACGGGCGGGACGTGCCACCAGATTGATCTGGGCGGTCCGGTCGAGGGTCAGGTGCAGATCGGCGCGAAATCCATTTATGGCGAACAGCCGCTGGTGACGCCGATCAAGTTTGTGGAAAAAGGTGTTGTCCGCAAGGATTTGGAATGGTTGTTTTTGCGCCATTCGCGCTTGCAAAACCTCGCCGCGCTGGACCTCAAAGCAATGATTGCGGCGTGTAATGTGGCGACCGAACGGCTCAGGGAATTGATCGGGCGGTACGGAATCGAAACCTACAAGGACGCGGTCAGCAGCATTATCGAGACGACTGAAAAGCAATTCCGCGCGCGGGTGCGCGAGCTGCCCGACGGGACCTTTCGGCATCGCGGCTATATTGACGCCGACGGCGCTGTGTATCCCGTAGTGGTTTCGATGACCAAAGAGGACGACCACCTGACGTTTGATTTTTCGGAATCGGCGCCGCAAGCGCCCGCGCTGGTCAACTGCTGCCGCCCCGCGCTGGAAGGCGCGACGATTTCCGCCATCCTGCCGTATTTGTGCTATGACATTCCGTGGTGTCCCGCCGGGATTGCGCGGGCGGTAGAGATTGTTTCCAAGCCCGGAACGGTCGTGCATGCGGAATGGCCCGCCGGCGTTTCCAAAGCGACGACGACGGGCAGCTATATGGCGACTATCAGTTCGAGCGTATGCATGTCGAAACTGCTCGCCGCATCAGAAACCTATCGGGACCACGTGATGGCGACATGGATGGGCGGTCTGTTTGTCGAAGAATTGTTCGGAACAGACCAGCGCGGCAATTATTTTGGCGGCACGATTCTGGACGCGATGGCGGGCGGCTCGGGCGCGCGCAGTTACAAGGACGGGATTGATACGGGCGGCTTTTTGGATTCGCCTTCTTCGATCATTGCCAACATCGAGGATTACGAGTTCAACTATCCCGTTCTCTATATGTACCGGCGACAGCAAGCGGATACGGGCGGCGCGGGCAAGTTTCGCGGCGGCGCGACGGTGAGCATGATGTATATGGCGCATGATGTCGGGATGATTCCGACAAAAATCATGCATGCCATCGGCGTGGAACAACCCGGCTCGGCGGGGATTGCGGGCGGGCTGCCTTCATGCACGAACCAGTTTGTGCTCAAGCGGGACAGCAATATTCGCGCGCTGCTCGGGCGCGGAATCATTCCACAAGAATTGTCCGAGGTCAAGGGCACGCTGGAAGTGGCAACGGGCATCACGCCGACGTATCAAGGCAAGAATGATGTGTATCATTGCATTGGTATGGGCGGCGGAGGATATGGCGACCCGCTGACGCGCGATCCCGAACTGGTGATGCGCGATGTGGTGAACGGGCTGGTGACGCCCAAATGGGCGGCGAAAATTTATGGTGTGGTCGTGCGCGCAAACCCGTGGCGGCTTGACCTCGCCGCGACGCAAAAGCAGCGTGAGGCGGTGTATAGGGAGCGGCAAAAGAATGCGGAAGACGGAAAAAGCGCGGCAAAAGACCGGGGACGAACGGCGAAAAGTAAAGTGTCGGGCGCGAAACGTCAATCGTCTCGCGTCAAGCATGCCGTCGCCGCGCCCAAGAAAAAATTGGCAATACAAGTAAAAACCAAGCAAACCAAAACCAAAGCGCGAGTGAAAAAAGCATGAATTACAGCATTGCGGTTGACAGCGGCGGGACATTTGCGGATTGTATTGTAGTGGACGAGCAAGGGCATGTCACCGCCGCCAAGGCGCCTTCGACGCCTGACGATTATTCGCGCGGAGTGCTAGATTCGGTCGAGCGCGCGGCGAAACAATTGACCATGACGTTGGACGACCTTTTGTCGCAGGCGACGTTGTTTGCGCATGGGACGACGGTGGCGACAAACGCGTTGTTGACGCGGTCGGGGTCCCGAACGGGTTTGATTACCACGCTCGGGCACGAGGACGCGCTGATCATCGGGCGGACGGTCCAAAAGGTCGCGGGGTTGACCGAGGGCGAAATCACGTATCTGGCGCGGTTGGACAAGGCGGACCCGATTGTGCCGCGTCCGCTGATCAAAGGCGTGACCGAACGCGTGGATTACAAGGGCGCGGTGATTGTGCCTTTGAACGAAAAGGATGCGCGCCGCGCGATCCGCGAATTGTTGGAGGAGGGTTGCGGCGCGATTGCAGTTTCGTTGTTGTGGTCATTTTTGTATCCCGCGCACGAACGGCGCATCCGAGAATTGATTCACGAGCAAGCCCCTGATGTGTTTGTGAGTTTGTCGCACGAACTGGCGCCCGTCATCAAGGAATACGAGCGCACGGCGACGACAGCGATCAATGCTTATCTTGGACAGGTGGCGGCGCGCTATTTGCAATCGTTGATAGAGCGGCTCAAGGCGCACGGTTTGAAACCCGAACCGGTGATCATGCAGTCGTCCGGCGGCGTGGTGCCGGTCGAACAGGCGCAGGCGCGCGCGGTGTCGCTGCTGTCGTCAGGACCGGCGGGCGGTGTGATGGGTGCGGTGGAGCTGGGCAAAGCGCTCGGATATCGTGATTTGATCACCACCGATGTCGGCGGGACGAGTTTTGATGTGGGGTTGGTGGTGGAGGGTGAGCCGCAATTTTCGCTCTCGCCCGTCTTTGCGAAATATCACACAGTTTTGCCCAGCATTGACATCCCCTCGATTGGCGCGGGGGGCGGCAGTATTGCGTGGATCGAGCCGGGCGCGGGACTGCTCAAGGTGGGTCCGCGCAGCGCAGGTTCGGTGCCCGGTCCTGTATGTTACGACCAGGGTGGGACGGAACCGACGGTCACGGATGCGAATGTGGTCTTGAACCGTCTGAATCCGGATTTCTTTTTGGGCGGCTCGAAAAAGTTGCATGCAGACAAGGCGCGCGCGGCGATCGAGGAAAAAATCGCGCAGCCGCTCGGGATTTCGGTGCAAGAGGCGGCGTTGGGAATTATAGATATTCTCGATGCCAAGATGGCAGACCTGGTGCGCAAGGTGAGCATCGGGCGCGGGTATGACCCGCGCGATTTTGTGCTGTTGGCGTTCGGCGGAGCGGGTCCCATGCACGTGGGCGCGTATGCGCGTGATGTCGGCGTGCGTGAGATCATCATTCCCGCGCATGCATCAGAATTTTCGGCGTGGGGCATTGTGGGTTCCGACCTGATGAATTTGCGACAGGTCTCGGAACCGATGATCGCGCCGTTCGATCCCGCGCGACTGAACGAGATTTATCACGGTCTGGAGCAAGAGGCGCGGGCGACTTTGGCGCGCGAAGGAATATCGAATGGCAATGTATCATTCCTGCGCTATATTGACATGCGGTATCGCGGGCAGATTCACGAAGTGCGCGTGCCGGTGACGACGGATGAACTTGGCGAGCAAGAGCTGGCGAAAATTCACCAGACCTTTGAGGACACATATAACCGCAAATACGGACAGGGCGCGGCGTATCGCAAGGCGGGCATCGAAGCGCGGACGTATCAGGTGCGCGGTATTGGCAAGATTCCCAAACCGGCATGGGTGAAACACGAGGCGGGACCCGCGGATGCCTCCCCTGCGCTCAAGGAAACGCGGCAGGTCTATTTCAAAGGCGGTTGGCGCGCCACTCCCGTCTATGCGCGCGAACAGATGCGCACGGGCAATTGCGTCAACGGTCCGGCGTTGGTCGAAGCTGTAGACACGACGGTGCTCGTGCCACCGGATATGTCGCTGGCGATTGATGGGTATGGGAATATGGTGATGCAGGGAGTATGAGTTATCCGTTGGAAGGGCTGCGGGTCCTCGATTTCTCGTGGTTTTTGGCGGGTCCGTATGCGACAATGATTTTGGCGGATTTGGGCGCGGACGTGGTCAAGGTGGAAGCGCCCGAACGCGGAGACCCGAGTCGCACAGCAGGACCGTTTGCGAATGGGGTCAGCGGATATTTTCTGAGCGTCAATCGAAACAAGCGCAGTATTGTGCTGGATCTAAAAAGTGAAGCGGGAAGGGCGCGGGCGGCAAAGCTGGCGGGGCGCGCGGATGTGGTCGTAGAGAATTTCGTCCCCGGCACGATGAAGCGCTGGGGATTGGATTATGCGACGCTGGCAGAGACAAACTCGCGTTTGATCTATGCTTCGTGCACCGGATTTGGGCAAACGGGTCCCCGCGCGCTCGAGTCGGCGTTTGACCTGGTTATACAGGCGCTGGCGGGGACGATGAGCATTACCGGTGAAGCGGGTGCAGCTCCGGTGCGGGTGGGCAATTCGATTGGCGATCTCGGCGGCGCGCTCTATTTGACAATCGGGATTTTGGCGGCGCTCCAAGCGCGGCATCGGACGGGGCGCGGGCAGGCGTTGGATTTGAGCATGATGGATGCTCAAGTCGCGCTGCTCGAAAATGCGTTCATGCGCTATTTTGTGACGGGTGAAACGCCCGCGCGACTGGGTTCGCGGCACCCGTTGATTGTGCCGTTTCAAGCGTTCCCGACGAGCGACGGGTATGTGGTCGTGACGGCGGGGACAGAAGCACAGTGGGGGCGGCTGTGTGAGGCGTTGGGCGCGAGCGAATTGAAAGAGGACGCGCGTTTTTTGACAAACACGGCGCGGCGGCAGAACATTCCCGCGCTGGAAACGGAATTGAGCGCGCGTTTCAAGACCCGCACGACCGATGAATGGCTCGAGATTCTGCGAGATCATGAAATTCCCTGCGCGCCGATCCAGACGATTGCGCAGGCGGCGAGTGATCCGCAAATTGCGGCGCGCGAAATGATCGTAAACGTTGAGGACGCGCAGGCGGGGACACAGCGGATTGTGAATACGCCGCTGCGCTTTTCCGAGATGCAGAGCGGCGTGCGGACGAGCGCGCCGCAGTTGGGTGAACATACGGACGAAATTCTGAGGGACTGGTTGGCGGAATGAAATATCCTGTTGTTAAAGCGGTGACATTGGTGTTGGCGCATGTGCCACATTTTGCGCGGTATGGCTCCAAGCCGCTGCGCGAGATTCCGCGCGATGAGCAGGCGTTGGGGCAAATCGAAAGCGCGCTGCGAAGTTTTGACCAGGCGCGCGATTATGCGCCGCATCAGGTGTATATCGGCAACATGCGCCCCGAGGCGCTGGCGGCGATTGAAAAACCGTGGTACGCGCATACCAAAACGTCCGACCGTTTCGGCCCGCATGGCGAAATCATTCCCGAAGACGAGTTTTATGGATTGATGGCGATTGCCGACCAGTTTGATTTGTTTCGCCTGGAAAAGGAATTTGCCGCGCGCGTGCGCGAACGTTTGAGCGAACATCCGCTCATCAAGCCCGAAGAATTGAAACCGCTCGACAAGGGGCTGCCGCTTGAACAGATCGAAACAATGATTGGGCAGGGGGCACTGCCGCTGTTTGTAAACGGCGGGACGCTGGTCGGCGCGATGCGGAGTGGACATGACGAGGATGATACGCTGACAGCGAATGTGCTGCTGGAAAATCTGGCGTGCAAGGCATCGGGCGCGTGGGCGATGCGGCATTTGACGAATGAACGGCACGGCGTTGATATTTCGCAGGTGGATTATGTGCTCGGCTGTGGTGAAGAAGGCGTCGGCGACCGCTATCAACGCGCGGGCGGGGCAATGGGCAAGGCGATGGCGGAATTTGCCGGATTCAGCGAGGCAAGCGGCTCGGATGTCAAGGCATTTTGTGCGGCGCCGATTCACGCGACCGTAACCGGCGCGTCGTATGTCCAGTCCGGCTTGTATCGTAACATCGTCGTCGCGGGCGGTGGGTCACTGGCGAAATTGGGCATGAAATTCCGCGGGCATGTGAAACATCAGATGCCGATTCTGGAAGATGTGCTCGGCGCGGTGGCGATCGTGATTGGCCCCGACGACGGCAAGAATCCTGTCATTCGTCTGGACGGCGTTGGCATTCATCGCGTCAAGCACAGTTCATCGCCGCCCGCCATGATGCAGGCGCTGGTGGTCGAGCCGCTGGAACGGATGGGGCACAGAATGACCGACGTGGACAAGTTTGCGCTGGAACTGCATAATGCCGAGATCACGGAACCGGCAGGCAGCGGCGATGTGGCGCTGACAAATTACAAGACGCTGGCGGGGATTGCGGTGATGCGCAAGGAAATTGTGCGTGACGAGATGGATGCGTTTGTGCGCGAGCGCGGGATGCCGGGTTACTCGCCCACGCAAGGACATATCGCGGCGGCTGTCCCGTTTTTGGGTCACGCGCGCGACCGTATGTTGAACGGAGAGATGCAACGCGCGATGTTTGTGGGCAAAGGGAGCTTGTTTTTGGGACGGATGACGAATTTGTCGGACGGGATGTCGTTTGTGGTCGAGCCGAATGGGGGATAGTGGGATTTTTGATTTCTGATTTTGGATTGCTGATTGCTGATTGGAGGATGAGACCTGTCAGGCGAGTGCGATAAAGAAAAAGTTGGTTGACAAATTGCGACCGGACAATCGGGATGAAAACGCGAATCTGCGCGAATTTTTGCGAATGGGACTCGAATTTGCCAGCTTGGTTATTGTGCGCCGCATGATAAATTGGCGATTTCAAGCGGGCTGTTGTGGGGATGCCGCATAGGAGGGATGAAATGGCGTTACCGGAAGTGAATACGGCGACGTTTGCGGAGCAGGTGTTGGGGGCGGACAAGCCGGTGCTGGTGGATTTTTGGGGACCGCGCTGCCAACCGTGTATCGCGCTGATGCCGACCGTCGAACAGTTGGCGCAGCAGAACGCCGAACGGCTCAAGGTGGTCAAGGTGAATGCGAACGCGCGTGAAAATTGGGAGCTGTGCCGCACGCAGAGCGTGATGGGCTTGCCCGCGTATTTGATTTTTAGTGAGGGCAAAGAAGTCAAACGGATGGCGGGAAAAGACGTGACGCGCGAGACGTTGGTGGACGCGATTCAAGAGTTGTTTGCCGACTAGAGTCGGCACTATGGGGTATAGGAGAAACATGGAGCTCAAGGGTAGAAAAGTGATTGCGCTCGGCGAACGGGACGGCGTTCCGGGAACGGCGATTGCCGATCTGGTAAAGACGGCGGGCGCGGACGTTGTCTTGACGCTGACGCAATGCTATGTCTGAACGGCGGCAGGTGCAATGGACCTGGACGACCAGTCGTTGATCTTGCGGGCAGCGCAAGAGCATGGCAACGACGTGGTCGTGGTGTTGGGGCAGCCGGACCCGGACAGCGCCGAAATGGCAGCTGAAACGGTCCACAATGGCGACCCCACCTACGCCGGACCATTAGCCGGAGTCTCGTTGGGACTCCCCGTCTATCACATATTGGAAGATGAAATTCAAAATCAGGTTGACCCTGCGAAATTCGAGGCAGAGGTCGGCTTGATGGCGCTCACCCTCGACAAGGATGCGATCCGCGAGGGGATGGGCCGTGTTCGTAATGCCGGATAATCTCATTGCCAAGAGAAATTATCTCGCGAATCCACGCGAATTTTCGCCAATTTTTCCGACAATTCGTGCAAATTCGCGTGGATTCGCGGGAAACTGTTTTGCATGATGCAGCCCCGGACGCAACCTGAAAGTTGAGAGCTATGTCACGAATTGATTGGAATTGGATACAGAGCGAGCCGTATGAAATGTTTATCGGCGGCGAATGGACGCGCGGTTCTGCGGGACGGACGTTCGAGATCGTCAATCCCGCAAACAACGAGACGATTGCGCGTGCGTACGAAGGGAATCTGGATGATGTAAACCGCGCCGTAGCTGCGGCGCGCGACGCGTTCGATAACGGTCCGTGGCGACACATGACGGGCAAGGAACGGGGCGAAATTCTGCGGCGCACGGCGGAGATGATTCGCGCGGACGCGACCAAGTTTGCGTTTCTGGAAGCGGCGGATGTGGGCAAGACGTTCCACCGCACCCTCGGGTATTCGATTCCACAGGCGATTGACGGGTTCGAGTATCATGCCGCCAGGGCGCGCGAGATTGAGGGAAAAGTGCGCGCGGTCCCCGAACGAAACTTTTTCAATTATCGCACCTGGGAACCCATGGGCGTGGTGGCAGAAATTTTGCCGTGGAACGGTCCGTTCATGATGGCGTGCCAAAAGGTCTCGGCGATTCTGGCGGCAGGCAATACAGTCGTCATCAAACCCGCGCAGGATGGGAGTCTGAGCAATCTCGAACTGGCGAAATTGTTTGCCAAAGCGGGCTTTCCGCCGGGCGTGGTCAATATTGTGGCGGGACCGGGGCGCGCACTGGGCGCGCGGTTGGTGGAACATCCCGATGTCAACATGGTCTCGCTGACGGGCGGGACCGAGACGGGCAAGCAGGTGATTCGCCAATCCGCCGATACGGTAAAAAAGGTCGCTTTGGAATTGGGCGGCAAGAACCCGCACATTGTGTTCGAGGACGCCGATCTGCCGCAAGCGGTGCAGTGGGCGATCTGGGCGGCGTATGCGGACCAGGGTCAAATTTGCGTGTCGGGATCGCGGCTGCTGCTGCACAAACCGATCTATGAGGAATTTTTAGATTTGTTTGTCAACAAGGTGAGCGCACTCAAAATCGGCGACACGATGAGCGAAACGACGGATGTGGGTCCCGTGATTACGCGGCGGCACGAGCAGTCAATCCTCGATTACATCGCAATCGGCAAGCAAGAGGGCGCGGTGACGATCCTGGGCGGAAACAAAGTGACGAGTGCGCCGTTCGACCGCGGGAATTTTATCGAGCCGACGATATTTACGGGTGTCACGCCCGACATGCGGATCGCGCAAGAAGAAATTTTTGGACCCGTCGTCACGGTGACGATGTTTAACGACGACGCGGAAGCGGTGCGGATTGCGAACGGGGTGAAATATGGGCTGGCGGGCGGCATCTGGACGCAGGATATTGACCGCGCGCTGCGGACGGCGAGCCAACTGCAAGCGGGACAGATTTATTTGAATTCGTATTACAGTCCCGCGATTGTGGACTCGCCCGCAGAGGGGCACAAAGAGAGTGGCATCGGCGGGACGGGCGTACACAAGTATATGCAGGAAAAGACAGTGTTTGTGAAATTAAAGCTGGATTGATTTTTGTCAACGTAACTCTGTTACGTTGGCAAAAATCAATCAGACCGCATTTGGATTTCAATCTTTCTGAAGAGCAGACATTGTTCCGCGATTCGGTGCGGGCGTTTGTGGCGCGCGAGGTGGCGCCGTGTGCGCGAGAAATGGACGAGCGCGACGAGTTTCCGCGTCAATTGTTCAAGCGGTGCGGCGAGCTGGGCTATTTTGCGGTGCGCTATCCCGAAGACGTCGGCGGGATGGGCGGCGACGCGCTGACGTTTGTGCTGATGATAGAAGAACTGGCGCGCGGGTCGCTGGCGCTGGCGTCGGTGGTGGGGATGCAGGGGTTGAACGGCACAGACCTGTTGTTTCACCTCGGCACGGCAGAACAAAAGGAACGCGTGCTGAAACCCGCGCTGCGCGGGGAAAAAATCGGCACGATTGCGATCACGGAACCGGATGCGGGTTCGGACATTGGCGGCATTACGACGACGGCGCGGCGCGAAAGCGATGTGTGGGTGCTGGAGGGGCAAAAAATCTGGATCACGTCCGCCACGGTCGCCGATTTTTTTATTGTGGCGGCAAAAACAGACCCGACGCTCGGCACCAAGGGAATTGATTTGTTCATGGTCGAAAAAGAGATGCCCGGCGTTTCGGTGGGCAGGCGGATCGAAAAATTGGGCACGCGCGGCTCGGAAACATCCGAAGTGATTTTTGAAAGCGTGCGGGTGCCGCACGAAAATTTGTTGGGCGAACGCGGCACGGGGTTTCGCCATTTGGGCAAGACGCTGGCGGAAATTCGAGCCATGACGGGCGCGCTTGGGGTAGGGTTGGCGCAGGCGGCGCTGGATGCTTCATTGGCGTATGCGCAGCAGCGGACCCAATTCGGACGACCGATCGTCCAGTTTCAAGCGATCGCGCACAAGTTGGCGCACATGGGGACGCAGATCGAAGCGGCGCGGGCGCTGGTGTATCGCGCGGCGTGGCTGGTGAGCGCGGGCAAGCCCGACGTGAAATTGTCGGCGATGGCAAAATATTTTGCCACAGAAACGGCAAACCATTGCGCGGACCAGGCGACGCGGATTTTCGGCAGCTATGGGTTTGCGCTCGAGTATGACGCGCAGCGCTATTTTAGGGACGCGCGCTTTTTGTTGTATGGCGCGGGCACGAGCGAAATTTTATTGTCTTTGATCGCCAAAGAGATGGGGGCAGCATGACACAGCGCGGACTAACTTTTGACCAGTTCAATGTAGGTGACAGTTTTGTTTCGCCGCGTCGCACGGTGACGGAAGCGGACGTGGTGAATTTCGTCGGTGTATCGTGGGACATTAACCCGCTGCACACGGACGCCGAGTTTGCCAAAGGGACGCCCTTTGGCGAGCGCATCGCGCACGGGATGTTGATCGCATCCATCGGGACGGGTTTGGGCAATCAAATCGGCGTCCTGGAAGGGACGACGCTCGCGCTGATGGAGCAGGTGATTCGCTACAAGGGACCCGTCAAGTTGGGCGATACGGTGAACCTGGAATTGATCGTCAAGGAAAAGCGCGAGACATCGAAACCCGACCGCGGAGTGGTGATCTTTGATACCCCGATCAAGAATCAACGCGGCGAGACGGTGGTCGAGATGCAGTGGACGTTGTTGATGAAAAGATAGCGTTGAGCATAGAGTGACGAAGGACGAAAGGCGGGGACGAAGGACGGGTGCAATGGAGGAGAATATGCGATTCGAGGACAAAGTGGTGCTGGTGACGGGGGGGGGAAGCGGGATCGGGCGCGCGACCGCGCTGCGGTTTGCAAACGAGGGCGCGCGGCTTGTGATTTCCGATGTGGATGAAGCGGGCGCGGGCGCGCTGGCAGAGGAGATCAACCAGAACGGGCGAGCGACCCTGGTTTTGGGCAACGTGGCAGTGCGCGCCGATGCGGAGCGGATGGTGCAAGCGGCGCTGGACTCGTTCGGGCGGTTGGATATCCTCATCAACAATGCGGGCATCACACGCGATGCGCTGACGGTGCGAGTCAAGGACGGCGAAACCAAACGCATGAGCGAAGAGCAGTGGGATGCGGTGCTCGATGTGAACTTGAAAGGAACGTTTCTGGTTTCGCAAGCGGCGGCGGTCCCGATGATGGCACAAAAATTTGGACGGATCGTGAATACGGCGTCGGTCGGCGCGCTGGGCAATATCGGTCAGGCGAACTATTCGGCGTCGAAAGCGGGGGTCATCGGGCTGACAAAAACATTCGCGCTCGAATGGGCGCGCTACAACATTACCGTGAATGCGGTTGCGCCGGGGGCGGTCAAAACGCGCATGACCTCGACCATTCCCGAAAACGTCGCAAATCAACTGAGCGAAAGAATCCCGCTGAAACGCTGGGCGGAGCCGGAAGACATTGCGGCGGTGCATGCGTTCCTGGCGAGCGACGATGCGCGTTATGTGACGGGTCAGGTGATCTGGGTGGATGGCGGCTTGACGTTGGGGGCATAGACCGACATGAAATTTGAGAATGTGTATATCCCGTATAGGGGTTACTGGGCGACACCGTTCGTCAAATGGCAGGGGAATTTTGCGAACCTGCACCCTCTGGTCTTTGCCGCCGAAGTGACAAGGCGCGCGCTGGCGGAACGGAATCTCGCGCCGACGGATTTTGACGCGCTGTTTCTCGGCACCACGGTCCCGTCCAAAGGCGCGTTCTATGGCGCGCCGTGGGTGGCGGGGATGATTGGGGCGGAAGGGTTGACAGGTCCGACGATTGCACAGGCGTGTGCGACTTCGGCGCGGGTGCTCGCGAATGCGGCATCCGAAGTGGAAAACGGGAACGCGGATGCAATTCTGTGTCTGACCGCCGACCGCACCTCGAACGGACCGCACATGTTGTATCCGAACCCGCAAAATCCGGGCGGGCGCGGGGATGCGGAAGATTGGGTGTGGGATAATTTCAACCATGACCCATGGGCAAAGCTGGGAATGCTCGAAACCGCCGAAAATATCGCGCGCGAGTTTGAAATCACGACCGCAGAGCAGCACGAGGTCGTTTTGATTCGACACGCGCAGTATGCGGATGCGCTCAAGAATGATGGAGCATTTCACAAAAGTTTTATGGTGACGCCGATTGAGGTCAAGGATGCGAGCGGTCGCAAGGTAATGGCAACGGTGTCTACCGACGAGGGAGTTTTTCCCACCACTGTCGAAGGATTGAGTCGACTGAAACCTGTCATGCGCGATGGGACCGTCACGTATGGCGCGCAAACCTTTCCCGCCGATGGGAATGCGGGGATGGTCGTGTCGGACCGCGAACGCGCAGGGCAAATGGATGCGCCGTTCCGCATCCGACTGGTTGCGGTCGGCGCGAGCCGCGTAAAAAAAGGGTTTATGGGGATTGCGCCCGTTCCGGCAGCGCAGCAAGCGCTCAAGGATGCGGGCATCGGCATTGACGATGTCGCGGCGATCAAGACGCACAACCCGTTCGTGGTGAATGACATCTATTTTGCGCGCGAGTTTGGATTGAAACATGACGCGCTCAACAATTACGGCTGTTCGCTGATCTGGGGGCATCCCCAGGGACCGACGGGGATGCGGCTGGTCGCCGAATTGATTCAAGAGCTGGCGCTGCGCGGGGGAGGTTACGGTCTGTTTGCGGGCTGCGCGGCGGGAGACACCGCCATGGCGGTCGTGGTCAAGGTGGATTCGAGCACATCTCGCGCTTGACGCGTTGGCGATCAATTCATTATGGAATCATCCGCTTTTCCCATTCGTTTTGGCGTTACCCTGCAAGGCGTTGAACCCCCGCGTGTGTTTCAACAGCAAGTGCGCGAGATTGAAGCCGGTGGGTTTACCCACCTGTGGATTACGGACTCGTCGCTGCATGCGCGCTATGTTTACTCGTATTTGACGCTCGCCGCCCTGAACAGCGAACATTTGCAGTTGGGCACGGGGGTGACGCATCCGTTTACGCGACATCCTGCGATCAATGTAAATGCCATCGCAACCCTCGACGAAATTTCCGAGGGGCGCGCCATTCTCGGCATTGGCGCAGGCGACAGCCCGACCGTCGAGCTGGGCTATGCGCCCGCCAAAGTGCAAATTGTGCGCGAAATGATCGAGGTCGCGCGGCGATTGATGGCGGGCGAAACGTTGGATCATGAGGGTCCCGCGTTTCGGATCAAGCACGGGCATTTGCATTACAAATTCCGCGACCGCGTGCCGATTTATATGGCGTGCAGTGGACCGCGCATGTTGGAACTGGCGGGCGAACTGGCGGACGGCGTGATCGTCCAGTGCGGGCTGTTTCCCGAAGCGGTCGAGTTTGCGCGCGAACATGTGGCAAAAGGCGCGGCGCGTGCGGGGCGTTCGCTCGACGAGGTTGATTTTTGGGTGATGATGTGCGGGGCAATTTCGGAGGACCGCGAGACGGCAATGAATCGCTCGCGGACGATGGCGGCCTGGTTCGCCCAGATGGCGCCGCACATGTGCGCCGTCGCGGGGATTGACCGCGCGACCATCGCGAAAATTCAAGCGGCATACAGCGGTGGGGAATTTCACCAGGCGCAGGCGGCCGCTGCCTTGACGCCGGACGAAATGGTCGAATGCTTTACACTCGGCGGAACGCCCGACGACGCGCGGGCGCGCGTGGAACGGCTGATAGAGTGCGGCGTCAAAGGATTCAACTATATGCCGACGGGCGCGGGCAGACCCGAATCATTGGGACTGTTTACGCGACAGGTGATGCCGTCGCTGCGAGCAGAAGAGGCGCTGATGGGCAAGTAAGTTGCTTTACAAAAACAATCTGGGCAACAAGTAAGAAAACGCGAACCTGCGCGAATTAGTGCGAATTTCAGCATTTGATCGCCTGCACACGTATTTTCAAGAGTATGCATGGTGGAGTGATGAACGAGACGCGATTGCAAGAGCTGCGCGATTTTTTTGCGCAGGGCGAAGCGGCGGAACTGGCGCTCACGCTGGGACAAATCAATAGTCCGCACGGAAACGAGGGCGAGGCGGGCAAGTTTGTCTATGACTGGCTCGAAAAAAACAAACTTGCTGACAAGCTCCAGGAGGTCCTGCCCGGACGCTATAACGCGATTGGACGCCTGCCGGGAAGCGGCGGCGGCAAGTCGTTGATCCTCAACAGCCATCTCGATACGGCGTACGGGTTGGAGGAAGATATTTGGACGGCGGGACGATTCAGCCGCGGCGACATTGAAGCATGGGCGGAGGGCGACCGCCTGTATGGGCAGGGCGTGGTGAACGACAAGGCACCGATGGCAGCGACCCTGCTTGCGTTCAAGGCGATTCGGGAATTCAAATTGCCCCTGCGCGGCGATTTGATTTTTACGGGTGTTTGTGGCGAGATTGGACAGGCGCCGATTGACGAATATCAGGGGACCCGCTATGAAGGCAAAGGCACGGGGTCGCGCTATGCGGTGCTGCACGGCGTCGTTGCGGATTATGCGCTGGTGGCGGAATGCACAAACTGGTGCATGACGGCGACCGAGTGCGGCGACCTGTTTGTCAAAGTCTCTATCTATGGGCGCGCCGTATATACGCCGTTCCTGTCACGGGCGGGCGCTTCGCCGAATGCAATTGTTGCGGCGGCGAAATTTGTCGAGGCGTTTGAAACATGGGCGGGCGAGTATGAAAAACGCGCGGCGTATCAATCGCCGAGCGGACCCGTGGTCCCCAAAGCGTCCATCGGCGCGATTCGCAGCGGCTTGCCCTACAAGCCGATCGAAACGGCGGGCGTGTGCGCCGTTTATTTGGATGTGCGGATTCCGCCGCCCGGCGACCCGAACGCGGTGCTGCGCGAACTGCGCGAGCTGACGTTGTCGCTCGGGCTGGATGCCGAAGTGCAGGCATATTTGTTTCGCAGAGGATATGACGGCGAGAATGTCGAACCACTGCAGGACGCAGTGCAGCGTGCACACGCACAGGTATTTCCGAATCCGCCGGGGACACCCGATGCGCCGGTCAGCAGCATGTGGCGCGATTTGAACGTGTTTAACGAGGTGGGGATTCCCTCGCTCACCTATGGTCCGCCGTTGGGACTGTCCGCCGAAGGGTGGAGCTATTTTATTCGACGGGACGATGTGAATCTTGCGGCGCAGCTGTATGCCATGATTGCGCTGGATGTGTGCAACCGCGAATGAATCATGATCTATAAATTATTGGGCAAGAGCGGACTGCGCGTGAGCGAGCTGGCGCTGGGCGCGATGGGGTTTGGCGCCGAATGGGTTTTTGGTCAAACCCGCGACCAGAGCAAGGCGATTTTTGACGCGTATGTGAATGCGGGCGGCAATTTTATTGACACTTCGATCAATTATCAGAACGGGGCAAGCGAAAAGTTTGTCGGCGAGTTTGTCGCGAGCGAACGCGATGCGTTTGTGATTGCGACCAAATATTCGTTCTCGCGGCGCACAGGTGACCCGAACGCATCGGGCAACGCGCGCAAGAACATGATGGCGTCGGTCGAAACGAGTTTGAAACGCCTGCGGACCGACTATATTGATTTGTATTATTTGCACGCGTGGGACGCCATGACACCTGTGGATGAGGTGATGCGCGGGCTGGACGACCTGGTGCGGCAGGGCAAGGTGTTGTATATCGCCATTTCGGACACGCCCGCGTGGGTTGTTGCGATGGCAAATGTGATGGCAGAACTGCGCGGCTGGTCGCGTTTTGTGGGACTGCAGCTGCGGTACTCGCTGGCGGACCGCGCGGCGGAACGCGACTTGATCCCGATGTCGCGGGCGCTCGAAATTTCGGTGCTGCCGTGGAGTGTGTTGGGCGCGGGGGTCCTGACCGGCAAATATCTGGAGAATGCCGAGACACAGGGACGCGCCAGGAACTATGACGTGCCGCAGAAAAATCTCGACATTGCGCGCACGGTAGTCGAGGTGGCACAAGAGGCAGGTTTGACCACTTCGCAGGTTGCGATTGCATGGGTGCTGGCACAGCAAGACCCGCGTTCCGCGCCGCTCATCCCCATTCTGGGCGCGAGCAGCGTGCGGCAGCTCACGGACAATATGGGCGCGTTGGATGTGAAATTGTCCCAAGCTCATATGGAACGATTGAATACGGTGAGCAATATTGATCTGGGTTTTCCGCATGATTTTTTGATGGGGGATGACATTAACAAATACATGTTTGCGGGGATACAGGACAAGATTGTGAATCATCGGCGGTAACCTCCGGCGCGCGTTTTATCGTATAGAAACCCCGAGACTCGTTTTTGACGGCAATTGCCGCCAAAGACGAGTCTTTTTTTGTTTCTTGACATTTTCTTGACCCTGACGGGCAGTTTCTTGTCCCCGCTGTGACGTGATTTCCGATAGATTATCGGCGTGATGACGCAAGGACGGCTCAAGCCGTCGCCGGAATGAGGAGGAGAGATGGACGATGTTTTGATGATCGGGATTTTGGTCTTGTTTGCGGGGGCGACGCTGGGGCTGATTACGCTCGCCGAACGCTTGATGGTTGAGGAGAAGGAAAAATGAACGTGGTGTATTTGGTCGCGGGGATCGCTGCGCTGGCGCTGCTGGCGTATCTGTTTTTCGCGCTGTTGAAACCGGAGTGGTTTGCATGACATTCATTGGCATTTTACAGATCGTCTTGTATATCGTCGTCCTGGTGGCGCTGACGAAACCGCTCGGCGCGCACATGGCGCGCGTGTATCAAGGTGAAAAAACGTTTCTTGATCCCTTGCTGAGACCCGTCGAGCGATTCCTGTATCGTCTGTTCGGCACGCGTGAAACGGACGAGATGGATTGGAAAACATACGCGATGGCGGTGTTGATGTTTAGCGCGGCAGGTCTCGTATTTTTGTATACACTGCAGCGCGCGCAAGGATTTTTGCCATTAAACCCGCAGGCGTTCGGCGCGGTCACGCCCGATTCGTCATTCAACACGGCGTCGAGTTTTGTCACAAATACCAACTGGCAAGGATACGCGGGCGAGACGACGATGAGTTATCTGACACAGATGCTCGGAATGACGGTGCAGAATTTTGTCTCTGCCGCGACGGGTATGGCTGTCCTGGTCGCGTTCATTCGCGGTCTGACGCGTCACAACTCGAAACTGCTCGGCAACTTTTGGGTGGACTTGACGCGCAGCACGCTCTATATCTTGCTGCCGCTTGCGATACTCGTTTCGCTTTTGATCATTTCGCAGGGCGCAGTCCAAAGTCTTGCGTCCTCCACGACAGCGACGCTGGTGGAGCCGACAATAGATTCCAACGGCGCGACGGTGACAACTCAGACGATTGCGGTGGGACCTGCCGCGTCACAGGTCGCAATCAAGCATCTCGGCACGAACGGCGGCGGTTTTTTTAACGCGAACGCGGCGCATCCTTTTGAAAGCCCCACGCCGCTCACCGATTTCGTGTTGATTCTTGCCGAATCGGTCATCGCCGCCGCGCTCTGTTATACCTTTGGAAAAATGGTCGGCGATACACGACAAGGATGGGCGATTCTCGCGGCGATGGTCGTCTTGCTGGTGACGTTTATGTTTGTTGCGTATTGGGCGGAAGCGAAGGGCAACCCCGCGTTCGCGCCATTCGGGGTGGATCAAACCGCGAGCGACGTGAATCCCGGCGGCAACATGGAAGGCAAAGAAGTCCGTTTTGGGATTGCGCGTTCCGCGCTCTTTGCGACGGCGACGACCGCGACCTCCACCGGCGCAGTCAATTCGATGCACGATTCGTATATGCCGATGGGCGGTTTTGTCCCATTGTTCATGATGCAGCTCGGCGAAGTGGTCCTCGGCGGCGTCGGTTCGGGCTTGTATGGCATGTTGGTTTTTGTCATCGTCGCAGTCTTTATTGCGGGCTTGATGGTCGGACGCACGCCCGAATATCTCGGCAAAAAAATCGAACCGTTTGAAATGAAAATGGCGGCGCTGTTGATCTTGATCATGCCGCTCACGGTGTTGGGCATGACCGCGTTCGCTGTCGTGCATCCGGAGGGCTTGAAAAGCATTTCCAACCCGGGCGCGCACGGGTTTAGCCAGGTGTTGTACGCATTCACCTCACAGGGCAACAATAACGGCAGCGCGTTCGCGGGACTCGGCGCCAACACTTTATTCTACAACACGCTCGGCGGGCTTGCGATGCTCATTTCGCGCTTTTGGCTCGCGGTGCCAACGCTCGCGCTCGCGGGTTCGCTGGCGCGTAAAAAGCATGTCCCCGCGTCGGCCGGCACACTGCCCACATACTCGCCCCTGTTCATCGGTTGGCTGATTGCGGTCGTCCTCATCGTCGGCGCGCTGAATTTTCTTCCCGGGCTCGCGTTGGGACCCGTTGTGGAGCAGGTAATGATGAAATAGTGAAATCGCCATTTCAAGAGGACGGACGAAGCGCGACAGGGCTGGGCAAAAAGGCGAGCGGCGATACGCGACAGATGAGGCGCGAACAAGGTAGAGAGACATGAAGACGAGAAATGAAAAGAGAATGATGTATCAACGGGCGCTGACGGACTCGATTCTCAAGCTAGACCCGCGCAGGCTGGCGCGGAACCCGGTGATGTTTGTGGTCGAGGTTGGAAGTGTTTTGACGACATTGCTGTTGGCGCAAGCGTTGTTTGGCGAGGGGCAAGAGAATCCCGCGTTCATCGGCGCAATCGCGTTGTGGTTGTGGTTTACCGTGCTCTTTGCGAATTTTTCCGACGCGCTGGCAGAAGGACGCGGCAAAGCGCAGGCGGATTCGCTGCGAAATGCGCGCAAGGACACGCAGGCGAAAAAATTGCGCGAGGCGAAATATGGGACACCATTTACGCTCACGCCATCGAGCGCTCTTCGTCAGGGCGACCTGTATCTGGTAGAAGCGGGCGACCTGCTGGCGGCGGATGGAGAAGCGGTCCAGGGCGTCGCGTCGGTGAACGAGAGCGCGGTTACGGGCGAAAGCGCGCCGGTGATCCGCGAAGCGGGTGGCGACCGCAGTGCAGTGACGGGCGGCACTTTGATCCTTTCGGACTGGTTGATTGTGCGTGTGACGGCAAATCCCGGCGAAGGATTTTTGGAACGGATGATAGCGATGGTCGAGGGCGCCAAACGACAAAAAACGCCGAACGAGATTGCCTTGAACATTTTGCTGGCGGCGTTCACGATCATCTTTTTGGTCGTTTGCATTACGCTGCTCCCGTTTTCGCTCTATAGCGTCAACAGCAGCGGGCTGGGCACGCCCGTGACGATTACGGTGCTGGTCGCCCTGCTGGTGTGCCTGATACCGACGACGATTGGCGGCTTGCTGCCTGCCATCGGGATTGCGGGGATGGACCGGTTGATTCGCAGAAATGTGATTGCGCTGTCGGGGCGCGCGGTGGAAGCGGCAGGGGATGTGGATGTGCTGCTGTTGGACAAGACGGGCACGATCACACTGGGCAATCGTCAGGCGGTTGAATTTATCCCCGTTGGCAAAGCGAACGAACGCGAACTCGCCCAAGCCGCGCAGCTGTCGTCGCTCGCCGACGAAACGCCGGAGGGTCGCAGCATCGTCGTTCTCGCCAAAGAAAAATATAACCTGCGGGGGCGCGATGGCGGAGCCGAAGGCATGACGTTTATCGAATTTACCGCGCAGACGCGCATGAGCGGGGTGAATTTCAATGGGACAGAAATCCGCAAGGGCGCGCCCGATACAATGCTTGAATATATCGGGACAAACGGACGCGCCGTTCCGGCAGACTTGCACAAAGCGGTGGAACAAATCGCCAAGCACGGCGGCACTCCGCTGGTGGTCACCGAAAATGGCGACGCGCTGGGGGTGATTCATCTCAAGGATATCGTCAAGGGCGGCATCAAGGAACGCTTTGGGCATTTACGCAAGATGGGCATCAAGACGGTCATGATCACCGGCGACAATCCGCTGACGGCGGCTGCCATCGCGGCGGAGGCGGGAGTAGACGATTTTCTGGCGCAGGCGACGCCGGAAGCGAAACTAAAGTTGATTCGAAATTATCAGACCGGAGGACGTCTCGTTGCGATGACGGGCGACGGCACGAATGACGCGCCCGCGCTGGCGCAGGCGGATGTGGCAGTGGCGATGAACACGGGCACACAGCCCGCGCGCGAAGCGGCGAACATGATTGACCTGGACAGCAATCCGACCAAGTTGATCGAGATCGTGGAAATCGGCAAACAGTTGTTGATGACGCGCGGCTCGCTCACGACCTTTTCAATCGCGAACGATGTCGCCAAATATTTTGCGATCATTCCCGCCGCGTTTGCGACGACGTATCCCGCGCTGCAGGCATTGAATCTGCTCGGGCTTGCCACACCTGCGTCCGCGATCATGTCGGCGGTGATTTTCAATGCGCTCGTCATCGTCGCGCTGATTCCACTCGCGTTGCGCGGTGTGCCGTATCGCGCGGTGGGCGCGGCGCAGCTCTTGCGCGACAATTTATTGCTCTATGGCGTCGGCGGCTTGATTGCGCCATTCATCGGCATCAAACTCATTGATTTGATCCTGGTGACGCTGCGCCTGACGTAACCATAGTAACGACTTGTACACAAGTCGTTGCTGTGAAAAATAAAATGTTTTCTCAACTCAGACCCGCGCTCGTCGCGTTTGTCGCTCTTGCAATAATCACGGGTATCTTTTACCCATTCACCATCACGCTCATCGCCCAGCTCGCATTTCCATCGCAGGCGAACGGTTCGTTGATCGCGCAAAATGGAACCGTTGTGGGTTCGGCGTTGATCGGTCAGCACTTTGACGACCCGAAATATTTTTGGAGCCGGCCTTCGGCAACATCGCCGGTTGCTTTTAACGCCGGCGCGTCGGGCGGCTCGAATCTTGGTCCGACGAATCCCGCGCTGTTGGAGCAAGTGCAGGCGCGCATCGAGGCATTGCGCGCGGCCGACCCGGACAACACCGCGCCGATTCCCGTTGACCTCGTCACCGCATCGGCGAGCGGTCTTGACCCGCACATCAGCATCGCGGCGGCGAATTATCAGATTGCGCGAGTGGCGCGGATCCGCGGTCTGGATGTTGCGCGCGTGCGGGATTTGGTGGCACAATATACCGAGGGGCGGACATTGGGAGTCCTGGGCGAAGCGCGCGTAAATGTGCCACAGTTGAATTTGGCGTTGGATGGAATCGCGGGCGAATAAAAGGACGAACGACGAACGTGAAATGTCAAACCTCAAGACCCAAAACTGGAAACTAGATGAGCACTCGTCCTGATCCGGATGCGTTGTTGGCGCGCGTGACGGCGGAAACGCCAGAGCGAAAACGCGGCAAACTAAAGATCTTTTTGGGGTATGCGGCGGGCGTAGGCAAAACCTATGCCATGCTGGGAGCGGCGCGTCAGCGCAAGGCGCAGGGTGTGGATGTGATTGTGGGTTATGTAGAGACCCACGGACGCGCCGAAACGGACGTTCTGCTAAATGGTTTGGAGACGCTGCCCCGCAAGACGATCGAATATCGCGGAGTGACTCTGTCCGACATGGATTTGGACGGGGTCCTGGCGCGTAAACCGCAGTTGGCGCTGGTGGACGAGTTGGCGCACACGAACGCGGAGGGAATGCGGCATCCGAAACGAGTGCAGGATGTTTTGGAACTGCTCGATGCGGGCATTGACGTCTATACCACGCTGAATATTCAGCATCTGGAATCGTTGAACGATGTGGTCGCGCAAATCACCGGGGTGATTGTCCGCGAGACGCTGCCGGACAGCATTCTGGATGCGGCAGACGAGATCGAGCTGGTTGACCTGCCGCCGGATGAATTATTGCAGCGCTTGCGCGAAGGCAAGATCTATGTTCCGGAGCAGGCACAGCGCGCCCTGCAGAAATTTTTCAGACAGGGGAACTTGACCGCCTTGCGCGAAATGGCTCTGCGGCGCGCGGCGATGCGCGTGGATGACCAGATGCGCGACTATATGCAGATGCGCGCTATCCCCGGACCCTGGGCGGCGGCGGAGCGTCTGCTGGTGGCAGTGAGTCCGAGTGCGTTCGGCGAGAAATTGGTTCGACGGGCGCGCCATCTCGCGGATGAGCTGAACGCCCAGTGGTTCGTCGTCTATGTCGAGACGCAGGAAAAATTAAAGTTATCGCCGAGTCAGGCGGACCAATTGGCGCGCACGATGCGTCTGGCAGAGGAATTGGGGGCGCAAACGCAGACGCTTGCGGCAGATCAGGTGACGACCGCCGTGATCGAGTTTGCCAGGGCGCGCAATATCACCACAATCATTGCAGGCAAACCGGCGCGCCCGCGGTGGCTCGCGTTTTTCCGCGAATCTGTCGTAGATGAATTGATCAGGGCGAGCGGTGACATTAGCGTTTACATTATTCATGCCGAGCCGGACCGCCGCGCCAAGCCTGCGCGAGTTGAATGGATGCCGCGCCGCCCATTCCTGCGTTATGTGATGGCGGTCATCCTGGTAGGTCTGGCTATCGGCGCAAGCGCGCTGCTCAGTCCGATCCTGCATCTGACGAACGTAGTCATGGTTTTCCTCCTGGCTGTCGTGCTGGCAGCTGTCTATCTGGGGCGCGGTCCCGCCGTCGTGACATCGCTTTTGAGCGTCCTCGCGTTTGATTTTTTTCTGGTGCCGCCGCTCTTGACATTTGCTGTAAGCGACACGCAATACATCTTGACATTTGCGGCGCTCCTGGTTGTGGGTCTGGTGATCAGCCAGTTGACCGCGCGCATGCGCGAGCGGGCGGATGCGGCGCGAGAGCGCGAACAGGAAAATGCTACGCTCTACTCACTCAGCCGCGATTTGGCGGTTGCGGCGGATGTGAACGACATCCTGCGCGCGCTCGAAACCAACGCCGTCACCATGTTTGGGCGACAGGTAATGGTCTTGCTCGCGAATGGCTCTCGCAAACAGCTCGAATTGGTCGGGAAACAAGCCGGCGCGATTGACGACAACGAGCGCGCGGTTGCGGCGTGGGCATACGAGCACAATCAGCCGGCCGGTCGGGATACCGATACACTGCCTGCAGCGCAGATGCGATTCATTCCGCTGCGCACGGTAAACGGCGTGATCGGCGTGATCGGCGTCGCCCCGAGCGATTCCAAGTCGCACCTTTCACCCTCCCAGCGACGATTGTTCGACACCTTTGCTTCGCTCGCGGCAACCGCCCTCGAGCGCGCCCGCTTGAGCGAGGAGGCGCAACAAGCTCAAACGATCAAAGCGACCGAGGACCTGCAGAACGCGTTATTGAATTCGATCTCGCACGATCTGCGGACACCGCTGGTTTCGATCACGGGCGCGCTCAGTTCGTTACAGGAAGACGATGGCACCCTCAGCAGCGCGACGCGCCAAGCCCTGATCGAGAATGCGCGCGAAGAGACAGAACGTTTGAACCGCCTCGTGGGAAACCTGCTGGACATGTCGCGCCTGGAAGCAGGGGCGATGCGATTGGTGAGGGAAACGTCGGATATTCAGGATGCGATCGGGTCGGCGCTGGAACAACTGGACCGTCGGCTGCAGGGCAGACAAGTCAAAGTTGATGTGGCGGACGATGTGCCATTGGTGTGGATGGATTTTTCGTTGATTGTGCAGGTGCTGGTCAATTTGATTGACAATGCGCTAAAATACTCGCCGCGCTATACTGCCATCGAGATTCGAGCGCGCGCCCAGTCGAACCAGATTCAGGTGCAGGTGATGGATCGCGGACCGGGGATCCCCTCAAAAGACCTGCCGCACGTGTTTGACAAATTCTATCGCGTGCAGCACCCGGACATGGTGCGCGGGACGGGGATGGGGCTGGTGATTTGCAAGGGTATCATTCAGGCGCACGGCGGGACGATCACAGCCGAAAACCGTTTGGGCGGCGGCACGTTGATCACATTCACACTTCCGCTCAAGGCGTGAGGACCGGAAACCGGCGCTCGAGAGAGCGCGGGATTCATCGTTCATCATCCAACGCCCACCATCTGTCGAGGATCGAGCATTGTTCATGAATACGAGTAAAGGCGCGCGAATTCTGGTTGTGGATGATGAGCCGGCGATCCGGCGATTTTTGAGAACTGTCTTGACGGCGCACGGGTATACGGTGTTTGAAGCGGCGCGGGGCGATGATGCCGTGTCGCAAGTGAGCGCGCAGCGGCCCGACGTGATTGTGCTGGATTTGGGACTGCCGGACATGGATGGGGTGCAGGTGACGCGAGTGGTGAGAGAATGGTCGCAGACGCCGATCGTGATCCTGTCGGTGCGCGGCGGCGAGGCGGACAAGATCGCGGCGTTGGATGCGGGCGCGGATGATTATTTGACCAAACCATTCGGGACGGGAGAATTGCTGGCGCGGCTGCGGGTGGCATTGCGGCGCGGCGCCAGAACGACGAGTGAACCCATTTTCGTGTTCGAGAGGCTGCGGATGGACCAGACGAAAAGGGTTGTAACGATTGACGGGAAACCTGTGCCGCTCACGCCGACCGAATATGATTTGCTGCGCGCGCTGGTGAACGACGCGGGCAAGGTGTTGACGCACCACCAATTACTGCGCGCGGTCTGGGGCGTCGGATACGATCAAGAGATGCACATGCTGAGAGTCAATATCAGCAATCTGAGAAAAAAGATAGAGCCGGATGCGGCGCGACCACATTACATCGTGACCGAGCCGGGAGTGGGGTATCGGTTGCGAATTATCGAGTGAAATGCTATGCTGACACCGGGTTGCGAAATGGATCGCAACTCGGTTTTTTTGTGGCATGGCGGAAAGGGCGGATGTCAATCCCGGATGGCGGGGCAGGGATAATCCCCAACGCAGAAATGGATACGAATGGTTGAGATCGGACGGCGGGTGGACCCGTATGCGGCGCTGCGTGTGCCGGAATTTCGGTTTTGGTTGGGCGCGACAGGATTTGCGTCGTTGGCAAATCGCGCGCTGACGGTGGCATTGGGCTTTCAGATTTA
The DNA here is from genome assembly GCA_020851635.1 of Anaerolineae bacterium. Taxonomy (GTDB): domain Bacteria; phylum Chloroflexota; class Anaerolineae; order UBA4142; family SHND01; genus SHND01. Next base: position 37,450 of record JADZCJ010000038.1, read on the forward strand.
TCAGCTCACGGGCGATCCGTTGGCATTGGGATTTCTAGGGCTTGTCGGGGCGATTCCTTCCATCAGTCTCGCGCTGTTTGGCGGGCATGTGGCGGACAGATATGACCGTCGCACGATTATCTTGGTCACGCGCGGGATGTCGGTGTTTGCTGCGCTGATTTTTGCCTTGCTCTCGGTCAGTTCGGCAGCGTATGGGCTGGCGGCGTTGTACGCTGTGGTGTTTTTGGCGGGGATTGCGCGCGGGTTTGGCGACCCCGCGGCGTCCGCGTTTGAAGCGCAGGTGGTGCCGCGCGAATTGTATGTGAACGCATCCACCTGGGCAGGCACAATGTGGGAAATCACCGCGATTTTTGGTCCGGCGCTGGGTGGGTTTGTGTATGCGTTTTTTGGCGTCACCGCGACGTATTTGATGATTGCGACATTTTTTGCGCTGGCGTGGCTTTTTATGACGCGGATCGAGAAAAAGCCGATACCTCCGGCTGTCCAGGGTGAGTCAATTTGGACGAGTATTCGCGTTGGGCTGAGTTATGTGTTTCACAGTCAGATTTTTGTAGGCGCGATGGCGCTGGACCTGTTTGCGGTGTTGTTTGGCGGGGCGATTGCGCTCTTGCCGATTTTTGCCGCGGATATTCTACAGGTGGGTCCCCAGGGTCTGGGTCTGCTGGTGGCCGCGCCCGCGGCGGGGTCGCTGCTGAGCATGTTGTGGGCGACGCGGCACCCGCCGAGCAAGCATTCCGGCAAGATTTTTCTCGGCGTGGTCGCGGGGTTTGGCGTTTCGATGATCGTCTTTGCGCTTTCGAGAAATTTTATGCTGTCGCTTCTGGCGCTGGCGTTCAGCGGAATGTTTGACGGCGTGAGCGTGGTGATTCGAGAGACACTTTTGCGCATCTATTCACCCGAAGAACTGCGAGGGCGGATTGCGGCGGTGAACTGGGTCTTTATCGGGTCGTCCAACGAACTGGGCGCGTTCGAAAGTGGAGTCGCGGCGAGTTTGCTCGGCACGGTGCCCGCCGTCGCGCTGGGTGGGCTTGTGACTCTGGTTGTTGTTGGTGTGACAGCGATTTTTGCGCCACAACTGCGCGAGATGGAGCTCGACCCCAAGTATGTGCCGCCGCTGCCACAAGTGGCGCAAGCGGAGCCGTCCGGTTATGAGTGAGATTGAGCGCGCGCGGGAAAACCGTGCGATGTTTGCGCGGATTGCGCCGCGCTATGACGTGATGAATCGTCTGATGACGGCGGGGCTGGACGGCAGATGGCGTCACGAGCTGCTCGAGCGCGCGCAGCTGGGGGTCGGGGACCGGGTGCTGGATATTGGAACGGGCACGGGTGATATTGCGTTCGAGGTGACGCAGCGGTATCCCGGAGCGACGGCGATTGCGGCGGACTATACATTCGAGATGATGGATGCGGGCAAAAAAAAGGGTCGTGTCCTCAAGTTCAACGCGGCAGACACACTGCAGCTGCCGTATGCGGACGGCACGTTTGACGCGGTGGTTTCGGGATTTTTGCTGCGGAATGTGACAGATTTGGATCGCGCACTGTGCGAACAATATCGGGTGTTGAAACCGGGCGGACGCTGGGTCTCGCTGGATACGACGCGCCCCGAGAAAAATTTGTTCTCGCCCTTGATTCAATTTCATTTGCAGACCGTGATTCCGATGCTGGGGCGTCTTGTGACGGGACAAGCGAGCGCGTACCGCTACCTGACAGCGTCCACACAGAATTTTCTGCGCGCCGAAGATTTGACGGCACGCGCGAGCAAGGCGGGTCTGCGCGACGCGCATTTTGTGCGGCGTAATTTGGGGACAATTGCGATCCATTGGGGGACCAAATAGTGGCCCCGTCACCGGCAACAAAATCGCTGTTGGAAAGCTGGTGGCTGGCGATCCGCCCGCGCACACTTCCCGCGGCAGCAGCGCCGGTCCTTGTAGGAGCGGCGTTTGCCTTTCATGACGGCGTATTTCAATTCTGGACCGCCCTTGCCGCGCTGGTCGGCGCGCTGTTGCTGCAAATCGGCGCGAACCTGGCAAACGATGTGTTTGATTTCAAGAAAGGCGCGGATACGGCGGAGCGACTGGGTCCGCCGCGCGTGACGGCAACGGGGCGGCTCACGTCACAGCAGGTATTGATCGGAATGTGCCTGGTCCTGGGATTGGCGACACTGATCGGATTGTATCTGGTGCTCGTGGGTGGTTGGGTGATTCTGGCGATTGGGGTCGCGGCAATCATTTGCGCTGTGGCATACACCGGCGGTCCGTACCCGCTCGGCTATCATGGGCTGGGTGATCTATTTGTGTTTGTGTTTTTTGGGCTCGCAGCGGTGGCGGGGACGTATTATGTGCAGGCGCTCAAGGTTAACCCGGCGGTGTGGTTTGCGGCGATACCGCTTGGATTGCTGGCTGTGGCAATTCTGGTTGTAAACAACTTGCGCGATATCGAGACGGACCGCGCGGCGGGCAAACATACGATGGCGGTGCGGCTGGGCGCGGAACGGACGCGCGTGGAATATGTGCTGCTGCTTGTGCTGGCGTATCTGATTCCGCTCGGTTTGGTTCTGTTCAGTCTGGATTTTGTCTGGGTGGCGCTGATTTTCGGTTCGGTCCCGCTGGCATTGCCCCTGGTGCGGATTGTGCGCACCGAAAAGGGGCGCGCGTTGAATGCGGCGCTGGCGGGGACCGCGCGATTGGAATTTGTGTATGCGGTCTTGTTTACGGCGAGTTTGGTGATAGCAAGATTGATTTGAGTAAAGCTCTTTGGATTGACGCGCGCTTTGACGCGAGCTTGCGCGAATGGGGTTTCTTTTGTGTGTATTCGCGATTTGCCGGGGCGGCGCCAACTCCTCATTTCTTGACGGGAGAGGGCGGCGCGAGGTTACGGCGGAGGACCTTGCCACTGGCGTTGCGGGGGAGTTCGGGGATGAAATAAATGTTGGTCGGGATTTTGAAACGCGCAAGCTGCCGGGCGCAAAAGGTTTGTAGTTCGTCTTGTGTCAGGGTATCCCCATTCTGTAATACAACGTATGCGACCGGCGATTGACCCCATTCGGGGTGCGAGACGCCGATGACCGCCGATTCGATCACGCTGGGGTGGGTGTTGAGCACCGCCTCGATTTCGGCGGGATAAATATTCTCGCCGCCCGAAACGATAAGGTCGTCGCGCCGCGAAACGACATACAAAAAGCCCTCGTCGTCCAAATACCCCATATCTCCGGTATAAAACCAGCCGTCGCGTAACGCCCGCGCAGTCGCCTGCGGGTCGTTCACATATTCGCGCATGACGGTGGGACCGGAAATCACAATTTCGCCGATTTCGCCCTGCGGCAATGGCTCTCCCTGTTGTTCGATTCTCAATTCAATACCCATTAACGGTTTGCCTGCCGAGCCGAGTTTTCTCAGGGCATCCCGGGGCGTGAGCGTCGCGACCTGCGATGCTGCTTCGGTCAAGCCGTATGTTTGGACCACCGGAACGCCGACCCGCGCGCAGCGTTCGAGCAGTTCGGCAGTCGCAGGACCGCCGCCCAACAGCACACAGCGCAGGGTGGGAGGAAAGGGCTTGTCGCCCCGCGCGTCCAACACGCGTTGCAGCATGGTGCTGACGAGGGAAACAATGCTGACACGCTGTTCGTCAAAGGCGCGATTGACCGCGTCGGGATCGAACGCGGGATGGATGATGACGGGATTGCCATAGATGACGCCGCGCAGGAGGATGGCAAGCCCGCCGATGTGGTAGAGGGGCATGCAGACGAGCCACACATCGTCCGTGTCGAGTCCGAGATTGAGCGCGGAGGCGACCGCATTCGACCAGTGGTTGTGATAGGTCAAGAGCGCGGCTTTGGGGTTGCCGGTGGTGCCGGAGGTGAAAAGAATCGAGTGAGTTTGAATTTTCGATCCCTCGACCGCGCTCGGGACAAGTTTTTGATTTTCGAATGGGGATTGAAGACGGGTGAATGCTGATTGTTGATTGACGATTTCTGAGTGGAGATTTGAAACCGATTCCAGTTGGAGGTTTGGAAGGGTTTCTAGTGTCTCTACTGCTCTTACCCGGTTCGTTTCGTCGTGGAGCAATATGGAAGCGTTGATGTGACCGAGCTGCCAGGCAATCTCGCGCGCGGTGAGACGCGTGTTGAGGGGAACAAGGATGGCGCCAAGTCGCGAGAGAGCGTGGACGACGAGGGCATAGTCGTCGCTGTTGCGCATGAGGACGGCGACGCGGGTTTCGGGTTGGACGCCATGCTCCAAGAGTGACCGGGCAAGCTGTGTCACCTCCGCGTCGAGGCGGCGAAAGACGCGAGCGCGCTCACCATACACAAGCGCGAGTTGATCGGGGGAACGCAACGCGCGTTGGGCAAGCCAATCGTGCGAAAGGGATATGAATTCGGCGGACGAATGACGCATGACAAGAGAGCAATTGCCAAAGGCGATGGCGGACCGCGGACGGCAAATCGCGAATCAGTCATCAGGGAAAGCGCGGGTATTTTGACCAATCAGGTTTGCGCTTTTCGAGAAAAGCGTTCTTGCCCTCTTGCGCCTCTTCGCTGAGATAAAAGAGCAATGTGGCGTCGCCGGCGAACTGCTGCAGCCCGGCGAGACCGTCGGTATCGGCATTGAACGCCGCCTTGAGCATACGAATAGCGATCGGGCTTTTTTCGAGAATTTCGCGCGCCCATTGCACTGCTTCGTCTTGTAACTTGTCGAGAGGAACGACGGTGTTGACAAGCCCCATATCGAGCGCCTGTTGAGCGTTATACTGGCGGCAGAGATACCAGATTTCACGCGCCTTTTTGTGCCCGATGATGCGCGCGAGATAGCCCGCGCCGTAACCGCCGTCGAAACTGCCGACTTTGGGTCCGGTCTGTCCAAACACCGCGTTTTCCGCGGCGATGGTGAGATCGCAGACGACATGCAGGACATGCCCACCGCCGACGGCATAACCGGCGACGACGGCAATGACGGGTTTGGGCGTGGTGCGAATGAGGCGCTGGAGTTCGAGGACGTTCAAGCGCGGCACGCCGTCGGCGCCGACATATCCGCCTTTGCCGCGCACGCTCTGGTCGCCGCCCTAACAAAACGCCTTGTCGCCCGCGCCGGTCAAAAGAATGACACCGGTGCTTGCGTCATCACGCGCATGGGTGAACGCGTCGAGCATCTCGCTGACGGTGAGAGGGCGAAACGCGTTACGCATCCTAGGGCGGTTGATGGTGATTTTGGCGATGGCTTCGCTCTCGGCGTGTTCATAGAGAATGTCGCTATATGTTTTGATGGGTTTCCATTTGATAGACATGGGTATCCTTTGGAATTGCTGATTCTTGATTTTCAAATTTCGATTTTCGAATCATCGAGGAATTGCGTGACGAGTTGATCGAAAAGCTCCGGTTGTTCGAGATGGATTGTATGCCCTGCGTTGGGGACGATGGTGAGCCGGGCGTTGGGCATGGATTGGGACATGGCTTGGGCGATGGCGGTGAATTTCCGGTCGAGCGCGCCTGCAACAAGCAGGGTGGGAATTTCCAGATTTGGCAGTTGGTCCCAGAGCGACGGTTGAACGCCGACGCCGAGACCGCGCAGACTGTTGGCGAGACCGTCCGCGCGATTTTCGAGACGCTGTTGATAGACCGCGGCGCGAACAGGTCCGGACAGGTCTCTTTGCGTGGTGAATAGTGGAATGTTGGTCCAATATTCGACAAAGGATGCGATGCCGTCACGCTCGATTCGTGCCGCGAGTGCAGCATCATTGGCAGCGCGCTGCGCACGTTCATGCGGGTCGGCGAGACCGGGAGACGCGCTTGTGAGGACCAGACTCGCAATGCGTTTGGGATGCGTGAGCGCGAAATAGAGCGCGACACGTCCGCCCATCGAGTATCCCAGGATATGGGTGCGGTTGGTTTCGAGTTGATTCAAAAGAGCGAGCAAATCTGCGGCGCAGTGTTCTATGCTATAACGCGATGGATGCGCGGGTGCGTCGGATTTGCCGTGACCCAAGAAATCGGGTGCGATGAGTGAGAAATGGTCTCCAAGGGTCTGAAAATGTGACTGCCAGGATTGCGCGCTGCCGGTAAAGCCGTGCAAGAGGACGAGGGGTGGTCCGCCGCCTGCGAGAATGATCCGGTAGCGCGCGTCGTTCAGGGTGAGATAGATGGTCTTCACCCCCGGGACCCCTCGACTTGTAGGGGAGGGGGCGAAATGGGGATGAGAGTTTGCGAGACAGCTTGCCAGATGGCGCGGTGCATGGTGACGTTGGATTGACGGTTGGTTTTGACGCGGACGATTTTGAGACCGGGTGAGCGCAATCCGTCTCGAACGGCGGAGCGAAAAGTTTCCCAATCGGTCGCGTTGGTGAATGTCGCGCCATACAGGTCGGCGGTGTGTCGGAAATCCAGTCCGTGCGGCGTGCCAAAGAGTTTTTCAAATTGTTCGGGATACTCGGCTTGTGGCAAAAAGGAAAAGATGCCGCCGCCATCATTATCTATCAAAACGATCAAGGCGTTCAATTGGTACTGTGCGGCGGCAAGCAAGCCATTCATGTCGTGATACAAGGCGAGGTCGCCGATGACAAGGACGAGGGGACCTGTGGTTGCCGCGCCCGCGCCGAGCGCGGTGGAAACGACACCATCAATCCCATTGGCTCCGCGATTGGAGAGAAAACGGATGCGTTGCGGTGACGACGGGAAAAAGGTATCCATGTCGCGCACAGGCATACTGCTGCCGGCAAAGCAGACCGCGTCGTCGGCCAACAGCGCCGCAAGTTCGACAAAAACGCGTCCTTCAAACATTTCGGAATAGGTCTCAAGCTGTGTTTTGATGGCGGATTTCGACGCGCTATTGATGTGATGCCACGCGGAGAGCCAGTCGGTAGTTTTGCGGGCGTTGGGGATCGCGGTGGCGAGCGCGTTGCAGACCCGCGTTGGGTCAGCGGCGAGCATTTCGGATGTAATTTGCGCGGGGTCGTTCCAACTGTTGTTGTCAATCAAAATTTGTCGGCTTGCCGCGTGCGCCTGGAGGTATTGCAGAACGGGTTTTGAGGTTGGGACCGCGCCAAACCGCAGAACCACTTGCGGCGCGAGCTGTTTCACCCAATGTGGGTCGCGCAAAAAGGCGTCGTACGCATCGAGGACGTTTGTGCGTTCATGCGCGCCGGAGCGCACCTGCGAGAGCGGGTCGGCGAGAATCGGGTATCCGAGTTTGGCGGCTAGATTTACGAGCGCGGGCGGAAAGGCGTCGTCGTTTTGCATGCCCGCGACAATCAAGCCGCGTTCGGTTTGAGCGAGAGAGGTTGCGAGGGCAGAAATGACATTCGGATCCGGCGCGGCAAGGTCCTGCGTGATGGCGGCAAACGGTTTACCGTCTGGACGACCGAAAAAGGCGTCGCGGTCTGCCACGTCCGCTTCAAGTTCGGGGCGCAGAGGAATGAGCGGTTCGCGAAAGGGCAGATTGAAATGCACAACGCCCGCGGGCGCGACAAGGGATTTGGCGACGGCGCGATTTGCCATTGTCCGCGCATAGCGCAGCATCGGCGCCGTTGCCTCGGGGAGCGCGATTTCTGCGAACCATTTGGCATAATCGCCATAAAGCTTGATCTGGTCAATGGTCTGCGGCGCGCCCGTGTCGCGTAACTCGTGGGGCCGGTCGGAGGTCAAGACGATGAGCGGAACATGCGCGAGCGATGCTTCGACGATGGCGGGCAAGAAATTTGCGGCGGCAGTCCCGGAGGTGCAGACGAGAATAACGGGTTTGCGCGAAGCTTTGGCGAGACCGAGGGCAAAAAAGGCGCAGGAACGTTCATCGAGATGCATCCATAACCGAAATGCGGGATGTTCCGCAAAGGTCATGGCGAGGGGAGTGGAACGAGAACCCGGACACAGACAAACGTGATACGCACCGGCGCGCGCAAACTCATCGGCGAACGCGCGCACATAGAGCCATGTAATGTTTTCGCGCGAGAGGTTCATGGCGCGTTCAACGCGGCGAGCATCGGTTTCATCTTGAGCGCAGACTCGGCGTACTCGCGGGCGGGGTCTGAATCGGCGACGATGCCGCAGCCCGCGAAAATGGTGGCGCGGTTCTGTTGCAAGAGCGCGGAGCGAATGGCGACCGCAAATTCACCTTCGAAATTTTGATCGATCCAGCCGACCGCGCCTGCATACCAGCCGCGGTCCAGATTTTCGTGTTCGGCGAGCCATTGCAGCGCCTCGGTGCGCGGGAGACCGCCAACGGCGGGGGTCGGATGCAAACGCTCGACCAAATCAAGGACCGTATAACCATTGGCGAGCGTGCCTTGAAAGCGTGTGACCAGGTGTTGAATGCTGCGTAATTTCAAGAGGGCAGGGGTGTCGCTGATGTCGAGTTCGGCGCAAGTGTCACCGAGCACCTGTTTCATCCCGCGCACGACGATTTCCTGCTCGCTGCGGTCTTTGGCGCTTGCCAAAAGTTCATCGCCAAATTGCTTGTCCTCTCGGGGCGTTTCGCCACGGGGGACAGAGCCTGCGACGCCCATCGTTCTCAGCTGCCCATCGCGCACATGTACGAGCTGTTCGGGAGTTGCGCCGAGGAAACAGGTCTGATCGTGCGCAAAGGCGAATTGATAGGTGCCGGGCGCGTTGGCAGAGAAATATTCGAGCGCGCTGACCGGATCAAAGGGTTGTGTCGCCTGCAATTCGAGGGCGCGGGCGACGACCACTTTTTCCAATTCGCCGCGCCGGATGGTTTGCACCGCATCGGCAACAATTCCTTGCCAGACATGTGCGGGCACCGGCTCGCGGGCTTGGATGTGTGAGGGACCGCCGGTGAACGAGGCGGATGAGGATTTTGGAGAGTCGTCTTCAATGATTTCGCTCAACAGCGCGCTGAGGAGAAACGGCTCTATTTCGAGGTCGCTGTCGGCGTGGACGACGAGATTGCGCGTGAGCCAAAAAGAATCTCGGGTCCTGGTAAACAATAGTTTCGGGAGAACAAGACGCCCCGCCGGGAAGCCTGTCCAGAGGGCGGTGGAGGGGCGATGTGGATCAAACGCAAAACCGCCCATTAAGAGAGGACCCACGCCCGGCAACACGCGCGGGTCCCCGTACAATGCATGAGCCAGTAAATCACGCCAGCCGGACGCAGCTTGTCGAAACCGCGAGGGCTCAACGAGATCCATGGCGTATGCAGAACCGATGCCAACCAGAGTCAAAGAGTTGTCGGCTTGTGCCCAATAGGCACGCTCGACGGATAGGGCGGCCGCCCGCCGCAGCAATTCCAACGGCGCAAAAGCGCTGATCTCTTTGGAGGCGCTAACCAGTACAGGAGTGCGTGATGTGGCGGCTCGCCCGATAGCATGATCCAAAAGCGTGACCCATTCCGATTTTAGGGTTTCTTGAACTAGCATGTGCAAATATCTCGAATACCACTTGTGATTTTTGTTACAATTATATCACGTATTTCAATTTTCTATTATATTACGAGGTGCGAGAACGACTGAATGTAGGGCACTTGTTCATGTTAAAATTCCCCGCGTATGTCTAAAATGTTGAACCTACGTTTGCTTGGCAAGCCGGAGGTAAAACTGGGAGAAATGCCCTTGACGGGGTTTATCTCTTCCAAGGCACAGGCATGCTTGTTTTATCTGGCGGTGACGGGGACGAGTCATGCGCGCGAATCGCTGGCAGGACTGTTTTGGGGTGAAATGCCCGCGCAGCAGGCGAGCAAGAATTTGAGAAATGTGCTCTCGAATTTGCGCGCGCTGGTCGGAGACTATTTGCGCATTACGCGGTATGACGTGGCGTTTGACCGTGATGCCGAATACCGGCTGGACGTGGAGCAGTTTATGAGCGCGCTCGGCGATGATGTGTTCAAGCAGGACCTGCAGCACCTGCATCGCGCGGTCGAGCTGGTGCAGGGTGATTTCCTGGAAGGATTTTACGCGGGCGATGCGCTGGGTTTTGAGGAATGGGCGCTGGGTCGGCGATCACTGTTGAACGGACTAATGGTGCAGACACTGCACACGTTGGTGGTAAAGCATTTGGAGCGCGAAGAGTACGCGGCGGGCATCGAGTATGCCAACCGGCTGCTGGCAATCGAACCGTGGCGCGAGGAAACGCATCGCCACTTGATGCTGTTGTATGTCCGAAGCCGTCAGCGCAGCGCCGCATTGGCTCAATACGAGGTTTGCAGACGAATCCTGAGGGCAGAGCTCCATTCCGAACCGCTGGCGGAAACGTCCGCGCTATACGAGCGAATTTTTTCGGCTGCCGCGCCGCCGCCGCACAATCTGCCACCCCAACTGACGCCTCTGATCGGTCGCGAAAAAGAGCTGGCGCAAATTGCGACAGAGATGAACAATCCCGCGGCGCAATTGATCACGCTGGTGGGACCCGGAGGCATCGGCAAGACACGACTGGCATTGTATGCGGCGGAGCGTTGTACCGATCCCGAGACGATGCTCGACGCGCCGTTTGTGGATGGAGTGTTTTTGATTCCGCTGGCGGATGCGCTGATGGCAGGGGAAGACGGACGCGGGACGCTGTTTCAGACGATTGCAGACACACTTGGCGTCAAGCTCAAGAGCGCCCTGCCGGCGCAAGCGCAGCTGCTGAATTATTTGCGGGACAAAAAGATGCTGCTGCTGCTCGACAACTTTGAGCATTTTGTCCCGGAAGCGCGCGCCCTGAGCGACCTTTTGCGATTTGCGCCGCACGTGCGTGTGGTGGTGACTTGTCGCGTGCGGTTGAATCTGAAACACGAGTATTTGCTCGAAATCGGCGGATTGGAATACCCCGCGCAGCGCGGGCTGACGCCGCAGGCGATGCTCGAATACAGCGGGGTGTCATTGTTTGTTGCGAGCGCGCGCCGGGCACAACCGCTCTTTCAATTGGACGAATCCAATGCGGAGGGTGTGGCGCGTATTTGTGAACTGGTGGAAGGCGCGCCCTTGGGCATCGAGTTGGCAGCATCCTGGCTGAGGATGCTGACGCCGGACGAAATCGTGTGCGAGATCGAATCGAATATGGATTTTCTCGCGACGACGGCGCAGGACACGCCGGAACGACACCGCAGTCTGCGAAGCGTATTCGAGTATTCGTGGGCTTTGCTCTCGCCGAGCGAGCAGAAAATGTTTCGTTCGCTTGCGGTGTTTTACGGCGGGTTTGACCGCGAGGCGGCGGCGCATGTTGCGGGCGCGTCGCTGCCCGCGCTGGCGGGACTGGTGGACAAGTCGCTCTTGCGGCGGAGCGCGGCGGGACGGTATGCGATTCACGAACTGTTGCACGCCTATGCGCGCGAAAAATTGGCAGAGGATGCGGACAACGAGAGGGTGCGGGATGCACACTGCCGTTATTTTGCCGAGCTGCTGGCGCGTCATCAAGCGCAGCTGCAAAGCGAGGATGTGTCGGACGCGCTGAGCGCGTTGAGCGCGGAACGCGAGAATGTGCGCGCGGCGTGGAATTGGGCGGTCAGTCAGCGGCGCGTGCACGAGATGAACTTGTTTATGGAGTGTTTATGATTGACCCAACACCAAATCGAGACGTTTGCCGAGCGAGACGAGGCGGCGGGAGATGGCGGCGTCGAGGTCAACGCCGGAGGGATCGTAAAGGACATCGCGCCAGAGACCTGCGAGCGCGGCGGCGAGACGGTCTTCCATCAAGCCCCACGAGCGCGTGACGGGAAATGCGCGACCCATTTCAAGCCCACGCAGCGCCGTTTGCCAAAGAGGATTTGTGGCGAACGGCGCTTGTTTGTGTGCGGCGGGGACGACGGGGAGCAAGCCGACGACCTGCGCGTATTCGATTTGTGCGGGGATGCGCGTGAGAAAGTGAACGAGCTCGCGCGCGGCGTCGGCTTGGGGCGAGTGTTTCCAGACGACGAGATACGAGCCGCCAACAAAGGAGGGTCCGGGGGGAAGCGCCGCGCCCAGGTCATCCAAGAGATGCGCGGAGGCGGCTTGAAAGAGCCAGGACCCGCTCATTGTCAGCGCGGTCTCGGCGTCTTGAAGGAATTGTTTGTCAGGTTCCAACCCATTGAGGTTACGCACCCGGGGCGGCAAATATTTGCCAAGCGAGAAATAGGCGCGGACGCCGCGCAGGGCTTCGGGTTGACCAAAGACGGTGCGTTTCCCGTCGGGCGTGACAAAATCGCCGCCTGCGCCCCAAACCCAACTTGCGATGTTTAGAAACGAGGTGTGGGTGAAACCCGTTGGGACCGTCCATGGCACGCCAACGCGGGCGCGCTGGAGTTCGCGCAGAGCTTGATCGAAACTTGAGGCGTTGGCGAGCGCGCTCGCGGCATCAATGCCCGCGCGCCGAAACAGCGAGCGACGGTAAAACACGAGGCGAGCGCCCACCAGCCACGGAATCGCCCAGATGGTTTCGTCGCCGACGAGTCGGGTGTTGTGCCAGGCAGAAGGCAGAATATGGGGTTTGCCGCCGAGCGCCTGAATGTGCTCTTGTTCGAACGGGCGAATTGACTGCATCGCGACGAGGTCGCCAATCCACGTGCTGCCGATCTCGGAGACATCGGGTCCGTCGCCGTAGAGGGCGACTTTGATCAAATCACTCCAGGCGGTGTCCCACGATAAAAGGCGCAAACGAACGCGAATGCCCGTCTCATCAAAGAAACGGTCCATGAGCGGCTGTATTCCGGCCGCGTTGGGAGCCATGATGGAAAACTCGAGATCGGCAGGCATGAAATCGAACGGCGAGCGTGTTACCCGGCAGCTGCTTGTCTGTCGCGAATGGGCGCGATGATTCGCGAATGTGGTTTAGCCATTATACCCGAGCGGATAGAGATCGGGTATAGAAACGGGCAAGGCCCCTTGTGGCGCGGCGTGACCGAAAAGGACAGCGGCAAGCGCGCGCAGGGAGGGCGGTTGGATGCCATACGTACAGAGATAGGTTGGAGCTTGCGCGAAACACTGCAAATCATACGGCATGCGGAGGGCGATGACAAGGGTGTGCGGGTTTGTTTCGAGCGCGGCGCGGACGAGCGTCGCTTGCCCCGCGTGCTGGGGTGTGTTGAGCGTGCCGATGATGATGTGGTCGTATCGCTCAAACTGCAAGCGCAGAGCCGCAAGGTCGGAGGGCGGCGGGTCCAGGGGCAGGACGATTTCATCGGTCTGCGGGTGATACCTGCGGACCGCGTCGGCGAGCGCGATGGTCTCGAACGAGGATGTATCGGCGGGTGTAAGGTCTTGGGGTGTCGGGACGATAACGAGGACGCGCGCATCATGGTTCAGGCGGAGCGGCAGTTGACGCGCCGTATCTCGCACAAGGGTTATCGAACGCGCGGCGATTTCATCCGCGAGCGCATTGTGCGCGGCGCAATTGACCACCGAGAGGTCGGGTTGTGGAGCGAGGGCACACCATGCTTTGAGTTCGAGAACGCGCGCGGCGGAGGCATCGAGTTCTGCCGGGGCAAGGAGACCGCGGCGCGCCGCGTGGAGGATGGAATCGTACATGACGGTCGCGCCCGCCTGCGCCGGACCTGAAAGGAAAACATCCACCCCCGCGGCAGCCGCCGCGACGGAATCAAGAATCATGTGCTCTTGAGCGATGGACTGCATATCCATCGCATCTGTGATAATAACTCCCCGAAAGCCGAGCTCCCCGCGCAAAAATTTTTGGAGGATTATCGGCGAGAGGGTGGCAGGCAAATCCTGTCTTGCATCGAGCTGCGGAAGGGCGATGTGCGCGGTCAAGACCAGGCGCGCCCCCGCGTCAATCGCCGAGCGAAACGGCGGAAATTCAATCGCGCGCAGACGCGCGACATCGTGGTCCAAAATGGGGGTGCCATAGTGCGAATCCAAAGTGGTATCCCCGTGTCCCGGAAAATGTTTGGCAGTGGCGGCAACCCCCGCCGCCTGAAGTCCGCGCACATAGGCGCCAGCCATCTGTGCGACCATATTTACATCCCCGCCAAAAGAACGCGCCCCCACGACCGCGTTTTCGGGATTGATGTGCACATCGCATACGGGCGCAAGGTTGATGTTGACGCCCATTGCCGCGAGTTCGAGACCGACCGCGTTTGCCATCCTCTCGGCGAGTTGGGGGTCGCGCGTCGCGCCGAGCGCCAGATTGCCGGGAAACGGAGTGGTCCCCGGAATGGCGAACAGCGTCCCCGTCTCCTGGTCTGTGGCGACGAGCAGCGGCGGCTGGTCGGAATGATGCGCCGCGCGCTGCAGCGCGGCAGTGAGTTCGCGGACCTGGCCCGGACCGGATACGTTCAGGGCGCGAAAGAGAATGACTCCGGCGATGGGTTGGCGCGCAATTACAGCCGAGACCTCAGGGGGCACATTTGGACCGCTGAAACTGAGCATCCATTTATGACCGACGGCAATTGTGGGAGACATACAACCTGCTAGTAGTGCAACAACATGAGATTGCGGGATTGAGCGTCGTGTTTTGTAACTCGCGTGCCATCACTTGACTCGACAATTTCATCATGTTGTTGCACTAGCCCTTGACGGCTCCGCTGAGACCACGGACGAACTGGCGTTGAAGGGTGACGAAAAAGATGAGGATCGGAACGACGGTCATGACCACACCCGCCGCGACACCGCGAAAATCGGACGCAAACATTCCTTGCAGGGCGACGAGACCGACGGGCAGGGTCATATTTTCGCGCGAATGGAGCATGAGCGAGGGCCAGAGAAAATCGTTCCACGAGTTCACAAAGGTAAAGATGGCGACGGTCGCAAGCGTGGGGCGGATGATCGGCAGCAGAATTTGCCACCAGATGCGAAGCTCACTTGCCCCGTCCATGCGCGCGGCATCAATCAGGTCGTTGGGCACGGACATGAACGCCTGGCGCAAAAGAAAGATGTTGAACACGGTCGCGAGACTGGGAAAAACGAGCGCGAACAAGGTGTCATAATATTTGAATACGTTGACGGCGAGGACAAAACTGGGAATGTAGGTGAGCTGCGCCGGAATGATAAAGGTGGCGAGCAGCAGATAAAAGATGGCATCGCGCCCGCGAAAGTTCATTTTGGCGAGGGGGTAGGCGGCAAGCGCAGTGATGCCGATGTTGAGCGTGGTCGTCGCCACGCCGACGATGATGCTGTTGAGGAAAAATCTGCCGACCGGCAGCTGATTCCAGACGCGCAAATAGTTGTTAAGGGTGGGCTCGTGCGGAATAAACTGCAGCGGAATGGATACGACCGCATCGGTCGGACCTTTGAAGGACGTGCTCAGAATCCAGAGAAAGGGCAGGACCGTAATGATTGCGACCAGAATTAAAATGGCGTACCAAAAGACCGTTTCGATGAACTTGTGGCGTTGGCGGCGGCGGTGGGCGACTGCCGCCGCGTTCAGAGCAAGGGACGGTGTGTTGGTCATGTGTTTTGCTCCGAACGTTCCAACAATCGAATGTTGATGATGGAAAAGGCGAGGGTGATGAGCAAAAGGACCATCGCGACCGCAGAGGCATACCCTGCATGTTGCAGGCGGAATGCCTGTCGCCACAAATAAAAGACCATCGTAACCCCGCTGTTCAGGATGCCGCCGAGTCCGCCGGTAATGACATAGATTTCGTTGAAAACCTCGATGGCGGCGAGACTGGAGATGACCGCGACAAAGACGATTTGCGGGCGCAAGCCCGGCAGCGTGACATACCAATGTTTTTGGACCGGATTGCAGCCGTCAATGACTGCCGCGTCGTACAAATCCTCGGGGATGTTTTGCAAGCCCGCCAAAAAGACCATCATGTAATACCCAAGCCCGATCCAAATTGTCAAAAGCATCGCGATCGGCAAGGTAAAGGCGGGTTCCGCGAGCCACTGGACCGGCGCGGGCAAAATGCCAATGCCGACCAGGATGCCGTTGATGAGACCCCCGTTATAGTCAAAGAGCCAGCGCCACGCGATCCCCACGGCGATGGTGCCGCTGATGACCGGAACGTAATAGAGCGCGCGAAATACGTTAATGCCGGGAAGCGGACGATTGACGACAATGGCGAGCAGAATCGAGAGGAAAATAAGCGTCGGGGTGACGATCAGATAAAGAAACGAGTTTGTAAATGCTTTCCAAAAAATGGGGTCGCGCAAGAGTTGTTGGTAATTCTGCAGACCGACCCATTCGGGCGGCTGCACAATGTTGTAATCGGTGAAACTGTAATAGACGACGGCGGCGGTGGGATACAGAATAAAGACCGTGATGATGATCAACGCGGGCGCGAGAAAGAGATAGGGAGTCAGCGAAAAACGTTTCGACATGAGGTGAGGTGTTGGGAGGGAATAAAATTTCTATTCCCTCCCAACCGGCTAACGATTTTACTTGTTGATCAATTCGGTGCAGGCCTTGGCGGCGGTCGTGAGCGCGTCCTGGACGGGCACATTATCGAACAACGCGGATTGCACTGCCTGGAGGACCGCTTCGTTCACATCGGCTTTGTTGGGAACGGTGGGAACGATATCGGCGTATTTGCTGACAATGTCTTTGGCAATCGGTTTTGCGCTGTCTTCAACGGCGATCGGTTTAGCGGCAAAGAACGGATCGTCGTACGATTTCGGTGTGGAAGGATAGACGGCGACAATCTTGCTGAATTCGAGCATGCTCTCCGGGTTGGTAAAGAACTGTGCGAGCGCGATGGAAGCATTCGGGAACTTGGTATCGTTCTTTACCGAAATGCCCATCAGACCCTTGCCGAGCACACCCGACTTGCCCACGGGGGCGGGAACGGCGGCGAGATAGCCATACAACCCGGGGTTGTTGGCGCGCACTTCACGGATCAGGTTCGGACCGGTCTGATAGAACGCCGAGTTGCCCGAGGTAAAGAGGTCAAGCCCGACGCGGTCCTGGTCGGTGACGAGCACGGAGCGATCCACAGTGCCCGCTTTGACCATGTCCACATACATTTGCAGCCAGGCGGCGCCATCGGCTGAATCAAACGTGCAGGTCTTGCCGTCCTCGCTGAGAATTTTGACGCCGCCTTCATAGACCATTTGCGCGAGCAGGTCGTTGACGGTCAGGCGAATGTTGCACAGGGTGCCGGTCTTGTCTTTGATGGTCTGGCACAGTTCCGGCAGACCGTCAACGGTTTTGGGAAAGTCTTCGAGTTTCAAACCCGCGCCATCGCTGTATACTTTCATGTTGACGAGTTCGACGCTGATGCCCTGATACCAGGGGAACTGATAGTTGACTCCGTCAACGAGCTGTTCTTCCCAGAGACCCTTGAAATACAAATCCTTGACGTCTTGCGGGACCTTGTCGTCGAGCGGCAGGAGCAAGCCCTTGGTGGCATAGTCGCTGACCCAACCCTCACCGACAGACAGGTTGATGACGTCGGGAGCGTTGCCGGCGGCAAAAGCGTTGCGCAAATCATCCTGGAACGTGGCTTGGTGGTCTTCCCAGTTCACTTTGACGCCGGGATAGGTGGCTTCAAAGCGCGCGATCGTGCTCTTGATGTAATCATCAAATGTGGGCGAAAGCCAGAATGTCCAGAGCGAAACTTCTGCATTTGGTTCGACATCCTTGATCACGGCTTCGGGATTGGGCGCGGCAGTGGGTTGGACGACGACAGTTTGTTCGGCAACGACCGTCTGGGGCACGACGACGGTCTGCGGGGCGACGACGGTTTGTGCCGCGACGACCGTCTGGGGCACGACGACTGTTTCGCGGACGGTCTGCGCCGGCGGGGCAGCTGGTGCGCCGCAGGCGACAAACAGGATGGCGGCAAGCGCCAATACGAACGCGGCGGACAAATATCCTTTTTCTATTTGTTTCATTTCTCTCCTCCCTGAAAGAGCAAGCGTCGTTGATTGTGATGTTGGGTATCACGGTAAGGTGCAGATCTGCTTGCGAGATTTGCAAAAATTGGAATGGGAACGATTGGGGTGTATGGGCAGGATTTTGTTGCACGTGCCGCGCCGCTGCCGGGCGGCAGGGGGGTCCATGGCACGCCTAGGCACCTCCTTTGGGTTCTTGCATTAAAGGTGGTTCTGATTGGGGCATGATTTTTAGCTGAATCCAAGCCACCAGGGCATCCAAATCGGCAAAACCGAAACGCTCCTGCGTTTGTGGGTCGTGGAGCATGAAACGCCAAATCTGCGCGTCGTCTGTCTCGCCGCGTTCTTCCCAGAAACGGAGCAAATAGGAATGATAGTGGGGGGGGCGCGGGACGAGGACGTCAACAGACGCGAGATCGCTCATTGCATGGATACTTTACACAAAAATCGTCCAGAGAACGTCCATGAATCGTCCGGGCGGACAGGCAAAAAAGAGACCGCGTGGGTTTTTGACTGCGGTGGAGCCGCAGAATTGAGATTTATCTCAGTTTTAGCTCTCTGATTCGAAAATAACCCCGGCTATGCGGGGATTGGAGTGGACTGAGGTTGTAGAGTGACTTGGTAACCCAGCTTTGCAATACGCTTTGCAAGTCGTTTCGCCGTCGTTTCCGGGTCTTGCT
>JADZCJ010000039.1 GCA_020851635.1 Anaerolineae bacterium
AAATTTGCGGTCCCAGGGGGATGGGGTAGGCAAATTGGGAAATTTGTGGTCCCGGGGGGGATGGGGTAGGCAAATTGGGAAATTTGTGGTCCCAGGGGGGATGGGGGGCAAATTGGGAAATTTGCGGTCCCAGGGGGTGAGTTATTTGAGATTCAGTTCCTGGAGGCGGGCGAGCCAGGCGTCCATGCGGCTTGGGACTGCGCGGAGTTCAACCTTGAGGGTGTGCTCGGACTGGATGCGGCCAAAGGGGTCTGATGGATTGAGATCATCGTAGGTGAACGATGGCTCGAAATGGAGGACGAGGACACGTCCGGTGTTGTTGATAAACTGCAAGTCCTGCACGGTGCGCCAGGGTTCGTCCAGCCGGTCTTTGCGGATGGCAATCGCGGCTTCTGTGATAGGGACCGCGCGATTGTTGATGAGGTTGACCTGATGATAGTATTTATAGTAACGGCTGTGGGGCACGGGGCGCGGAATCAACTTGCCGCGCTCGTTGACAAAGGGAAGCTCCGCATCATGCGCGGCAGTGGCAATCATGGTCGAAACCATGCAGACGCCGCCGGCTTTGACGAGATTGTTGCGGACATCGGGACCGAGGTCGTAGGGTATAACTTGCTGCAAGAGGTTGGCGGCTTGATTAAAGGAAAAAGTCTCGCCGGGCTGGATTGTCTTGCCCTGCAACTGCTCGATAGCTTTGAGCACGTTGTTGAGCGAACTGTATTTTGCTTCGTCGTTGGCGTGGAGATAAATAATGCCCGCACCGACGATCTGACCGGGGGGCGGTTGGGGGGTGAGCGCTGAATTGTCGCAAAGGGGCAGTTTCGAGAGACGCAGTTCCGCCAAAGGCGCTGCCCATCCGACGGGACGCAAAGCGCATTGGTCAGCGGACGCCACGGAGGGCGAAAGGATCGAGAACAAACCAACGACTAGAAGAGCTGCAGCACCTAACCTGGTCAAGCGGAGACCTCCGAAAGTATGTTGACAGGAATTATAGGGGAAATTGAATTTAGGACAAGTGGGGGAAGGGGTCAATCGTTGGTGTCCTGGGTAAGGCGTTGGGCGAGGAAAATGGGGATGAACGTGATGGCAATGACGAAAACGGCGACAACGTTGGTCACGGGACGCTGGCGGGGACGGGAAAGCTGGCTATAAATCCAGATGGGGAGGGTGTTTTGCTGACCGGCCGTGAACGTGGTCACAATGACCTCGTCAAATGAGAGGGCGAACGCCAACATGCCGCCGGCAAGCAGTGCTGTGCCGATGACGGGCAGGAGAATATAGCGCAAAGTCTGAAGACTGTTGGCTCCCAGATCGGCGGATGCCTCGGTCTGGGATTTGGCGGTGCGGCGGAGACGCGCAACGACGTTATTATAGACGACGACAATGCAAAAGGTGGCGTGACCGATGACGATGGTCCAAAACGAGAAATCAATGCCAAACAGCCCGAAAGCCGAGCGAAGCGAGATACCGGTGATGATGCCCGGCAGGGCGATCGGCAGTATGACGAGAAAGGTGATCGCTTCGCGTCCAAAGAACCTTGTGCGCGAAATTGCAAAGGCGATGAGCGAGCCGAGAATGAGCGCAATAAAGGTTGCCACCAACGCGACCTGGATTGACAACAAAAGCGGTGGATAAATATCAGGTCTATCGAATAGAGCCACGCGGTACCAGTCGGCGGTCAAGCCGGGGGGTGGAAAGGTAAAGGCGGTCTCTTCGGTTGTAAAGGAATAAAGCAGGATGATGCCGAAAGGGCAATAGAGAAACAAGAGCACCAAGCCGACGAGCAATTTTAGCCCAAAGGGAGCTCGGGCAGTAAAGGGGCGGGCACGGCGGGTAGGGGTGAACATGACGAAAATGAAAGATTCAGCCGGATGGCGCGCAATGTGTGCTGTCGGAGGATTTACAGCGCTTCGAATGCGCCCATGCGCCCGGCGATCCACAGGTATACGAACATGATGACCATGGGCACGACGGTAAAGGCGGCGGCGAGGGGGATGTTGCCCGCGGTACCCTGTTGAATGAGGACGACCTGACCGATAAAGAATGCCGAGTTGCCGAGAACGCCCGGAATAATGTAATCGCCGAGGGTGAGCGAAAAGGTAAAGATGGAACCGGCGATTACACCCGGCATGGCGAGCGGGAGGATGACGCGCCGAAAGGTCTCGACCGGGCGGGCGCCGAGATCGGCTGATGCTTCGAGCATCGAGCCGGGGACGCGTTCCAATGCCGTGTATGTCGGAATGATCATGTAGGGCAGCCATACATAAACAAATGCGAAAAAGGTGCCATACATGGAAACGGAAAGAGAAGGACCTCCGATGGTAGGCACGGCGAGCACCGCGTCAAGAACGCCCTGCAGTCCCAGCGCGCCAAAAATCCAGCCGACAACCCCTTCTTTGGCGAGAATCAATTTCCAGGCATAGACCCGCACGAGATAACTGGACCAGAGAGGAAGGGTGACGGCGATAAAAAAAGCGACCTTGCCCGCCGGGGAGGCATAGCGAGCCATGTAGAATGAAATGGGAAATGCGAGGAGCGCGCAGGCGACTGTAACGGCTGCTGCCATCGCGACAGTCCGCGCCACAATGTCCAGATTTGATTGTGTAAAGAGCTGGCGATAGGTATCGAGGGTAAATTCGCGGACCACGATGCCTGTGAAATCATCGAGCCGATAAAAACTTTGAAGCAAGAGTGCGCCGAGCGAGCCGAGGTAAATCACGCCCAGCCACAAGAGGGGCGCGGCGAGGAGCAAGAGCAGCGTGAGCGTCGGATTGTTGTGGAAAAAGGTCGAAAGCCGACTTGTGATGGACCTGGGCTGTCGGGAAGGGGAGAGGGCGCTCATTTGGCATCCACCACCCGATCAAAGGCGCGCTGCCACATGAGTTGGACACGCCTACCCTGATTGCTCATCACGTCCATCGAGGTCTCGTCGAGGTTTTGACGAACGACGGTGAGCTCACCGCCGTTCTCCAGAGTGACGATGAAACGGGTAAACATGCCGAGATAAACGACCTCGCGCACAGTCCCATAGACCCAAGCCCATCCGTTGGGCACGGTGGCGCCCGGCTCCATCATCCGAATCTTTTCGGGGCGAATCGAAAAGGTGGAAGCTGTCCCCGTCAGTTTTTGCGCCAGCTCGTCGCGGATGAGATTTGAGGCGCCGACAAAACCCGCGACAAAGGCGGTGGCAGGATGCTCGTAGATTTCTGCCGGGGAGCCAACCTGCTCGATTTTGCCCGCGTTAAAGACTGCGATGCGGTCGCTCATGGTGAGAGCTTCTTCCTGGTCGTGGGTGACAAAGACAAAGGTAATGCCGACGCGTTTTTGAATTTCTTTGAGCTCGATCTGCATTTCCTGACGCAATTTCAAGTCCAGCGCCCCGAGCGGTTCGTCCAACAAAAGAACGCGGGGACGGTTGACGAGCGCGCGGGCGAGGGCGATGCGCTGGCGCTGTCCGCCCGAGAGTTGGGAGGGTTTGCGGTTTGCCATCTGGGGGAGGCGCACGAGTTCGAGCGCCTCGTTGATGCGCCGAGTGCGTTCGGGCGCCGACACTTTTTTGATCATCAGCGCATACCCAACATTGTCGGCGACGGTCATGTGGGGGAAGAGGGCGTAATCTTGAAAAACGGTATTGACGTCGCGTTCGTAGGGCGGCAAGTTGCCGACCTCGGTCCCGTGGAGATAGATTTTGCCCGATGTCGGCTGCTCAAAACCCGCAATCAAGCGCAGACAAGTCGTTTTGCCCGAGCCGGAGGGTCCGAGCATAGAGAAAAATTCGCCAACACGAATTTCGATCGAGACATTGTCAACGGCGCGCACCTGGTCAAAATGGCGGCTGACGTTCTCGAAACGGACGGCGGGAATGACGTTGGCGGCGCTGCTCATATCAAGGCGAAAGGCGTTTGGGTTTTGCGAGAGGACCGAGCGAGTCGAGATATCCGGTGTCGCTCGATTGTGGGTCGTATACATCGAAAGTGACGGCGCGATCCCGAAAACTTTTTAACATTTGTCCCAGACCGCGCACGCCGTTTGTGCGGGCATGAGAGGCAACATCCAAATCAATTTGCAATGGAATCCATTCGGGATGGGTATTTGCTTGATGTAGAAAGCGTCCGTGCGGGTCAACGACGCAGGAACGCCCGTTACCACCGGCTTGAAGCCCATTTATGTCAAATACATAGGTCTGGAACATGGCAGCGGTGGCTTGTGCGATGACGACTTCGAGGTCGCGGTCAATGGTGTTGGTGAGAACGGGATGCAGGATGACTTCGGCGCCCATCGTCGTCAAGGTGCGGGCAGTTTCGGGAAACCAGAGATCGTAACAGATGCACAGACCAAAACGCCCGATCCCGGGAACCTCAAACACGCAGAATTGGTCGCCCGGCGCGACGCCGTGTTCGTAAGGATAGAACGGAAAGATTTTGCGATAGCGCGCGACGACGTCGCCTTGCGGGTTGATGACCAGAGCGGTGTTGAACAACTGGATCTGACCGGTTTCAGGTGAGACTGCCTGTTCGTACATGGAACCGGGAATGAGCCAGATCGAGTGCTCGACTGCCAATGATTGAAAGTGGGCTTGGGTGGGGTTTGGAAACGCGCGCGCGAACTTTTTTGATGTGCCGAACGGGGCGAGCTCGCTAAAGAGGACCATTTCGACCCAGGGGAATACGCGCAGCAAGCCGGCAAGCTGACTGCGGATGGCGGCGACGTTGTCCCCTGCGGCGAGATTCATTTGGACGCCCGCGATGCCGATTTGTCTCATAAAAAGTTCTGGGCGGCAATTATAATTGAGATGGACGGAAATATAGCACAGTGTGAGGTTGGGGTAAACATGGCTTGATTCGTATTGTGTTAGAGCAAAATAGAAATGTCCGCTTTTCGCAAAGTAGAAATGTCCGCCCTGTGGGATAATCCGACGTTCTAAATCCAGAACGAAGGACCTGCGAAAAGTGAGTGACCTTGTGAAATTATCGGA
>JADZCJ010000040.1 GCA_020851635.1 Anaerolineae bacterium
CCGGGTTTGCGTCCGCTGGGGGCGAGCGGCGCGATCGAAACATGTCCAATCAAGGCAAATCGGTCCTGTCATATGGATTTGACCGCAAATTATACCCGTTTCAGGGCAAAGTAACGTTGTAGTACTAATCCTTTTTGGGAACCCTTGCTTGATTCCGGTCGTTTCTTATCAGATGGTAGCCATAGGAGTCGTCCTAGTTATATGCTCGCAGCGAGAATGTTGACATCAGAATTATTCCCCGCACCAAATTTATTCTAAATTCCCGCTTGGTCTTTCTAAAGAACAATTGTGATTAGCAAAACAACTTCCTGATTGGTTCGGTGAATTGTTTGGGCTCCAAAGGCTGTACTCGATCTA
Organism: Anaerolineae bacterium; assembly: GCA_020851635.1. Lineage (GTDB taxonomy): Bacteria > Chloroflexota > Anaerolineae > UBA4142 > SHND01 > SHND01. Next base: position 358 of record JADZCJ010000040.1, read on the forward strand.
CCGGGCTAACAATTGTGCGTTGCACTGCCTCCATTTTACAGTGAAGACCGAATGTGCATGATGTCGCCGTCCTTGGCAATGTACTCTTTGCCTTCAAGTCGAAGCACACCGGTATTCTTGGCTTCTGCCATGCCGCCGCTCTTGATGAGGTTGTCGTAACTGACGACTTCGGCGCGGATAAATCCTTTAGCGAGGTCGGTGTGAATTGTGCCTGCGGCTTCGACAGCGGTCGCGCCGATGGGAATAGTCCACGCGCGCACTTCATCTTCGCCGACGGTGAAAAAGGACTGCAAGCCGAGGAGTTGGTACGATAGCCGTATCACACGCGGGAGCGAAGGTTCGGCGATGCCAAACTCCTGGAGGAACAGTTGCGCCTCCTCGTCGGACATTTGGGCGAGTTCCATTTCCACTTTGCCTTGCAGCGCGACGACCCGGGTCTGTTTGTGGCCGTATTGGATATTGTTGAGGGCTGTGTCGGGATGCTCTTCGCCCGTATTGATGATCACAAGCACGGGCTTGATGGTCGTCAGCGCGAGCGATTTGAGCGGTTTCAAATCCGCGGCGGAAAGGTCGAGATCACGCAAGAGACCGCCGCCTTCGAGATGTTTTTGAAATTGCTCGAGGTGCGCCAATTCTTTGGTGTTGGCTTCGCGTTCCTGCGGGGTCGAGCCGCCCTTGCCGAGCGAGGTTTTGAGACGTTCAATGCGGCGTTCGACCACGCCGAGGTCAGAAAGGATCAATTCGGTGTCGAGATTTTCGAGGTCACGGGCGGGGTTGATGCTCCCCTCGAGATGCGGCACATTGTCGTCGGGAAAGGCGCGCACGACATGTACCAGGGCGTCGTTGATGACGATTTGACCGAGCAGTCCGCCGTCCATGCCGCCTTTTTCGCCAATGCCGCGCTGCAAGCCCGCAATGTCATTGTACTGGACCTGGGCATAGATGGTTTTGCGCGGATTGAACATTTTGGTGAGCACATCAATGCGCGAGTCAGGGACCTGGATGCTGGCGGTATGAACCTGCAGTTTGCCCGACGCAAAATTGGCTACCTCGGCATGACCGCGCGTAAGCGCGTTAAAAATTGTTGTTTTGCCTGATAATGGGAGTCCGATGATTCCGAGTTGCATGCGAGGATTATAGCACAAGGGGGATTTTCGATTATGTGAGGTCTGATTCGATTGGCTGGCCGCGTTCGCGAAGGATGATTTCGCGCGCTTCGGCGGCGATGAAAAGCGAGCCGGTGATGCAGATCACGTCAGCGGGTGCAGCGAGGTTGCGAGCGTTCAAGAGGGCTTCAAGAAGCGTTGGGGTGGTGTAGATGGGAATGAGACAGGGTGCGGCAAGGCGCGCGAGCGCATCGGGTGAGGCGGCGCGGGTGTGATGAGCTTGTGTCAAGACAAGTGAGGCGGCGCGGGGCGCCAGTTCCTGGAGCATGCCCCGAATGTCTTTGTCAGTGGAGGCGCCAAAGACGAAATGCACCCGAGCGTTTGGAAACACTTCGTCAAGCGCAAGGACCAGCTGATGGGCGGAGGCGCGATTATGCGCGCCGTCGGCAATGATGTAGCTGCCGCCACCGAGAGCCGGGTCTCCCGGCATGGGCTCGGGTCGGGCGAGGACCTGGAACCGGGCATGCCATTTGACGCGTTCGATCCCGCGCCGGATCGCGGCGCCGGGGACCTTGAAGGATTGGGCGCGCAGGGCTTGAATGGTGGCGAGCGCGGTGGCGAGATTGGTGCGCTGGTGCGGACCGAGGAGGGGGAGAGTATAGATACGGGGTTCCTCCGCGCCCTCGGCGATCCGGACGGTCTGGCTCGAGACGGTTGCGCTTTGCAATTCCCAATGCCAGTCTCGCGCCACATCTGTGAGCGGCGCGTTATTCTCCTGTGCGACTGTCTCGAGGACGCGCAGTGCCTCCGGCTCTTGCGGGGCGACGACCACGGGAATATTTGGCTTGATGATGCCTGCCTTTTCATATGCGATTTTTTCGAGTGTGTCGCCCAAGATCTCGGTGTGGTCAAAGGAAATGGGCGTGATGACCGAAACGCGCGGTGTGAGCACATTGGTGCAATCCAAACGACCACCCAGCCCAACTTCGACAACCGCGATTTCGACGCGCTGGCGCGCAAAATAATCAAAAGCAAAGGCAGTGAGCCACTCGAAAAAGGTGGCGCCGGGAAAATCCGGCGCAAGGGATTGGAGCAGAGCTGTGCCCTGGACGACGTGGAGCTTGGAGACCAATTCGCCATTCACAACAACGCGTTCGCGAAACGTATGGAGGTGCGGCGACGTATATAGTCCCGTGCGGTACCCCGCCGTGTGCAGGACGCTGGCGAGCAGCGCGGCGGTGGATCCCTTTCCTTTGGTGCCCGCGATGAGAACAACCGGAAACTGTTGATGTGGGTTGCCCAACTGTGAAAGGATTTTACGCATCCGCGCGAGTTTGAGATCATCGGGAATGCGCGGAGCGGCCGAGTCAAAACGGGCGAACGAGTAATACCATCGAACGGCATCGGGGTAATTGAGAACCATTGGTGAAATTGTATCATATTCAAGACCGGGAATTCCGAATTGACAGGGGCAGGTAACGAATTTAGAATCGGCGGAATCAGAAAAGAGGTTGAATTGGCTGACTCGAAAATCTTGTATGGCGGACAGGCGGTTGTTGAAGGTGTCATGATGCGCGGGCGCAATTTCGTGTCGTGCGCGGTGCGGCATGAGAATGGCGACATCGAGCTCAAGAGCGAGTCCATTCCGAAAGGGGTGTACGCGGGTTTTTGGAGCAAGACGCCATTTTTTCGCGCGCTGCCTTTGCTGTGGGACACGCTGGTGCTGGGCACGCGAATGCTCATGTGGGCTGCAAATGTTCAGATTGCAGACGAGACGAAAAAAGCCAAGGCCGCAGAAAAAGCAGAACAGCCGGCAGAACCTGCTGGCGCAAGCGGCAACGGGGCGTCGGGCGATGGCGTACGCGAGACCGTCGCGGCGACTGCGGACGGCATGACTATGAGCCGGGCAGCGGCAAGCACACCGTCATCCGTAAGCGCAGGCGCGGCTGTGACAGTCGAGTCGGTCAAGGTGACGATCACCGAGGCGCAAACGCTCGAGCTCGAATCAACCGCCGACAAGGAACCCGAGGGCTTGTCACAAAACGCGATTTATGGGACGCTGGCGCTTTCGCTGGGTTTGGGCGTGGCGATCTTTTTTGCGCTGCCCGTTATCGTCGCCCATTTTCTCGGCGAGCTGGGCGTGACGCCGTTCTGGAACAATATTATGGAGGGGCTGATACGTCTGGGCTTGTTTCTCGCCTATCTGATTGCGATTGGTCGTATTCCTGATATTCAGCGCGTGTTTATGTATCACGGCGCCGAGCACAAGACGATTGCGGCGTATGAGGGCGGCGCCAGACTGGTCCCGGTCGAGGTGCAAAAGTTCAGCAAAGAACATCCGCGCTGTGGCACCGGTTTTATGCTGACCGTCGTGGTGGTTTCGATTCTGTTTTTTATCCTGCTCGGCGACCTTCCGCTGGGGCTGCGGTTGTTCTCGCGGCTCGCACTGATTCCATTTGTGGCGGCAGTGAGTTACGAGTTGATCCGATTTTCATCACAGCACCGAAATATATTCATCTTTGACTGGTTCGTGGTGCGGCCCTCGTTGGCGCTGCAATCGCTCACGACCCGACAACCGACGGACGACATGATCGAGGTTGCGGTCGCGGCATTCGAGGATGTGCGGAAAAAGGAAGAGGCGCTGGCGGCGGCGACATAAAAAAGATGTTGATTGATCTCTCACACGAGTTTTACGACGGGATGCCTGGGTTCAAATACAGAAATGAGGACGGCACCGAGACGGCGTTTGTTGTTTCGATCCGTCCTTTTTTGACGCACGCGCAGACCCGGCCCCGTTATGGCGGCAAAGCCGAATTTGAAATTACCGAATTTCATTTTCACGGCTCGATGGGAACATATCTCGATGCGCCATATCATCGCTGGAAGGACAAGCGCGCCATCGGCGACATTGAATTGTCGGAAGTCGTGCTGCCGGGCGTGCGGATTGATGCCCGTGAAGCGAAGCAGGAGCAAGCTTGGGATGTTGTCCCCAAAGGGCTCGATATACGCGGGAAAGCGGTGCTGTTTAATTTCGGCTGGGACCAATTTTGGGGCAAGCGGCAGTATGAAGCATATCCTTTTGCGTCGCGCGAGGTGGTGGATTGGCTGATTGATGGCGGCGCCAAGCTGGTGGGGGTGGACACGCTGAACATTGACGATACGCGCGACCCGAAGCGACCGACGCACACGCGCTTGTTGGAAAAGGATATTTTGATTGTCGAGAATTTGCGGAATCTGGGCGCGCTGCGCGGCAAAGTTTTTCGATTTTTTGCGGTGCCGCTCAGGGCACGCGGCGCGGCAGCGATGCCTGTCAGGGCGTTTGCCGAAACGTCCGATGCAACTCTGAATTCTCTTGCCGAGTAGGAGCAGGGGGTTTTTTGTCAGCCGGCGGGTCGGGGTAAGGGCATTCCGACGCCGCGATGCGTCGTCCGCAACTGTTTGAGCTTGCTAAAGCCTGTATTCAAGGGTTGACTGAATCTTAACAATTTCATGAAAGCATCAACGTTATTTGGGGCGGAGCGAAGCGTAGCCGTTCTATGACATCCGCTTGCATGGGTGTCAGTTCTGGAAATGTCCA